>NZ_JARWPM010000038.1 GCF_029869215.1 Nocardia carnea
CGCCGCCGCCCGCCCCCCCCGCCGGCGCCCCCGCCCCCCCCCCCCCCCCCCCCCCCCCCCGGGCACGGGCCAAAACCACTCAGGGCCTCGTAAGACTCGGCAGCGCCGTGGTCGCGTCGGGTTCGGGGGTTACGTGAACCCCACAGAGCCTCGCAAGACTCGACACCACCGTGGCCGCGTCGGGTTCGGGAGTTACGTGAACCCCACAAGGCCTCGCAAGACACGACACCACCGTGAGCGCGTCCGGTTCCGGGGTTACGCAGGCCCCACAGGGCCTCGCAAGACACACCACCGTGAGCGCGTCCGGTTTCAGGGCTACGTAGGCCTGCCAGGGCCTCGCTGCACTCGGCGCTGTTGCTGGGCGGGCCTGGCTCGGGGTTACGTGAACCGCCGAAGGCCTCGTAAGACTCGGCGCCGCCGCTGGTCGCGTTCGGTATCGGGGGTACGAGCCCGGCCAATACCGCGCTGAACTCGGCGCAACCGCGGCTGTGTCGAGGAGCTGCGCTCGCGGCGACGGTTCTGGGGTCAGGAGCCCTGCGAGACCTCGCTGGACGGGGCGCCGCCGTGGCTGCGTTCGGTTTCGGGGCTATCAGTCCTCCAAGTGTCCTCGCTGGATCGGGCGGGGCCGCGGTTGCGTCGATCGGCAGAAACGGTCTCCTCAAGTTTCTCCCAACCGGGCGAGGCATGGGGATATTTCGGATCGCCGTGGCGGTACGAGGGCATCGCGGACCTGCGGCGCGGAAAGTTATCCACAGGTTTCCCCAGTTATCCACAGGCTGGGTGACCCCTGGGGATACCAGGCGTCCCGGGCCTGTGGAACCACAGGCCACGGCCTGATTCGGTTACGCCGGCGTCACAGCGCAGAGCGACCGCGGTGCGGGAAACCGCGCGGAAACCGGCGCTGACGGGTCGATATCCGCTGGTGGAAACGACGAACCGGGCGGCCGGAAATCTTCTTCGGTCGTTATCCGGCGGACACCGAATCAATAGAATTCCGGGACCCGGCGGACGAATCCCCGGAAATCCGTCCATACGGGGATGAATCCATCCACAAGACCTCGGCGGGTTTTCCACAGGCTTCTCCACAGTGTGGAAAAGGGCTTTGCGGGGCGGTGCGCATTCTTCGATACCGGTCGATCCAGCCGGAGCCGCCCGGCAGAATTCGGGCCGGCCCCTGGGTCATATGGTCGCGGTATCGATGACGAACCGGTACCGCACATCGCTGGCCACGACCCGCTCGTAGGCGCCGTCGATCTCGTCCGCGGAAATCACCTCGATTTCCGCGCCGATTCCGTGTTCGGCGCAGAAATTCAACATTTCCTGGGTTTGCGCGATACCGCCGATCATCGAACCCGTCAGCGACCGCCGCCGCCCGGCCAGCACCTTCGGTTGCACCGTCAGCGGCTGTTCCGGCAAGCCGAGCACCACCAGGGAGCCGTTCAGGCGCAGCAGCTTCATATAGTCGTTGATCGGCAGATCGGCGGAGACAGTATTGATGATCAGGTCGAAGTGGCTACGCAGTTCCCGGAAGATCTGCTTATCGCTGGTGGCGTAGTAGTGCTGGGCGCCGAATCGTTTCCCGTCTTCCTGTTTGCTCAGCGAATGGCTCAGCACCGATACTTCGGCACCCAGCGCCGCCGCGATTTTCACGGCCATATGGCCGAGCCCGCCCATTCCGATAATCGCGACTCGCGTACCCGGCCCGGCACCCCACTGCCGCAGCGGCGAATACACCGTGATCCCCGCGCACAGCAGCGGCGCGGCCACCGACAGGTCTATACCTTCCGGAATTCCGACCACGAAGTTCTCGGTCACCACGATCTGGGTGGCATAGCCGCCCAGAGTGTGCCCGCCGGGCTGCACCTCCTCGGGGACCCGGCTGTTGTAGGTCATCACCGCCCCACGGGTGCAGTACTGCTCATCGCCCTCCAAGCACGGTTCACACACCCCGCAGGAATCGACCATGCAGCCGACACCGACCCGATCACCCACCCGATGCGCGGTGACCGCGGACCCGACCGCGGCCACGGTGCCCGCGATCTCGTGCCCCGGAACGCACGGGTAGGCGGCCCCACCCCATTCGTTGCGCGCGGTATGAATATCGGAATGGCAGATCCCCGCGTAGGCGATATCGATCAGCACATCCCGCGGACCGAGCGCCCGCCGCTCGATGGTGACCTTCTCGAACGCGGCATCGGGCCCGGCCATGGCATACGCGGCAACACTACTCATGGGTTAATGCCTACAGTATTTTTTGCGCGCTGGCGCGCGCGGGGTTCGGCCCCCTTGGTCCCTGCTGTCAGCACTCGACACTCGCGGCTGCGCCGCATCGCATCGAGCGCTGACAGCAGGGACGGGCCAAACCCTCTCAGGGCCTCGTAAGACTCGGCACCGCCGTGGTCGCGTCGGGTTCCGGGATTATGTTGGCCAGCGAGGCCTCGTAAGACTCGGCACCCGTGGTTGCGTTCGAGCTGCTCGGACTGCCTATTGCTGTTCGGGGTCTTCGAGGCGGCGGCGGACGCGGCGGGCGGCGGCGACCATATTGCGCAGGGCGGGGTCCAGCTGCCAGTGGTGGCGGGTTTTGAGGCCGCCGTCCGGGTTGGCCCACAGGCGTTCCGGGCCGACTGCCGCGGCGGCGGCGGTGAGCAGTTCGTCCAGTTCGTCGATATCGGGGATACGGGCCGAGCGGCTCTCGTAGACACCCGGGCCGACGCCGTGGCTGAGGCCGTGGCCGGAGGCGTAGTCCTCTTCGAGCGCCTTGAGTACCCATTCGATCGACCGGGTCGCGACGATCGCCGTCACATCGGCATCGAGCTGTTCGATGGCCTGCACGATCTCGGTACGGCCCGAGTACGGGATATGGGTGTGGATCTGGGTATCCGGCCGCACGCCGGAAGTCGCCAGCCGGAACGCGCCGATCGCCCAGCGCAGATATTCCGCGCGGCCCTCCGGGCGGGCCGGCCACAGCTCACGCAGGGCCGGTTCGTCGACCTGGATGATGCCGATCCCGGCGCGTTCCAGATCGACCACCTCGTCGCGGATGGCCAGGGCCACCTGATCGGCGGTTTCGTAGAGCGGCTGATCCTGCCGGACGAACGACCGCGCCACCATGGTGACCGGACCGGTGACCATGCCTTTGACCGGTTTATCGGTCAGCGACTGCGCGTAGGTGATCCATTCCACCGACATCGGGGCCGGCCGGGACACATCACCGTAGATGATCGGCGGCCGCACACAGCGCGAACCGTAGACCTGCACCCAGCCGAAATGTGTGGTCGCGAATCCGTCCAGCAATTCGGCGAAGTACTGGATCATATCGTTGCGTTCGTGCTCACCGTGCACGAGCACATCGAGCCCGATATCTTCCTGCAGGGCGATGGTCGCGGCGATCTCGGCTTCGATCTTCTTGCGGTATTCGTCGTAGGAGATCCGGCCTTCACCCAGGTGATGCCGGGCCTGCCGCGCCTCGGCGGTCTGCGGATAGGAGCCCAGCGTGGTCGCGGGCACCAAGGGGAGTTGCAGCTTTTCCTGCTGCGCGGCGCGGCGCACCGCATAGGGTTCGCGTTCCCGCATTTCCGGGGTGATCGCGTAGACGCGCTGCCGCACGGCGTGCTTCTGTTTGAAATGCACCTCACCCGGGCGTTTACGCCATTTGTCGGAGGGCCCCTCGGTGAGCGCTTTCGCCAGCGACACCACCTCGCCGACTTTCTGCTTGGCGAAAGCCAGCCGGTCGGCAACGTTCCCGTCGATATCGTATTCGGCGAGTACGTCGTAAGGAACGTGCAACAGCGTGGTTCCGGTGGAAACCACCAGGTCCGGGCACACCTGGGCGAGTTCGTTCAGGTACTCGAGCGTGACGTAGCGGTCCGCCCGCCACACATTCGTCCCGCTGATCACGCCCGCGTACAGGCGTTTGCGCCGGATCCCGGGAATCGCGGCGAGATCCTCCGGGCGCATCCGGTAGGACGCCAGATCCAGCCCGATCGCCTCCACCCCGGACGCGGCGAGAATGGTCAGCGCCTCACCGAAATCACCGTACTGCCCGGTGACCAGCAGGCGCGGCCGCAGCGGCGCCTTGGACAGCCGGTCGTAGGCACGTTCGAACGCCGCCAGTTCGGCCGGCGACCGTTCGGCAGTGAAGCAGGGTTCGTCGAGCTGGACGCAGGTGGACCCGCGCCGGGCCAGGATCTCGAACAGCTCCTCGTACACCGGCAGCAGTTTGTCCAGCAATTCGACGGTGTCGAAACCGGCCGATTCACCCGGCACACTGCCGGCCTTGGACAGCAGCAGCAGCGACACCGGCCCCAGCACCACCGGCCGCAATTCGATACCCGCGGCCATCGCCCGGTCCCATTCGTCGAGCAGGGCCTCGGGATGCAACGAGAATTCGGTATCGGCGTCGAGTTCGGGCTGGCGGTAGTGGTAATTGGTGCCGAAGAATCGCACCAGTTCCAGTGGCGGCAGATCGGGGCGCCCGCGGGCCATCAGGAAATAGAAATCCAGCTCGTCGAGCTCCTCCCGGTATTCGGCGAACCGGGACGGCACCGCACCGAACAGCAGCGCGTTGTCGAGCACATGGTCGTAGAACGAGAAGGTATTGCCCGGCACCTGGGTGAGTCCGGTGGCCGCGAGCTCATGGAACTGCTGTTCCTGGATATCGCGCGCGACCGCACGCAATTCCTGTTGCGTTATCGACTTGCGCCAGTACGCCTCGAGCGCGCGTTTGAGCTCCCGGTGCGGACCGATCCGCGGATAGCCGAGCACACTCGACCCGAACCCCTCGCTGACGTTGACCATTGCCGACCTCCGTGTCATCAGGCGCCACCACCACCGACGGTGCCGATCCTTGCCCCTGTCCTACCCACGAATCCGGGTCGCCCGCCGACGACCCCGGAACCGCCCCTGCTCGAGTCTTGCCCACTGCCGCCCCCAACATGCCCGACCGCCCACACCGACTCCAGCGTCGCACGGACTTCCCGCATCCGTCCCCGAACGCGCCCAGCGGCCGCACCGGCCGAGTCTCGGTCCACACCTGCCACTGCCTGGGCCCAGCCGCGGCACCGAACCGGTGCGACTCGGAGCCCTCTGATCCCGAAATCGAACGCAACCACGGCGGCGCCGAGTCCGGCGAGGCCCTGGCAACGTCATACCCGAAACCGGACGCGACCACGGCGGCGCCGAGTCTTACGAGGCCCTCAAAGGTTTTGACCCGTCCCTGCTGTCAGTGCTCGATGCGAGGCGGCGCAGCCGCGAGTGTCGAGTGCTGACAGTAGGGACCAAAGGGACCGAAACCCGCGCCGACGGAGTCGGCGCAAATTAATACTGGTAGAAGCCCGCACCGGTTTTCTTGCCGAGAAGTCCGGCTTCCACCATGCGCATGAGCAGGGGCGGGGCCGAGTAGAGCGGTTCCTTGAATTCGCCGTACATGGAGTCGGCGATGGATTTGACCGTGTCCAGGCCGACCAGGTCGGTGAGCGCCAGCGGGCCCATCGGGTGGGCGCAGCCCAGCACCATGGCTTTGTCGACGTCTTCCTTGGTGGCGAAGCCGGATTCGACCATCCGGATGGCGGACAGCAGGTAGGGCACCAGCAGAGCGTTGACCACGAAACCGGAGCGGTCCGAGGAACGCACGACCTCTTTGCCCAGGATTTCGGCGGCGAATTTCTCGGAGCGCTCGGTGACGGCGCCACTGGTTTTCAGCGTGGTCACCAGTTCGACCAGTGGCAGCACCGGCACCGGGTTGAAGAAGTGCATCCCGACGACCCGCTCGGGGTTGTTGGTCGCGACGGCGATCTTCATGATCGGAATCGAGGAGGTGTTGGAGGCGAGCACCGCGTTCGGGTCGGTGACCACCTTGTCCAGTTCGGCGAAGATCGACGTCTTGACCTTCTCGTCTTCCAGAACGGCCTCCACCACGAGCTGGCGGTCGGCGAAATCACCCAGGTCGGAGGTGAACCGCAGCCGCCAGGCCGCCTGTTCACGCTCGCGTTCGGTGATCTTGCCGCTGCTCACACCGCGGTCCAGCGACCGCAGGATGCGCGACCGGCCGGCCGCGGCGAGTTCCCGGGTCTGCTCGTACACCAGCACATCGACATGCGCGCGGGCGCACACCTCCGCGATGCCGGCGCCCATCTGTCCGGCGCCGATAACACCGACGCGCTGAATCTTTTCGCTCACGATCTCGCTCCTGTATCTTTTGGCGCCGCCTCCGGCGTCGCGTGGTTCGGGGCCCCCGAGGTCTCGTTCTTCACTCCGCCGCTCCTCCGCTTCGCTCCCCCGCTCTGTCGCTCCAGAACGAGACGGGCCCCGAACGTCAGGGTGTTCCGAGAACGCATACTGCCTGGTACAGCGGCGTGACGACGGGTGCACCGGCATGGGGGTGAGTCGTGTCTACGCGATCCACAGTAGAGGCACCGAAGCCCCCTCGCCGGGCTGTTGCGAGGGGGCGGCGGGTACACCCCTACCGAGGTAGTGGTTGCCGGTATCCGTCACGGATACCACCTGGGGTTCCGGGAAACCCGGAACCCGGCCGTGCCGTTCTCGACGCGCCCAGCGGCGGTGCCGAGTCCAGCGAGGCCCTTGGAGGTATCGGCCCGGCCATGCTTTCCGTGCTCGATGCGATGCGGCGAAGCCGCGAGTGTCGAGTGCGGAAAGCAGGGACCAAAGGGGCCGAAACCCCGCCGCGCGTCAGCGCGGCTCAGTGAAACTGTCCCTCTTCGGTGGAGCCCTTCAGGGCGGCCGTCGAGGTGTTCGGGTCGACGGTGGTGGCGATGGTGTCGAAGTAGCCGGCACCGACCTCACGCTGGTGCTTGATGGCGGTGAAGCCACGCTCGGCGGCGGCCTTGAACTCGCGCTCCTGCAGGTCGACGAAGGCGGTCATACCCTCGCGGGCGTAGCCGTAGGCCAGGTCGAACATGCCGTAGTTGAGCGAGTGGAAGCCGGCCAGGGTGATGAACTGGAACTTGAAGCCCATGGCACCCAGTTCGCGCTGGAACTTGGCGATGGTCGCGTCGTCCAGGTGCGCCTTCCAGTTGAAGGACGGCGAGCAGTTGTAGGCCAGCAGCTGGTCCGGGAACTCGCCGCGGACGGCCTCGGCGAACTTCCGGGCGACCTCGAGGTCCGGCACACCGGTTTCCATCCAGATGAGGTCGGCGTAGGGGGCGTAGGCCTTGGCACGCGCGATGCAGGGCTCGATGCCGTTCTTCACGCCGAAGAAGCCCTCGGCGGTGCGGGTGCCGTCGAGGAATTCGCGGTCGCGCTCGTCCACATCGGAGGTGATGAGGGTGGCGGCTTCGGCGTCGGTGCGGGCGATGATCACCGAGGGCACCTGGGCGACGTCGGCGGCCAGGCGCGCGGAGGTCAGGGTGCGGATGTGCTGCTGGGTGGGGATGAGCACCTTGCCACCGAGGTGGCCGCACTTCTTCTCCGAGGCCAGCTGGTCTTCCCAGTGCACACCGGCGGCGCCGGCGGCGATCATGGCCTTCTGCAGTTCGTAGGCGTTCAGCGCGCCACCGAAGCCGGCTTCGGCGTCGGCGACGATCGGGGCCAGCCAGTTCTCGACGGAGGTGTCGTTCTCGACCTTGGCGATCTCGTCGGCGCGCAGCAGCGCGTTGTTGATGCGGCGGACCACGTTGGGCACCGAGTTGGCCGGGTAGAGGCTCTGGTCGGGGTAGGTGTGCCCGGAGAGGTTCGCATCACCGGCGACCTGCCAGCCCGACAGGTAGATGGCCTTGAGGCCGGCGCGCACCTGCTGCACCGCCTGGTTACCGGTGAGGGCGCCGAGGGAGTTGATGTAGTCCTCGTTGTTCACCAGATCCCAGAGGATCTCCGAGCCACGCCGCGCGAGGGTGTGCTCTTCGACGACAGTGCCCTGCAGCTTCGACACCTGCTCGGCGGTGTAGTTGCGGGTGACGCCCTTCCAGCGCGGGTTGGTGTCCCAATCCTGCTGGATTTCCTCGGGGGTCTTCGGGGTGCCGGTGGTCGACATCTTCGACTCCACTTCCTTGTTCGGTCGGTCCGCCGGTCCGCGTCGACGGTGCGTTTCCGCACCGCACTGCTGGATCGACGATTCGCAGGCTTGCAATGCCCAGCGGGGGTACTTCCACACGATGGCACACGATCAAAACGCCGTCTACCTGTTGCTTCTGTGAATCCGAGCTAGGATCGGCCACAAGATTGTTAAGTCTGCAAAAGTAGCCAGCACATTGCCCCACGAAACTCTACTCACGAGTAGCCCTGACATGGGGTTTTAGCGTAACGCTCGTACTGTTAGCGGAAGCGCCGACCCCGCCCCCGGTCCCCACTCGCCGGCCACGGCTGTGAGGACCTTCATAACTGCTGTCGCCCGCCTTCAGTTCAATCCCGGTTTACCCGGATTTCGACTTGCGGCCCGAACGCCACGCGAAAGCGCAACCAAGGCGGCGCCGAGTCCTTATACGAGGCCCTGAGTGGTTCACACAACCCGGACGCGACCACGGCGGCGCCGAGTCCTACGAGGCCCTGGGTGGTTCACACAACCCGGAACCGGACGCAACCACGGCGGCGCCGAGTCTTACGAGGCCCTGAGAGGGTTCGGCCCGTGGCCGCCGGGGACGGTGTCCTCGCCCCGGAGGTGACCCGCGCCGTGATCCAGGCGTTCGCCGGGTCGGCCGCCGCAC
>NZ_JARWPM010000039.1 GCF_029869215.1 Nocardia carnea
CGCCCGGTCCCCGGGGGCCGCGCCGCGCTTCACGCCCCCGGGGTCCCCCCCCCCCCGGGGGGGGCCCGGGGCCGCCCCCCAACCCCCCCCCCCGGGGCCCCCGGGGCCCGCCGGGGCGGGGGCCCCCCCCCCCCCCGAGTACTTCGTGATCTCGGTGGCCGCCCAGTTGGCCGGTATGCACGCGCAGACGTTGCGCACCTACGACCGGCTGGGATTGGTTACGCCGCAGCGCACTTCGGGTGGTGGCCGGCGCTATTCGGAGCGGGACGTGGAGCTGCTGCGCGAGGTGCAGCGGCTCTCCCAGGACGAAGGTGTCAACCTGGCCGGGATCAAACGCATCATCGAACTCACCAACCAGGTGAGCGAACTCCAGCAGCGCGTCGCGGAACTCAGCGCGGCATTGGAACGGGAGCGGTCCCGGCCGGATTACCGCCCGGAACTGATCCCGCCCCAGCGCAATACCGCCCTGGTCGTCTGGCAGCCCAGGAACCGTCGCCGCTGACCGCACCGCATCGGGCGCCACCGTGGGCGCTCGACGGTTCGGTCGGCGGCGGTCCGGGCAGTCGGCGGGCCGCGCGCACCGACGGCCGGGCTTCCACTGGCTGCGCGCCACAGTTCAGCGCCTCGCCGATGATGTACCCGGCAGCAGGGCGCTGGCCCGGCCCAGGCCGTGCCGCACCGGCCCACCGCAGACCTGACCTGCCCGGCGGCGCCGAGTCGATCCACGACGGCATCCCCGGATGCTTGGAGCGGGCCGCGGGGGCGGCGCGGGTGCCGGTGCTGGGCCGGTACCGGTTCCGCTCGGGGTGTCGTCGCGCTACGGCCCGACGCGCGCCGGCGCGCCCACGTGGCCGAGGCTGTCGCGCATGAGCGGGCCGCCCGGATCACCGATCTACAGCGGCCTATCGCGGCGCTCGAGGTGGGTCCACACGTCCGGCGGATCGGATTTCCTACCTCTGCCCGGTGGTTGCCCGCGCGCGAGAGGCCCGCGAGACGGGGACGCGGTGGACCGTCGGAGCAGGTCGGGGAGTAGGGCATAGTGGGGACATGAAGTACGTGTTGCTGATCTGCGACGACGAAAAGGATTCGCCTTCCATGGCGGAGATCGCGGCGGACCCGGCATATCGCGCGTACGACGCCGAGGTGGCTCGGCGGGGAGCCGCCCTCGGCGGTGCGCGGCTGCGCCCGGTGGCGAACGCGACAACGGTCCGCGTCCGGGACGGCGAGACCCTGGTATCCGACGGTCCGTTCGCCGAAACGAAAGACTTCATCGGCGGCATCGACATCATCGAATGCGCCGATCTGGACGACGCGCTCGCGATCGCGGCCCGGCACCCCTACGCGAGCCGGGGATGTGTCGAAGTCCGACCCGTCTGGGAATGACCGCGCCGAAGCACGTCCGTACCGCGGTCGACGCGGCGTACCGGCACGAATGGGGGCAGGTGGTCGCCACTCTGATCGGGCTGACCGGAGACTGGGACCTGGCCGAGGACTGTGCGCAAGACGCCTTCGCGGCCGCGCTGGCAACGTGGGCGCGCGACGGGGTTCCGGAGCGTCCGGGCGCGTGGCTCACGACGGCGGCCCGGAACCGGGCGACCGATCGGCTGCGGCGCGACGCCACGGGGGCGGCCAAACTGCGGCAGCTCGCCGTGCTGGAACGGCACTCGATCGAGCCGGTACCGGCCGAGGTTCCCGACGAGCGGCTGCGACTGATCTTCACCTGCTGCCATCCCGCGCTCCCGTTCCCCGCCAGGGTCGCTCTGACGCTGCGGACGTTGGCCGGACTCAGCACGGCGGAGATAGCCAAGGCGTTCCTGACTGCCGAACCGGCGATGGCCAAACGCCTGGTACGGGCAAAGCGCAAGATCGTCGAGGCGGGGATCCCGTACCGGGTACCACCGGCGAATCTGCTGGCGGAGCGGTTGAACGCCGTCCTCGCGGTACTGTATTTGATCTTCAATCAGGGCTACAGCGAAGCGGACGAGTCGCGCGCGCTGACCGCCGAGGGTATCCAC
Source organism: Nocardia carnea (assembly GCF_029869215.1). GTDB lineage: Bacteria > Actinomycetota > Actinomycetes > Mycobacteriales > Mycobacteriaceae > Nocardia > Nocardia carnea_B. Next base: position 2,016 of record NZ_JARWPM010000039.1, read on the forward strand.
CTCGCACGGATGCTGGTCCGGCTGCTGCCCGCCGAGGCCGAGGCACGCGGGCTGCTGGCGTTGATGCTGTTGCTCGAGGCCCGCCGCCCGAGCCGTGTCGACGAAGGCGTCCTGGTCACCCTGGAGAACCAGGATCGATCCCGGTGGAACCACGCGCTGATCGCCGAAGGTATCGCGACACTCGACGAAGCGCTGGCCAGGCGTCGTTCCGGCCCGTATCAGGTGCAAGCCGCGATCGCCGCCTGCCATGCCACCGCGCCCGAGGCGGCGGCCACCGATTGGCCCCAGATCGCCCGCCTCTACGCCGAGCTGGCCCGATTGGCTCCCTCCCCGGTCGTGGAACTCAACCGGGCGGTCGCGGTCGCGATGGCCGAGGGCGTTGCCGCCGGACTCGCCCTCGTCGAGAAGCTCGCGGCGTCCGGCGAGCTCGCCGGCTACTACCTGCTGCCGGCGACCCGAGCCGACCTTCTCCGCCGGGACGGACGCCGCACCGAGGCCGCCGCGTCCTATGCGGAGGCCTTGGAACTGGCGCCGACCGAGGCCGAGCAGCGTTATCTGACGGATCGCCTCCGCAGTCTTTGACCGGTGCGGCGGTGCCTTCAACGATTTTCCGGATTTCTCCGTAATCGATGTCCATCCGAGTCCGTCTCCTTCGTCGGTGGGGTGAACCCACAGACAGAAAGGGATAACGACGATGTCGAACACCGAGTACCTGACCGCCACCACGACCGTCGACCGGACGCCGGAGGAGGTCTTCGCGGCCATCACCGACGTGCGCGGATGGTGGAACGAAAACCTCATCGGCGAGACGGCCGCCCTGTACGACGAATTCGTTTTCACCGACGACAGCGCGTACGCCGGCGAGTCCGCCAAGGGCAAGGACGGCATCCGTTTCGCCCGGTTCCAGATCACCGAGGTGGTGCCGGGCCGGCGGATGGTCTGGAAGGTGGTCGATTCCGAGCTCACCTTCATCGAAGATCACGGCGAGTGGACCGATACCCGTGTCATCTTCGAACTCACCACCGACGCACGGGGGACAACGCTGCACTTCACGCACGAAGGGCTCACGGCGGCCGAATCCGAGTGTTTCACGGCGTGCTCACGTGGCTGGACCTTCTACATCACCGAAAGTCTGCCGCGGCTCATCACCACCGGTACCGGCGATCCCATCCGGAGGTACTGAGTAGATCTGCGGCGCCTTCGGCGCCGCGGGGGTTTTGGGGGGGGGGCCGCCGGGGGACGCGGGGCGGGCGCGCCGGGGGCGGGGGTTCTACGCTTGGTTTGGGTTGTCTTTCGGGGCCGCGTCGGCCGCCGGCGGGGGCGGCCTCGGCCGAGGTCGAATTCCGAACGGAACGAGGTGCGGGTAGTCCGAATGTTGCTGCAGCTCCATCCGCATCCCGCGATGCTTCGACTCCTGAGGTACCTGTTCCCGGTGGTCTGCTGATGTCGGTGACAGGTAAGGCGCTGTACAACAACGGGAGCCGTTCCGGGCCGGCTCGATATACCTCGAGGCCGGCGCGCTCGGATTGCTCGCCAGGACCTACGCGATGAAGAGGTCCGAGATTTGAGTATTCACCTACCCAGTGAGGTCGTGCTCTTTCTCAACGTATGTGGCATCCCGTATCCCGATATCGATGTGGACCAGGTCCGTGAGCTGAGTGACGACATCCGTGAGTTCGCCGCCGACGTCCGCGATTCCTTCGACGCAGCGACGAACACTCTCGGCGACATGGGATCGGCAATGTCTGGTAATTCCTACCAGACGATTATGGTGCTCTGGGCTCACCGCCAGGAGAAAATGGCGGACCTGGATTCCGCGCTCGACGTAGCTGCGACCGCGCTCGATATCGGGGCAGACGTCATCGAAGCAATACAGATCGCGGTACTCATCGAACTCGCCGCGCTCGCGGCGAGTTTCGTCGCGAGCATGTTCACACCCGCGGGCGCGGTGACCGGGCCGATGATCGCCGCCGCGGCAAGATGGCTACTGAAAAAAGTGGCCGAGACAATAATGTGGTACCTCGTCGCCGAGGTTTCGGCCAAGGCGCTCGAACCGATGGTGGAGAAGCTCGATCGGCTCATTCGCGATTCTCTGCTCCCGCCCGATTTCGCCCTGCCGCAGTCGCCCGGCGGCCCGTCGAAGTACCACCTCGATCCCGAAGCGGTTTCGCGCTACGCGCAGGATCTGGCAAAGCATGCCGATGAGATGGCCTCGCACGGCCAGAAACTCGGCGAGAAGCTCGAGCAGCTGGATTTCTCTACGCCGGGATTGGAAGTCCCCGCAGCGGATTGGCCCTACCCGGCTACCGACGAGCCACTGGTCGTTCCGGCACAACCCGGCGCCCTGCCGAGCACACTGCCGAGCTGGGTGCCGGAAATGATGCGCGCAATGCCGAGCTGGATGCCGGAAATGCAGCATCCGGGCGTGGAAACGACTGCGGAAAAACCCTCGGACGGTGGCTCTTCCGCTCCAGGGCAGCAGACTACGGGCAACACCGGCGCCCCAGGCGACACGGGCCAGCGGGCCGGCGAGTCGCAGCATTCACCGGCCGCTTCCCCCGATGCCGCCCCGGCTGCCGCGCCGGGCGCTGCATCGAGCTCGGCGGGCGCTCCCGTGCCGGCCGGAATCGACCCCTCCGAACAAGCTCGGATCTCTTCGAACGGCGAATCGACCGGTGACAGCCACTTTGCCGACCAGGGGTCGGAACGAACTGAATCGGTGCAACCCGGAAGGGGAACTGGCGAAGGTGTGCTACCAGCGGGGGCTGCGCAATCCGCGGCAGCGACACCGGGGCAGTCGCAGCCGGCGTCGGCGCAGAACAGCAGTCAGCGTTCTGCCGACAGTGCAGCGAGCAAACCCCAGGGAGGCGCAGGACGTGGCCCGGCCGGTGCGGGGCCGGCTACCCAGCAGTCGTCCACTGGCTCGACCCGCACGACGCCATGGTCGCGGGGCGGCAAGAAACCGGCGCGTGTCGCGCCGGCCACCGAACGTCCCGAGGTGCAGGTGACAGCAACCCCACCTGCCGACACCGGCGACCGTGGCGAATCGGTCCAGCAGCCGAGATCCGATGTCGGCAGTGCAGCGCAGGTGTTTGCGCCGGACACCCCGACGCCCCCCACCCCACCACCCACAGACGAGGCAACCACCGGCGACGCGGGACGAGACGTACCGGCTGAACCGGCGCCGATACCTGCCGAACCAACCCCGGCCACCGGCCGTCGATCGGGGGCGGAGTGATCTGGGTGCGTTTTTCCGGAGGCCGTGCAAGCAAATGCACCGAGGTGCACGGGAGTTCTCAACAGGTCGGTGACTGGCGCGCCGGTTCCCACTGCCCCGAATATGGGGAGTCCGGGGCGGGGCGAACCGCACTCGGCACGGCCGGCCCGTCGGCCCTGGCGGTAGCTGAAGAGTGGTGCGAGGCCACGGCTGGTGCTCCGGCACGGGTAGAGCGCGGTATGACGAGTTCGGGCGGGTGGGTAGCAACTCTTCATGCTCGGGCGTGCCGACAAGCATCCATCTGGTCTGCCGCGAGATGCGATGTGTCCGTGTCCGCCCATCGACCGGCACCAACATGCCTTCGGATGTGGCAAGCGGGTAACAGCGGAAGCCCGATTCCGGGTTGGAGGACGTAATAGTGAACATGGCGCAGGCTGCCAAAAAGGTACTTCTGGACCCTGCCGTAGAGGTCGCCAAAGGCATGTTGGAGGCAGCCCAGCGTCAGTGGGACGCCACCGTCGGCGCTGCTAAGAAGGCGATCGAATCGGCCACCAATGCCGACACTGTGGCGGCGCGGTTGGATCCGGTGTCGCCGGAGGCGGTTGCGCGTGCGCAGGGGCGTGGCGATGCCGGTGACGGTTCGGGCAGCGCTACGCCCAGTCCAACACCGGATGCCGACAGGAACAGCGACCCCGGGCGCCAGGGGTCATCCGAACCCGGCGATCCGAGCAGTGGGTCGCCGGGCCGTAGTGAATCCGACGGGCGAAGCTCTGGGGATGATGGATCGGGTACCGATCGACAGGCGGGAGAAAACCCGGCGAGTGGCGATCGGCCGTCCACGACCGACGAGGGGGCGGGAGCTGATCAGAGCCAAGCGGCGACTGGAGCACCATCTGTCGCTCCAGCTCCCGGCGCGGCCGGCTCCCCCGCTGCTGCGCAGTCTCCGGCCGGCGGTCGGAATCCGGATGTGAGCGGAAGAGATTCGGCTGCCACTGGAGGCACGGACAGTAGGCCGGATGACAGCTCCGGTGCTGAAGGTGGTACCGGTGGCCAGGATCGCGGGAACGAAAGTCCCGAAGAGCGGGCTCAGGTCACAGCAGGTCCCGAGACCGCACCGCCTCGCCCCGAGGGTGCTGATGGCGATGGTGGTCGCAGTGCTGATGGCGATGGTGGCCGTAGTGCTGATGGCGATGGTGGTCGCAGTGCTGATGGCGATGGTGGCCGTAGTGCTGATGGCGATGGTGGCCGTAGTGCTGATGGCGATGGTGGCCGTAGTGCTGATGGCGATGGTGGCCGCAGTGGTAGTGGTTCGGGCTCGGGCGATGGTTCGGGCTCGGGCGATGGTTCGGGCTCGGGCGATGGTTCGGGTTCCGGTAGTGGTTCGGGCTGGAAACCCAGTAAGGGGATGATGGTCGGCGGTGGGCTCGCCGCTGTTGGTATCGGTGGTGCCTTCCTGCTGGGACAGAACATCGGAGATGAGGCCTCTGAGGTTCCCGACCAGACGGAAGTGCGGCCGCCGCTACTTGGTGAGGAGTCTGCTCCGGAGGAGGAAACTCCGTACGAGGAAGAGCCCGAACCCGAGCCTGACGACGAGGACGATGGCGGCGGCTACGACCCGCCCTACTTCGGTGGTGCGGACGATCCTGGGCCGAGCGGTACCGAAGACGATTCGGGCGACGGTGGTCTCGGGCTGGATGACATCGGACTGGACGACATCGGAGCGGACGACATCGGAGCGGACGATGAGTCGGGACTGTTCGGACCGGACGGGCTCGGGTCGGGTGAACTCTCGGCTGAAGAACTCGGGTCGGGCACCGGCGATTCGGATGATTCCGACAGCACACCGGACCCCGATCCCAGTCCCGAGCCGACCCCCACACCGACTCCGACGCCGACGCCGACTCCGACACCGACGGCCGGTGGCGGGGACATGATGACGCCGTTCCTATTGGCCAGCATGATGTCCAACCTCGCCGGGGGTGACTCCGAAGGGGACAGCGAAGGCGACGACGAGTCGGACAAGAAGGACGAACCCAAACCGCCGCCCTCGGCGCCGGCTCCCAACCCAGGGCCGCCGCCGGCCGGTACACCTCCCGCTGAAGGCGCGCCGCCTGATGAAGGCACGCCCCCTGGCGAAGGTCAGCCTCCTGCCGAGGGTGCGCCTCCCGGCGAAGGCGAGCCGCCTGCCGAGGGTGCGCCTCCTGCCGGTGAGCCTCCTGCTGAGGGCGAACCCCCGGCCGAGGGTGCGCCTCCTGGAGAAGGCGAGCCGCCTGCTGAAGGCGAGCCGCCTGCTGCGGGTGAACCACCTGCTGAGGGCGAACCCCCGGCCGAGGGTGCGCCTCCTGGTGAGGGGCAACCGCCTGCTGAAGGTGAACCGCCTGCTGAAGGCGAGCCGCCTGCTGCGGGTGAACCACCTGCCGAAGGAGAGCCGCCTGCCGAAGGCGAACCCTCCGACAGCGGGACATCGGAGACGCCTGCCACGGAAAGCGCGGGTCCGCCCCCGAGTGCTGCCGCGCCGGTGCCCCCGCCGGAGGTTCGCACCCAGCCGCGGGACGGCTCGTCCTGACGATCCTGGCCGCTCGGCGGTTCCGTTACGCCCGGGTGCGGCGGAACCGCACCCGGGCCTCGGCTCGGCCGGCTGGGTACTGGGCGTGGGAAACCGGTTCCGTGCATCGGAATTGCGCGGTGGGCCGCCCGGATCCGGCGCCGTCGGGGCGAGCGTTGTAGACGATCGGCCTCGGCGGGCGAGAACGTCCGAAGTTCTGGTGCCGGCGTGGAGCCGGTGGTGTTCCGGGGCGGTGACGGAGGGGCTGGGACGGCGAGGTCGGTCGTGCCCTTGGCTTCGAGGCGGGTGAGAAGAGCGCGTGCCGGCGGGGCGACCGCCGAACTCGGGGTGGGAATGAAGTTCGGCCCCGGCCGCTGTGCAGCAGCCTGCTGCCGGCCGGGCGACCCGATGCGCGCGGCACGCGTTGACACCGGCGTCGTCCCGTGTGCTTCGAGCCGATCGGAATGCCGGGTGTGGGCCGCGTTGTTGTGGGAGGAATCGTATCGGCGACGGCTTGCTCGAGAGGAGCGCCAGGTGAAGATCCGCTTCGGCATCGGGACGGGTTCGGAAACCGATCCGGGGAGTCTGCCCGCGCTGGTGGATCGGCTCGAGGAAGCCGGGGTGGATTCGCTGTGGTTCTCCGAACTGGTCTATTCGCCCGCGGTGGATCCGGTGGTGGGCATGGCGACGGCGCTGGCGCGCACCGAACGGCTCAAGGTCGGGACCTCGGTGGCGATCCTGCCGGGCCGGCACCCCGTGCTGGTGGCCAAGCAGCTGGCGTCGCTGGCGGTACTCGCGCCCAAACGGGTGCTGCCGGTGTTCGGGTTGCGCCCGGCCGGCGCGGGTGAACTGGACCTTTTCCCGGTGACGGGCCGGCGCGGTGACGTATTCGACGAGGCGTTGCGACTGCTGCGGGCGGTGCTGCGCGAGGACGAGGTGGATTTCGACGGGGACCATTTCTCGGTCCGCGGGGCCGGCGTGGGGATGCGTCCGGCGCGGCCGCTGGATATCTGGCTCGGCGGCCGGGCGCCGGGTGCGTTCCGCCGTATCGGCCGCTACGGCGACGGCTGGCTCGGCAGTTTCCTCACTCCTGACGAGGCCGCGGCCGGAGTGGCGGCGATCAATACCGAGGCGGCCGCCGCCGGCCGGGCGATCGAGGACGACCATTTCGGGATAACCCTGCTGCTCGCCGAGGGCGGTGTGCCCGCGCCGCTCGCGGCACGAATCCGGCACCAGCGCCCCGAGGTCGATCCCGCGGATCTGGTGGCGGGCGGCTGGCCGGAGCTGCACCGGCTGATCGACCGCTATATCGCGGCCGGGCTCAGCAAATTCGTGGTGGTGCCCACGGCCGGTGAGCCGGCCGACGGATTCCTGGATCGGTTCGTCACCGAACTTCTCCCGCGCCAGAACTGATCGCGGAAATCGGCTCCTGGTATGGGAGAGGCAGCGGCGGCGTATTACTCACAACGGCCCCCAGCTGGTACCGGTTCCTTCCCGGAAGGCGGCGAAAGAGGTGTCGAGATCGCCGGTGGCGCTGCACATCACCTGCGTGCGGTTCTCGATATCGAGAGCGTGCCGGAGGCTGGGGGAGTCGACGGTCTGCCACATGGTTTCCTTCGTCATCCACACCGCCAGCGGGGAGTGCCGGGCGATTTCCGTGGCCTTGGCGACAGCGCGCTCGAGGAGGTCGTCGGTGCCGGTCACCTCGAGGACCAGCCCGATTCGCTCGGCCTCCGCCGCATCGAAAATCCGGCCGGTGAGCAGGAGTTCGGCCGAACGAGAGGCGCCGACCAGGCGCGGCAGATGGTAACTGGTGCCCATATCGCAGGCCGAGATGCCGTGCCGGATGAAAACGGCGCCGAAACTCGCCGCGGGGCTCGCGAAACGGATATCGCAGGCGAGCGCCAGGGCGAAACCGCCACCGACCGCGGCGCCGTTCACCGCGGCGATCACGGGCTGGCGGAGGCGGTGGATCTTCTCGAACGCCGACGCCATCAATTCCTGGGAGGCGTAGATCCGGGCGACCGGTGAACGGACCGCGCCCAGCAGAGCCGCGGTCGGGGAGGCGTCGGTGGCGGTGAAATCGGCCGGCGTCGCTTTGAGGTCGGCTCCGGCGGAGAAGCCGGCGCCGGCGCCGGTGATGACCACGGCGCGGACCTCGGGTTTGCCGTTGATCTCGTCGAGCACGGTGTGCAGTTCGGCGACCGTCTGATTGTCGAGGGCGTTGCGCCGGTGCGGGCGGTCGATGGTCAGGACGACGACGCCGGAGGGCAGGTATTCGGTGGCGAGTGCGGACACGGTGGGGGCCTTTCCGGAGCGGGGTCAGCGGGCGACGGTGCCGCCGTCGACGAGGAAGGTCTGGCCGGTGATGAAACTGCCCGCGTCCGAACACAGCAGCAGTGCCGCGCCCACCATTTCGTCGGGTTCGGCGAGGCGGCCCAGCAGCGACGCCCCGGCCATCGCCGCGATGAACTCCGGCGGATTCTTGCGGACCATATCGGTATCCACCGCGCCCGGCGCCATCGCGTTCACGCGGATACCGTCGGCGGCGAATTCGGCGGCCATGGAACGGGTGAACGACAGCAGCGCCGATTTACCCGCCGCGTACATCGACAGCGCGGGCGCGAACTGCATCGCCGCGACCGAACCGAAGTTGAGCACGGCCGCATGCTCGCTGGCCCGCAGATACGGCAGGGCCGCCTGCACCAGGAACAGCGGCCCCTGCACGTTCACCGCGAACGATTTCTCGACCGCCTCCGGCTGCATACCGCTCAGCGGCTGCGCCAGCGCGTTGGCGGCATTGTTGACGACGATATCGATCCCGCCGAACTTCGCCACCGTGGTCTCCACCAGCTGGTGCAGGGCGCTCACCTCGCCGAGATGAGTCGGCACACCGATGGCTTCCGCACCGAGTTCCCGCAACCGCGACGCGGCCTTCTCGCAGGCCTCCGGTTTGCGGCTCGCCACCACGAGGTTGGCGCCGGCGCAGGCGAACCCCTCGGCCAGCGCCAGCCCGATCCCGCGGGTTCCGCCGGTGATGATCGCGGTCCGGGCGCTGAGGTCGAACAACTTCTGGTAGGAGTCCTTGTCCACCGGACAACCCTCTCGCTCGGCGGGCGGCGTCGCCCGGCGTATGACATCGGCCGCAGTCAGTTGTATCAGCACATGCCGGCGCGCGGGCGATACTGCGATATTCGCGGGGTGGCCGGATCATCGCGACCCCGCCGCGTCCGCGCCGGAACCCGTGGTACCGCGAGCCGACCCGATCACGCCCGACCCGAAAACTGGAACGTGTTCTTGCGAAGATCGGCTCCGTGCCCGATGCTGGGGCGATGGATATCGGGATCGCGCTGCCCACCATGTGCCGAGGTTACGACCGGTCGGCCACCGTCGAATGGTCCCGTCTGGCGGACCAGGCACCGGTCTCGAGCATTTCCTGTGGTGAACGCATGACGTACCACAACCAAGAGATGTGGACGACCCTCGCGGCCGCCGCCGCGGTGACCGAGCGGGTGCGGATCGTCGCGAATGTCGCGGTGCTCCCGGCACATCCGGTGGCGCTGGTTGCCAAACAGGCCGCGACGATCGACGTTCTCTCCGAAGGCCGCTTCACCCTGGGTGTCGGCGTCGGCGGGCGCGGTGGCGACTATCGCAGCCTCGGGGCCGGGCCGGAGCGTCGCCACGAACGGCTGGATCGAGCTGTTGCGGAGCTACGGTCGCTGTGGGCGGGGAAGGCGCCGTTCGACGGTGCCGATCCGGTGGGCCCGCCGTGTGTCCAGCCGGGCGGGCCGCCGGTGCTGGCGGGCGCACTCGGGCCCAAATCACTGGCCCGTGCCGCGCGGTGGGCCGACGGGGTGGTCGCCTTCAGTGTGGGCGGGGTACCGGATGAGATCGCGTGGTCGGCCGGCGCCGCCCGCCGCGCCTGGGCCGACGCGGATCGCGAACCGCCCCGCTTGGTGAGCGGTTGTTTCTACGTCCTCGGGATTCCGGAGTCCCGCACCGTGTTGCACAGCTTCACCGCGGAATACCTGGACTTTCTCGGCTCGGGCAATGCCGCGGCGGCCGCTTCGGCCATGAAGACCCACGACGCCGCCGCCCTGCACCGAACCCTGGACGCCGCGGAAGCGGCCGGGCTCGACGAATTCATTCTGGTCCCCGGCTCGGCCGACCGCGCCGTCCTGGACGCGACACTGGACCTCATCGCCGCCCGCTGAATCCGGCCGGTCGACAGCTGAGGGGTCAGCGGCCGGCGCGGGCCAGCAGGTAGGAGCGGAGGACGAGGCGGAGTTCCTCGACCAAGGCCGGCCGGTCGGATTCGGGGGCTTCGACGATCATCGGCATCATGCCGCGCAGCGTCTGGATGGCGACCGCGGTCGTGCGGGACCGGTCCGCGGGGGAGAGTTCGGGGAAGATCGTGCCGATGAGGGTTTCCACCTGGTGGTGGATGGCCTGGTGGGCGGGGGCGACGGCCGCTCGCAGGGCGGCGGGCATATCGGTGCGCGCGAACAAGGCCTTGAAGCCCGGGTTCGCGAGATTGAATTCGACCAAGGGGCCGAGGACCTGGTTCAGGAGGACGTCCAGATCTGCTGGGCCGGAGCCGGTTTCGAAGGTGGCGCGGAAGGCCACGAGCCTTTCCCGATACAGCTCGGCGAGAGCTGCGGCGAGTTCGTCCTTGTTGCGGAAGTACTGGTAGAGCGAGCCCGGGGAGATGCCCGCGGCGGCGGCGACCGCATTGGTGGTCGCGTTTTCGTAGCCGCGTTCGGCGAAGACCTCCGCTGCCGCGAGCAGGATCTGCTCGATGCGGCGGCGGCCGCGTTCCTGGCGGCGCACCTCGGTCACGCACCCTCCTCTTGAAAATGCGAGCATTCACTCGTATTGTTGGGTCAACTTGCGAGTACTTACTCGTATATTCCGGAGATTACCAGAGGGACGGCCCATGCTCGGACGGTTGGTCACCCACCATCCCCGCTCACTGATCACCGCCGCGGTGGCGGCATTCTTGCTGTTGGCAGCCGTAGCGAGCGGTGCGATGAATGCGCTGTCGCTGAACAGATTCGAAGACCCGCACGCCGAATCGGCCGCTGCCGCCGCGGTACTGGCCGACCGATTCGGCACCGGAACGGCCAATGTCGCGATCCTGGTCACCGCCGCGAGCGGTGATGTACGCGATGCCGGCGTGGCCGCCGTCGGCGCACGGCTCACCGACGACCTCGCCCGGTACCCGGGCGTGGGTGACGTCCGGTCGTTCTGGCAGGAAGACGCGCCGGACACCTTGGCCGCCAGAGATTTCGGACACGCGCTGATCCTGGCCTGGGTACCCGGCGACGCCGACCAGGTGCGTTCGGAGATCCTGCCCGGTATCGAGGCGCAGATCATCGACGCCGTCACCGACCCGGCGGTGTCACTCACGCTCGGTGGTGCCGACGAGGTCTTCCGCGATGTCGCCGCCCAAGCGTCGGCGGATTTCCTGCGCGCGGAACTGATCGTGCTGCCCCTGGTGTTCGTGTTGCTGGCCTTCGTGCTCCGGCGGATCGCGGTGGCACTGATCATCGTCGGCATCGGGTTGTTCTGTGTGGTCGGCACGCTCGCCGCGCTGCGGATGATCACCGGTTTCGCCGAGGTGTCGACGTTCGCGGCGAATATCGCACTCGTCATGGGCATCGGTCTCGGCGTCGACTACGGCCTGTTCGTGCTCTACCGCTTCCGGGAGGAACTGACAGCCGGGCACGACGTTCCCGTCGCGGTGCGCCGGGCGGTGGCGCGGGCGGGGCGCACCGTGGCGTTCAGCGCCGCGACCGTGGGTACCAGCCTGGCGGTGCTGTTCGCCTTCCCGTTCCCGTTCCTGTCGTCGTTCGCCTACGCGGGGATCGCGGTCGCGGTGACCGCTGTGCTCGGCGCGGTGGTGATTCTGCCCGCCGCTCTGATGCTGCTGGGCCGGCGCGCGCTGCCGAAGCGGCCCGTCCCCGTTCCCGAACAGGGCTTCTGGTTCCGCACAGCCGAGTACGTGATGCGCCGGCCGGTGGTGACCGGCGGTTCGGCGCTGCTGGTGCTGCTGCTGCTCGGCGCGCCCGCGCTGGGTGTGAACTTCGGGCCACCGGATGACCGGGTGGTCGGTTCCGGACAGTCCGTGCGCGTGATGTACGACACGATTCGGGCCGAGTTCGTCACCGAGGAAGCCGACGCACTGCATGTGGTGGCCCCGCACGCCGGAACCGCCGAACTCGCCGCCTACGCCGAGCGGTTGTCCGCGCTTCCCGGTGTGCTGCGGGTGGATTCGGCCGGCGGTTCGTCCGGGCCGGGTGCCGCCGGTGCGGGAAGCCCGGATCCTTCTCGTCTCCCGAGCGGCGACGCCGGTTGGTTACGTGTGGTGCCGACCGGTGAGCGGCTCGCCGATGACCCCGGCGGACTGGTGCGCGACGTCCGGGCCGCCGCGGCGCCTTTCGATCTTCTGGTGGGCGGCTACCCGGCCGAACTCATCGACTACCGCGACGGTGTCGTGGCGCGGCTACCGCTGGTCGCCGCGCTCATCATGCTCGTCACCTTCGCCGTGCTGTTCCTGATGACCGGCAGCGTGCTCGCGCCGCTGAAGGCCTCGGTGCTCAACCTGCTGTCGATGACGATCATGTTCGGCGTACTGGTCTGGGGCTTCCAGAACGGTGCACTGGCCAGTTTGCTCGGCTTCACCCCGACCGGCGTCATCGAACCGAGTATCCCGATCTTGATGTTCTGTATCGCCTACGGCCTGTCCATGGACTACGAAGTCTTCCTGCTGGCCCGGATCAAAGAGGATTACGACCGAACCGGTGACCCGATCGGTTCCGTCCCCCGCGGTATCGCCCGGTCCGCACCGCTGATCACCGCCGCCGCACTGATCCTGGCCGCGTCGTTCGCCGTGTACGCCACGGGCGGGGTCGCTTTTCTCCAGCAGCTCGGTATCGGTATGGCGCTCACCGTCGCCGTCGATGCCACGGTGGTGCGCGGCGTCCTCGCCCCCGCTCTCATGCGTCTCGCGGGTCATGCGAACTGGTGGGCACCCGGCCCGCTCCGCCGTTTCCACGACCGGTTCGGCCTGCGCGAGTAGGGAGCTCGCCGCAGGTGGCGGCCGGTGGGCCCGGATCGGCGCCGGGCCATGCGAACCCGCCCTGAACTGCGACGATATCCAACCCGACTGGTACCCGGACGGTTGCCGTATTTGCCCCGGCCGCGGCACGGTGATGTTCTGCGGCGGTGAACTTCTCTCTTTCCCTCCGGCCGGGCCGCCGGAACCACCGACGGGTGCCGGCCGCGGTGCTGGCAGCGTCCGCGCTGCTGATCACCGCGGCCTGCACCACTGCCCCCGAATCTCCCGCGGCGACCGAATCCGTGAGTGCCACCGCATCGGCGGCGTCCCAGGCTTTCACCGACCTGGAGGCGTCACACGGTGCCCGGCTGGGCGTTTTCGCGCTCGATACCGGGACCGGCCGCAGTGTCGCCCATCGCGCCGACGAGCGGTTCCCGATGGCCTCGACGTTCAAAGGTCTCGCCTGTGGCGCCCTGCTGCACGCGCATCCGTTGTCGTCGGGGTTCTTCGAGCAGGTGATCCACTATCCGCGACACGAACTCGTCGATTACTCGCCGGTGACCGAACAGCACGTCGATACCGGGATGACGGTGGCCGATCTCTGCCACGCGGCGATCACCGTTTCCGACAACACCGCCGGTAACCAGATCCTGAAACTTCTCGGCGGCCCCGCGGGCTTCACGGCGTTCCTGCGCACGCTCGGTGACGACGTCTCCCGGCTGGACCGCTGGGAAACCGAGCTGAACACCGCGATACCGGGCGATGAGCGCGATACCACCACCCCCGCCGCACTGGCCGCCGACTACCGGGCCCTCGTACTGGGTGATGCCCTCGCCGATCCCGAACGGGAACAGTTGCGGTCCTGGCTGATCGCCACCGCCTCCGGCGCGGACCGCATCCGGGCCGGTCTACCCGCCGAGTGGGTCGTCGGACACAAGACCGGTACGCCCGCCTACGGTTCCGCCCTCGACGTCGCCGTCGCCTGGCCGCCGGGCCGGGAACCGCTCGTCATCGCGGTGCTGAGCACCAAACCCCAGCAGGACGCGCAACCCGACAGCGCCCTGCTCGCCGCCGCCACCCGGGCCGCCGTCGCCGAACTCGGGGCCGGCGCGGTCGAGTAGGGCCCGGCCCGCCGCAGGTCACGCCGAGCGGCGACCCGAGACGGCGCGGCGCACTCCGTAGAAGAGTGCGCCCGCCGCGACGACGACCGCACCGGCGAATACCGAGGTCGGCGGCAAGGTGAACGCCAGGACGAGGCAGCCGGTGAAGCCGAGTACCGGGATCGCGCGCGGGGGCCGGTTCTCCGCGCGGGTCAGGGTGGCGGCCGAAGCGTTGGCGACGGCGTAGTAGAGCAGTACGCCGAACGAGGAGAACCCGATGGCGGCACGGATATCGGCGGTCGCGGCCACCGCGGCGACGAGCACACCGACCGCGATCTCGGCCCGGTGCGGGACCGCGAAACGCGGATGGACGGCGGCCAGCGCGTGGGGGAGGTGCCGGTCGCGGGCCATCGCCAGCGTCGTGCGCGAGACTCCGAGAATCAGCGCCAGCAGCGCGCCCAGCGCGGCCACCGCGGCGCCGGCCCGCACCACCGGCTCGAGCCATCCGGCCCCCGCGGCCCGCACCAGCTCCGACAGCGGGGCGGCCGCCGCAGCGAGCCGGGCCGGACCCAGCACCGTCAGGGCGGCCACGGCGACGAGCGTGTATGTGCCCAGCGTGACGGCCAAAGCGATGGGGACGGCGCGCGGGATGGTGCGGGCGGGATCGCGGACCTCCTCACCGAGGGTGGCGATCCGCGCGTAACCGGCGAAGGCGAAGAACAACAGCCCCGCGGCCTCCAGCACCCCGGTGACGCTGATATCGGTACCGAGTCGCAGCTGTCCGGTATCGGCGGCGCCGGACCCGAACGCGGCCACCACGACCGCCGCCAGTACCGCCAGGACGATACCGACGACGACGCGCGTGAGACCGGCCGATTTCTGGATACCGGCATAGTTGACCGCGGTCAGCACGAGCACCGCACCGACCGCCACCGCGTGCGCGTACTCCGGCCAGACGTAGAGCCCCGCGGTGAGCGCCATCGCCGCGCACGACGCGGTCTTGCCGACCACGAACGCCCATCCGGCCAGATAACCCCAGAACTCGCCGAGTCGTTCCCGCCCGTACACGTAGGTGCCGCCGGACGCGGGGTAGCGGGCGGCGAGCCGGGCGGACGAGGTCGCGTTGCAGTAGGCGACGACCGCCGCGACCGCCAACCCGAGCAACAGTCCCGACCCGGCTGCGTGGGCAGCGGGGGCGAGCGCGGTGAAGATCCCGGCGCCGAGCATCGCACCGAGCCCGATGAGCACGGCGTCGGCGAGGCCGAGCCCGCGATGTAAACCGCCGTCCTGCGCGCCGCCGGCTCGATCCTCCGCGGTCACTGTGCTCTCCTGCCGTACTGCCGATCCTGACGCCGCCTACTGTCTCACGCCGGGCGCGGCGGCGCTCAGGTGCGAGATGCCGCTTCGGCCAGTTTCGCCAGGTGGCGCGGTGTGTTGCCGAGATGGGCGGTGCCGAACGCGGCGGGCCCGGTGAAGAACGGGCCGGTGGATCACCCCGAGGGGTGCCGGAGGATGGGTTCGGGACGGCGTGGTCGCGCACGGGAACCCGCGGCGACGAGTTAGTGTTCGGCGAGTATGCCGGGTGCGCACATGGCTAGAATCGGATACTCGCAGGTTGGCCGCGGCGCGTGTGTGCCATGTTGCTCATGCTTCGCTTCCGGCGATCCACCGAGACGGTACAGGGTGTCGGCATTGACTACTTCGAACGCAATTCCCATCCGGCCGGCGTACCGGGAAGCCGTGCCGGAATGAACGCCGGGGCCCGGGCGGCGGATCTCGGGTACGCGGCCGCGTGGCGGCTGGTGCGCCTGCTGCCGCAGCGGTGGGCGCTGCGCGCGTTCGAACTCGTGGCGGATCGCGCCGCGCGCCGCGGAGGACCGGAACAGCTGCGCCGCAACCTTTCCCGTGTTCTCGGCACCACACCCGACGCGGTCCCCGCCGAGTTGATCCGGGACAGCCTGCGCTCCTACGCCCGGTACTGGTGCGAAGCGTTCCGGCTCCCCGCGATGGACCCGGTGCAGCTCGCCGGAACCATCGAATCCTCCGCCACCGGGCTCGACCACGTCCAGGACGCGGTCGCCCGCGGTAAGGGCGCGGTGCTGGCGCTACCGCACAGCGGCAACTGGGATCTGGCCGGGGTCTGGCTGGTGCAGCGGGTGGGCACACCGACGGTCGTGGCCGAGCGGCTGCGGCCCGAATCGCTGTATCAGCGATTCGTCCGGTTCCGGGAACGGCTGGGGTTCGAGATCATCCCGCTCACCGGTGGTGCGACGCCACCGTTCGCCCAGTTGATCACCCGGCTCCACAAGGGTGGCCTGGTATGCCTGCTGGGGGAGCGCGACCTGTCCGGCGCGGGGGTACCGGTCGAGTTCTTCGGCGAACCCGCCACCATGCCCGCAGGCCCGGCCAAGCTGGCGATCGACACCGGTGCGCCCCTTTTATCGGTGCATTGCTGGTTCACGCCGGACGGCTGGGGTTTCGAGGTCGGCGCGCCGATCGACACCACCGGCGGTGTCGCCCCGACGACGCAACGGCTGGCCGACCGGTTCGCCGCCGGTATCGCCGCGCATCCCGCCGACTGGCATATGTGGCAGCGGGTGTGGACCGCCGATTACCCGGCCGGCGGGGTCGATGGCCGGGCTTGATTTCTTCATGCCAGGTGCCGAATCCACCGGAGGCATCGCGCTGGCGGCGATGCTCGCACTGCACCTGCACCATGCTCGGTCTGCCCACCGGTGCCGCTGCGCGAATGCTGCTCACCACGCTGCCGACCTGCGCGCTACGGTCACCGGGCTCGGTTGCGGGCGAGATTCCAGCTGTTCCAGGTGTCGTCGTCGAGCTGGTGCGCGAGGCGGTTGCGCAGGTCGATGCGGATCGCGGCGGGCAGGCGGTCGATCGCCGGGACGATATCGGCCGACAAGCCGGCCAGGTAATCGGTATCGAGGTCCTCGCCGCGCTCCCAGCGATCGATATTGCGGGTGGCGACCAAGCCTTCCGGGTTCACCGCCGCGAGCACCAGCAGCGCGGCCGTCCCGGTAGCGACGGCGGTGCGCGGCAGCCAGGCCGTTTCCAGGCGCACGACCGCGACGATCACCAGCACGTACACGACGCCGAGCCAGAGCTCGCAGGTGCCGACCAGCAGCCGCAGCACGGTGAAACCGTAGGCCTGCTGGTAGGTCCACATGCGTCCGAAGGCGGAGGCGATCATCACCAGCGTGAGCACGCTGATCGCGCACAGCAGACCCCGCAACCACAGCCTGTCCACGGCCGTCTCGCGCGTGGCCCGGTGCAGCACCGGCAGGATGACGGCGAGGGTCAGCACGGTGACGGCGGACAGCTGCCAGAACCCGCCGCGCGCGTATTCGGCGTAGGTCAGGCCGGCGGTGCGCTGCACATAGTCGTCGCCACCGAACAGGGCCACCAGTTGCGCCCCGAGAAACAGGGCGAAAACCACGGTCAGCGCGCCGACCGGCAGCCCCCATTCCAGCCGTGCCAGGGTTCGGTTCGGCGCCGTCGTGTTCGCGCCGGCGGCGGCCGGGGGTCCGGCGAGCAGGTACAGCGCACCCAGTGTTCCGATACCTGCCGAACCGAATACGAAGAGCCAGGCGACCAGGGTGTCACCGCGCAGACTCGGCACCAGCCCCTCGACGAGCGCGGCGAACGTTGCGTCGGCCCCGGCCAGCAACGGGACGAAAACCGCCAGCAACGCCACCGTGACGGCCACCGAGACCCCGAGCCGCCGATTCCGCGCCCCCGTACCGTCGGCGCGCCGGCCCAGGGCGGCGTACACCCAGGCGAGGGCAGCCGGCGCGGCCAGCGGGACCGCGAGCGCCTCCCGGAATATCCCGCGCTCGGACCGCCGGCCGATCACCGCCAGCGATCCGGCCACAGCTGCCGCCGCCACACACAGCACGAACAACCACTCCGCGGCCCGGAAAGTACCGACCGCCAGCAGCGCCACTGCCGCGATCGACCACAGCAGGCGTTCCGGGTTCCGGGCCCGTCCCTGTTCCGGTGCGGCGGTGCGGCGGGCGCGCCGATGGACCACGCCGACTGCGGCCGCCGTCGCGGAACCCGCCAGCAACCAGCCGATTCCCGGCCGGTCCAGCGGTACGGTCGCCGCTGCGACCAGCCCGGCGATCCCCGCCGCGGGCAGGACACCCGCAGGGTAGGCGACCAGCTGCCGGCGCGGCGGGACGACCGCGGCGCGCGGGTGTTCCGGTGCGATCTGTTCAGTGGGCGGCTGCCATTGTGCCCGGCTGCCAGGGCCCCACAGCGCCGCATCGGAGGACGGCTGCGCGGCGGTTTCCTTATCAGTGGCCGTTGCCGAGTCGGGCTTGCCCGCGACCGGCGAACCGTATTCGGAGGCGGCCGGCATGCCCGGTAGGGCAGCGGATTGCCCGGCGGCGGCCGGGGTCGGAGTACTGCCCGGCCGGGCAGCGCCGACTACGACGGGTGTGTCCGCCGTAGCAGTGGAAGCCGCCGGATCCGTTGGTTCCGGCGTTCCGGCCGGGTCGGCCGGTGCCGGAGTCCCGGCAGCTACTTCCGAGTCGGTCGATGGTGCAGGGTCGGAGGACTCCGCTGGTTTCGTGGGGTCCGGCTGCTTCGGGGTGTCGTCCGGTTCGAGTCGTCCGGGCATGAGAGTCCTCCTGAAGGTGTGCGTTGTCGACCCGGCGCCGATCGGCCGCCGGGTTGTCCGGATGGCGAGGTCAGGGGGCGGGCGGCGCGGTGGCCGGCAGGATCACGCGGATCCTGGAGCCGGGATCGGCCACCGCGATGGAACCGCGGTGCAGTTCGATCACCCAGCGCGCGATGGCGAGCCCGAGTCCGGTGCCGCCGCCGTCGGTGCGGCCGCCGCGGGTGAAGCGGTCGAAGATATGGTCGCGTTGTGCGGGCGGTATGCCGGGTCCGTCGTCCTCCACGTCGATGACCAGATCGCCGTCCACCGGGTGCGCCCGCAGCCGGACCTCCCCGCCCGCCGGACCGTGCCGCGCGGCGTTGTCCAGCAGGTTCAGCAGTACCTGGTGCAGGCGGGCGCGATCGGCGTACACGGTGGCGGCGCCGGCGGCGACAGCGCGGAACCGGATCCCCCGGCCCAGCGCGGCCGTCATGACCTCCACCTCGGCCACCACTTCCGCGAACAGTGGTGCGATGGCGAACTCGTCGCGTTCCAGCCGGATCGCACCCGCCTCGAGACTGGAGATATCGAGGAGTTCGGAAACCAGCCGGCCCAGCCGTTCGGTTTGCGCGAGTGCGGTTTCCAACGTTTTCGGGTCGGGTTCGGAGACGCCGTCCACCAGGTTCTCCAGGACGGCGTTGAGCGCGGTGATCGGCGTGCGCAATTCGTGCGAGACGTTGGCTATCAGATCGCGGCGCTGCTGGTCGGCGGCGGCGAGATCGGCCGCCATCCGGTTGAATGCCGCGGCGAGTTGCCCCACTTCGTCGCGCGATGTCGCGCGCACCCGGGTCGTGTAGTCACCGCGCGCCATCCGCTGGGCCGCGGCGGTCATCTCGCGCAGCGGCATGGTGATGCCGTGGGCCAGGAACTGCGAGGACACCAGGGCGATCACCATCGCGGCGAGTGTGGTCATCGGCGGTAGCCAGCCGATCTGTAACCGGAAGTAGCCGAAGGCGAGCCCGCCGGCGGAAGTCATGAGGACGGCCAGTTTCAGTTTGATGGAACGGATCCGGTCCAGGGGGCGCGGCAGGATCGTGGCGACCCGGTCCGACGCTCGCCGCAGGGTGCTCAGCGCGCCCGCTGTGTCCTGAGTCCCGGCGCCCCGCACTGTGGCCGGTGGCTCTCTCATCTGGTCTCCAATGCGTAGCCCACACCGTGGACCGTCCGGATCAAGTCGGCACCGAGTTTGCGGCGCAGCGCCTTGATATGACTGTCGACCGCCCGGGTGCCCGCGGCATCGGCCCAATCCCATACCTCTTCGAGCAGCCGCTCGCGGGCGAGTACGGCCCGGGGCCGCTGGGCCAGCGCGGCGAGCAGGTCGAATTCCAGCGGGGTGAGCTGGGCTTCGACCCCGCCGCGCCAGACCCGGCGCTGATCGGCATCGATGCGCAGATCGCCGACCACGGTGATCGCGTCGCCGCGCGACCCGGCCCGTTCGACCCGCCGCAGCAGGGCGTGTACGCGGGCGGTGAGCACCCGCAGGGAGAACGGTTTGGTCAGGTAGTCGTCGGCGCCGACACCGAGACCGATGAGCTGATCGGTCTCGTCGGTGCGTGCGGTGAGCATCAGCACGGGTACGGAGCGTTCGGCCTGGATCCGGCGGCACACCTCCAGCCCGTCGAAGCCGGGCAGCATCACGTCGAGGACGACGAGATCCGGCCGGAACGTGCCCGCCGCCGCCACGGCCCCCGGGCCGTCGTGTGCCATCTCGACCGTGAACCCCTCGGCCCGTAGCCGCGCCGCCACCGAATCCGCGATCGTGGGCTCGTCGTCCACGACCAGGATCCGCCGCGCGGTCGTTCCCCCGGCTGCTGCCTTCTGTTCCATGCCGGGGAGCCTAGACACCCCGTGTGGAGAGACCAGGGGACAATTGTGGAGATTCCGTGTGCCCGCCCGGGCGGCGCCGGAACCCGCATTTCTGTCGGTACGGCGGGATATGATGAGAACGGTTGTTCCGCAAGGCATCCGGGGGATCTCATGTACGATATGCCGCCCGACCCGTTCGATCCCCGGTCCACCGATCGGCTGATCCGCACGCAGCGGCATCGGCCCCGGTGGCGGGAAGTGCTCGGCTCGCCACGTGTGCGCAGTATCGCGGTGCTGATCGGGATGCCGGTCGTCTTCGTGGTGCTCGCGGTGATCCTGGTACCGGCCGTCGGCTCCCGCACCGCCGATCCGCCGGCCGAGGTAGGCGCATCCGCCACGCCCCCGTTGCGGGAATACGCGCGGGTCGATCCGGCCCGGCCCTTCGCCGATACCCCCGCCGCGAAGTGGGGCGAGGGGATCATGGTGCCGCCGGCCGTACCCGTCGGCCGGTACTCGGCGGAGGAGGTCGCGACGGCCATGACGGCGGTGCGGCAGCTGATCATCACGGCCCGGCTGGATCGGCACGTGCTCGAGACGCACGATGTGGAACCCGTACTGGCCCAGCTCGCCCCACACCAGGCCGCCGAGGTCCGCAAGGCGGTGCGACCGGGTAACGAGGCCGAGACATCGTGGATCAGTGTCAAGATCGCGCCCGGGTTCCGGTTGCTTCCGGTACCGCCGCGAGTCGCCGGGTCGATGACCCCGGTCGTCAACGCGGAGGGCGAACTGGTGATCCGGACCAACTATCTCGTCGCCTACGCCTTCCACACCGACCATCCGGAGCAGTTGGACGGCCCGCTGGACATCATCGCGGTCGACCGCTGGGAAGCCGATTACATCTGGGTCTCCGATGCGCGATACGACGCCGGCTCGCAGGGGATCTATTACGGCGAGATGCGCGGTCACACCTACTCCGTGAACTGCGCACTGCACGACAGAGGATTCCTCGCACCCAACTACAGCAACCCGCCCGACCCCTTCGGCGAACCGGACACCCGGGATCCGGAGTACTACTTCGACCCGGCGGAACCGGTCGTCACCGAGCGGGGTTGCTGACGAAGCAGTACGGGCCGGGGGGCGCGCCCGCGGCCCCGGGGCGCGGCGCCGGGGCGGGGGGTGGTGGGGAGGGCGGGGTGGGGGGGGGGGGCGGCGCGCGCGGGGCGTCGGGGGGCGGCGCCGGGGAGGGGCGGAAAGAACACCCCCCGC
>NZ_JARWPM010000040.1 GCF_029869215.1 Nocardia carnea
AATGACCGGTACCGGCGTTGTTCCACGGATCGCTGCTCTCGGCGGCCGCGGCGTCCAGCCGTTCGAACACCGTGATCGACCAGTCCGGCTGCAACTGGCGCAGTAGCGCGCCGAGAGTAGCGCTCATGATGCCGGGGCGGCGGAGCGGGGGCGCGGCGGTGTTCCGCCGGCTCGTGACTGTGGCGCGGACCTGAAGTGTTCCGCGCGCGGTGGCGGGATCGCCTACTCGCCGGCGCGTGGTCGGCGGTATCTCCGCCGCTCACCTGACCGTTCGCTCCATGGTGAGCATCCGCGAGCGGGGAAATCCGTGGCCGAAGCGGTTCGACGGTCATCAGGCAGAACATGCCGCCCCGCCGGTGCGCCACCGGCCGGATCCGCAACAGGCTGCTCGATGGCCGGCGAATCGTCCCCGGCTCGCGTCCGGCCCAACGGCTAGACTCGGCCGCGTGCAGCCTGCCGCCGATACGGCCGGTTCCGTCGGGGCGGGGGTAGATCCGGAACACCGAGCCCGGGAAGCGACGGTGCCGGTTCGCCCGTTGAGCTTCCGGGAACTTCTCGATGCGCCGTTCGCGCTGTTGCAGGCCGATATCCGGACGACCGCCGCCTGCGCCGGGCTACTTCTCCTGGCCGGGGAAACCGCGGTGGCGGCATTCATCGGCATCATCTCCTACCTGACCGGCGGTTCCGACGCCGGGACCGCCGTGGCTACCGTCTGCGCCACCGTGATCGCGGCCTGGATCATCCGGGTCGTCCTGCGCGCGGTATCGGTGACCACCGGTCTGGCCCGCGCCACCGGAAGCCCGATCCCTCTAGGGGAAGCCCTGCGACGTACCGGCGACCGGCTGGGACCGCTCCTGCTGACCCAGCTGTCGTTCACCGGGATCGGTCTCGTGGCGCTGGCGCCCAGCGTGCTGTTGTTCCCCCTCGGATTCTTCGCCGGGCTGGTCTGGTTCCTGATCGTCTACCCGCTCTGTCTCCTCGGCCTGGCCTGGCTGCGGGCCGGGCATCTGGTGGCCGTGCCCGTCCTGTTCGCCGAACGGACCACCGCCCGCATCGCGCTGGCCCGTGCCGGATTGCTCACCGGCAGTTCGCGGATGCAGCGCACCGGGCTCTGGATCTGCCAGCGTCTGGTGTTCGCCCTGTTGATCGCGCCGCTGGGCGGTTTCGCGTTGTTCGTCAGCGATTTTTCCGGCACCCACCGCTGGCCGTTCCTCGTCCTGTTCACCGCGACCGCGTTGTTGCTGGTGGCAATCGCCGAGCTCATGGAGTCCAGTGCCCGGGTGGTCGGTTATCTCGATCTGCGGTGCCGCCGTGAGGGAATGGATATCCGGATCCCGGCCGTGGACGGGGAGGGCCGGTGACCGAACCACAGCCACCCGTACCCGGCGAACCGCGGTTGGATACGGCCGGCACGCATCGCGCCGCCGCCGAACACGCCGCCGCGCACGGGGATTACGACACCGCGCTGCGGGAACGGTTCCGGGCGGTGCTGCGCGGACTGGAACAGCACGGTGTGCTCGAGGTACGCCGCTCCCGCACCGCCCGCGAGACCTTCCACGAGGCGGCGGAGGCACTGCCGTCCGCACTGTCCGGTGAATTGCCCCCGGCCGCAGGCGCTTTCGACGAGGTCGTCTACGGCGGCCGCCCGGCAGCGGCCGATGAATATCATCGGCTCGCGCGCGCCGACCAATTCTCCGCGACGGCCCCGCCACCGGCGGCCGAACCGCTGGATGTCGATACTGCCCGGCGCCGGTCGCGCACCCGCCTGGCCGTTCCCGGACCACTCGCGATACTGCGCGATTCGCGGTTCTGGGCGAGCCTGGCCGCGCTGGCGGTCCTCCTGCTGGTGCTCTACGCGATCGTGCAGGGCTGCACCGGCCCCACCGCGCCACGGCCGCCGGACGCCCCACCGATGGATCCGCCGCCGATCGATCAACCGGGGGGTGATTACGACCCCGAGCTCCCCCGGCCGACAGGCGAGGACTCCTTCTTCTCCAGCACCCCCGCCTGGCTGGCCTTCGGCGGCCTGCAATTCCTGATCGCCGGGATACTGCTCGTCTGGTGGCGGGCGCGCCGGCGCGGCACGGTGGTCGGCGAACCCCGGCCGGTAGAGGTGGCCGCCGGCGAACTGCTGGCCGGACAGGCCGGCCTCTACCGGCGTACCCGCGATTACCCGCATATCGCGGGCGTGCTGCGGGCCGCCACCGGGCGCCGGTTGCGGCGGGCACTCGGTGCCGACTCCGGTATTTCCCCGGAAGCCCTGGTGGCCGCGGTCGCCGCTCGTATCGGCGCCGACCCGGTCGTCGTCGGTTCGGCCCTGTACGGCCCGGTTCCGGACGCACCGAGCCTGGAACTTGTTGCCGCGCAACTCGAATGGATCGAAGCGGAGGTCGGATGACCAGCATTGACATCAGTAAGGCCGGAGCCGGCAATGCGGTGGCGCCCACGGCCGCTGAGGCCGCGGCCGCCTTCGCCGCCCTGCGCGCCGAGATCGGCAAGGCGGTGGTGGGCAACGACAACGCGGTCATGTATCTCGTACTGGCCCTGCTGTGCCGCGGCCATGTCCTGCTGGAGGGGGTCCCCGGTGTAGCGAAGACGCTGCTGGTCCGGGCGCTGGCCACCGCGCTCGACCTGGAGCACAGCCGGGTGCAGTTCACCCCCGACCTGATGCCCGGCGATGTCACCGGTTCGCAGATCTACGATCCGCATTCGGCCGAGTTCACCTTCCGGGACGGCCCCGTCTTCACCAATCTGCTGCTCGCCGACGAGATCAACCGCACTCCGCCCAAAACCCAGTCGGCGCTGCTGGAATCGATGGAGGAACGGCAGGTGTCGGTCGACGGGCGGCCACGGTACCTGCCCGATCCGTTCGTGGTGGTCGCCACCCAGAACCCGATCGAGCAGGAAGGCACTTATCCGCTGCCCGAAGCCCAGTTGGACCGGTTCCTGTTCAAGGTCGATATCCACCTGCCCGAACGCGATGACGAATTCCGCATCCTGCAGCGGCATGCCGAGGGTTTCGATCCGCGCGACCTGGCCGCGGCCGGGTTGCGCCCGGTCGCCGGTCCCGCCCATATCGCCGCCGCCAGATCCGCGATCTCGCAGGTCACCATCCGGCCGGAGGTCCTCGCTTACATCGTCGACCTCTGCCGCGCCACCCGCACGGCGCCCGCCGTCGCGCACGGCGCCTCCACCCGCGGCGCCACCTCGCTGATGGCCGCCGCCCGGGCATTGGCCTGGTTGAACGGGCGTACATTCGTCACCCCCGACGATGTGAAAACCGTTGCGGTGGCGGTGCTACGGCACCGGCTGCAACTGCGCCCCGAAGCCGAGATCGACGGCATCACCGGCGAACAGGTACTGGCCGACCTGCTGCAGTCCGTCCCGGTTCCGGTGTAGGCCGTGGTCGTCACCGGCCGGCTGGTCGCGGTCGCGGTCGCGGCGGCGGTTTTCGTCATGGCCGTCTGGCCGTCCTGGCTCGGGGTACTGCTGGCCAATGCCGTGCTCTGCGCACTGGCGGCGCTCGATCGCGCGCTGGCGGCGAACAGCGCGGATCTGGCCCTCGAACGCGCGGAGCTGACGGTCCTGCGGCTCGGCGCCACGACCGAAATCGAACTGACGGTGGTCAATACGGGTTCCCGTACCGTGCACGGCCGGCTCTGGGACGACTGGCCGGACAGTGCCGGGGTAACCGCCCGAGAGCACCGGCTCGATCTCCCGCCGGGCAGTCGCGTCCGATTGCCCACCAGCCTCACCCCCGCGGGGCCCGGCGCCCGCCCCCCCCGGGCCGGGGGCCGGGGGCCGGGGAGGGCCCCGCGGCCCGGCCGGGCCCCCCGTGCGCGCGGGGGGGGGGGCGCCCGGGGCGGGCGCGCCCCCCCCCCCGGCGGGGGGGGGTAGAA
>NZ_JARWPM010000041.1 GCF_029869215.1 Nocardia carnea
CCGCCGGTTCGGCGCGGGGGGCCCCATCGGACACCGGGCCTTAAACATCCCGGGTATATGGTCACGGCCCCGTTCTCTGTGTCCCTACCGGTGCCGGCCGGACGCCGGCCGGTGGATCGGATCAGTGGGCGTGCCCGTGCCCGTGATCGTCTTCCTCGTCGGCCGGCTTGTCCACCACGGCACTTTCGGTGGTGAGCACCATCCGCGCCACCGAAGCGGCGTTGATCACGGCCGAGCGGGTGACCTTGACCGGGTCCACGACGCCGTCGGTGAGCAGGTCGCCGTAGGCGAGGGTGGCGGCGTTGAAGCCTTCCTTGCCCTCCCCGACCTTGCTCACCACGACCGAACCGTCGACGCCGGCGTTGGAGGCGATCCAGAACAGCGGCGCCTTCAGCGCGCCCCGCAGCACCTCGGCGCCGACGGCCTCGTCACCGGAGAGGCCGGCGATCAAGCTGTCGAGCTTGGTGCCCGCCTGCACGAGAGCGGTGCCGCCGCCGGGCACGATGCCCTCCTCGACCGCGGCCTTGGCCGCGCTGACCGCGTCCTCGACCCGGTACTTGCGCTCCTTGAGCGCGGTTTCGGTGGCCGCGCCGACCCGGATCACCGCGACACCGCCGGCCAGTTTGGCCAGCCGCTCCTCGAGCTTCTCCCGATCCCAATCCGAATCGGTGGCCTCGATCTCGCGGCGCAGCTGGGCGCTGCGGGCGGCGATATCGTCCTGGGTGCCCGCACCGTCGACGATCGTGGTGGTGTCCTTGGTGACGACCACCCGGCGCGCCGAACCCAGTACCTCGAGGCCCGCCTCGCGCAGGTTGATGCCGAGATCGGGGTTGACCACGGTGCCCGCGGTGACGACGGCCAGATCGTCGAGGAACGCCTTGCGGCGATCACCGAAGAACGGCGCCTTGACCGCGACGGCCTTGAGGGTCTTACGGATCGAGTTCACGACCAGGGTGGACAGCGCTTCACCCTCGACGTCCTCGGCGATGATCAGGACCGGCTTACCGGATTCGGCGATCTTCTCCAGCAGCGGCAGCAGATCCGGCAGCGAGCTGATCTTCTCGCGGTGCAGCAGGATCTGCGCGTCCTCCAGCACAGCCTCCTGGCTGTCCGGATCGGTGATGAAGTAGGGCGAGAGGTAGCCCTTGTCGAACTGCACGCCCTCGGTGACGACCAGTTCGGTCTGCATCGTGGACGACTCTTCGACGGTGACCACGCCGTCCTTGCCGACCGTGGTCAGCGCTTTGCCGACCATCTCGCCGATTTCCTCGTCGCGCGAGGAAACGGTGGCGACCTGGGCGATGGCCTTCTCGCCGTTGACGGGGGTGGCCGCGGCCAGCAGGGCCTCGGATACCGCGTCGGCGGCCTTGGCCAGGCCCGCGCCGATGGCGATCGGGTTGGCACCGGCCGCGATGTTCTTCAGACCGCCGCGCACCATGGCCTGGGCGAGCACGGTGGCGGTGGTGGTGCCGTCGCCGGCCACATCGTTGGTCTTGGTGGCGACGCTCTTGACCAGCTGGGCGCCGAGATTCTCGAACGGATCCTCGAGATCGATATCACGCGCGATGGTGACACCGTCGTTGGTGACGGTGGGGCCGCCGAACGATTTGGCCAGCACCACATGCCGGCCGCGCGGGCCGAGAGTGACCTTCACCGCATCGGCGAGCTTGTCGACACCGCGCTCCAGTGCCCGGCGAGCCTGCTCGTCGAACTGGATCTGCTTTGCCATATGTCTTCGCTCCTGTATCTGGTGCGCTTCGAGTTGTGTGGCACAACGCACTCCGCCCCGGGCCAGAGGTCGACACCGGGGCGGAACGCATGCGCGGCAGTCGGATTACTTGCCGACGACAGCCAGCACGTCGCGCGCGGACAGGATCAGGTATTCCTCACCCTGGTACTTGATCTCGGTACCGCCGTACTTGCTGTAGATGACGGTGTCGCCCTCCTGGACATCCAGCGGGATGCGCTTCTCACCTTCGTCGTCCCACCGGCCGGGGCCGACGGCGACAACGGTGCCTTCCTGCGGCTTCTCCTTGGCCGTATCGGGGATGACCAGGCCGGAGGCGGTCGTCGTCTCGGCCTCGTTGGCCTGGACGAGGATCTTGTCCTCGAGCGGCTTGATGTTCACGCTCGCCACGTTGAGCCCTCCACTTTCAGGGGATAACGGTCGTCCGGAACTGTTGTCCCGGACCATCGATTCGGTCACGATGCTGACCCTGCGCAAAGCCCCGTCGTCGCGGGTGCCGGGACCGCCTGCTCAGTAGTCAAGCCTGGCACCGGGCAACAATCGGTGCCAGCTAGCACTCTATACATGAGAGTGCCAGCGCTCAAGGGCGGGCGGTGCCAACGCGCCGGGTTGCCGCCGAAATGATCTTGTTGTCACCAACACGCCATCGAAACGAGGCCGCTGGTCGCCGGGTTGAGACCCCAAAAAGCCGGGTAGCCCAAGAGAAACAGGGCTTCCCAATGATTCTCCGACTCTGTAACGTTCCCATAACAGATCGTGGCACCATGTGTGATGGTTGTTCGCGGAACCACCGCTCCCCGCAGACGGCGGTGGTTTCGCGAACAGCCTCGGCCCATGTCCGGACCGGCCGGCGCGAACGACGAGGTTCCGCTCGAAGGGAGGTGAAGAGAATATGCGTACGTCGCTCGGCATCTCCGCCGGGAACGAAGTGGTGTGCTCCGCACTGGTCACCACCGCGACCAACGGGGCGCGGAAATTCGACTACCGGGTCGTCTCCGCCGACGCCCATTCCGACCTCGGCGATCTCGTCGCGTCGTCGATCGAGCTGATGACAACCCAGCTTCCCGCGACCCATCCGCCCGAAGCCGTTTTCGGCCCGCATGTTCCCGCTCCCCAGACCTCCGGTCTCGATATCGTCGCCGAACGCCCCCCGGCCGGGGTCGCGGTGGCCTACCGCGGCAAGGAACAGGCGCAGGCCATCCGGATGGCCACCGGTAAGCACCGGGAGCCGCGGCTGGTCCCCGAAACCACCGCGGCACTGACCTTCCTGCGCGATACCGGACTGGTCGACCGTTACGGCACGGTGGCGGTGATCGATCTGGGCGCCTCCGGCTGCACCGTCTCGGTGGCCGACCCGGCCGACGATACGGTGCTGCATTCCGCGCGCAGCACCACGATCAGCGGGCGCGCGATCGACGAGCTGCTCTACCGGCATCTGGTCGACCAGCACTACGCCCGCCGCGGCACCCGGCCCAATCGCAGCGTGCTGGTGAACCGGGCGCGGACCGCCAAGGAACATCTGTCGGTCACCCAGGCCGTCACCATCGACCACATCGCCGGGCGGCCACTCAAACTCACCCGCGCCGATTTCGAACTGCTCACCGCCGGGCTGCTGCGGGAACTCGCCCGCTTCACCACGATGACCTTCGGCCTGGCCGACCGTGCCCCGGAAGCGGTGGTGGTGATCGGCGGCGGCGCGAATATCCCGGCCGTCCTGGAAACCCTGCGCAGCGAACTCGACCTGCCCGTGCTCACCGTCCCGGATCCGGACGCCGTGATCGCCAAAGGCGCCGCGCTGCTGGCCGATACCGCCGGAGCCGGCGCGCCGATCGGTGCGCTCACGCCCGACAAATCGGGGAACACCCTGCTGAAGGCTTTCGGCACGGTCGCCGGCGCCATCGTGGTGGTCGGGCTGATCGTCGGGTACGGCATGAACACCGGCCAGACCAGCTCCGACGAAGAGGTTTCGCCCGCGGGCACCACCAGCAGTGCCCAGATGCCGCCCACGACCACCGCGGCCGCCCCCACGACTCCCGAGGCGCCGATCACCACCCAGGGTGATCCGCAGCCGATCGAGGAGCCGGACAGCGGCGCCTACACACCGACCTACGAGCCGACCTACGAAGCGCCCGTACCGACCGAGCCGAGTACCGGTGCGGTGCCGTCCACGAGCGGTGAGCCCTCCTCGCCGTCCACCGGACCCACCACGCCCGGCTCGCACTCCACCACGCCGTCCCAGCCGACGCTGCGCCCGGATCCGAATCTGCCGCCGATCCCGTTCCCGGAAGGGCTGGGTCCGGGAGCGCTCGCACCCCCGCCGCCCACTCCGGAACAGCCGTCGGATTCCCCTTCCACCTCGGACGTCCCCAACGACAACGGCACTCAGAGCACCGAGACCACCCTCCAGGTCACGCCGCCGCCACCCGTTCCCGGGCTGCCGGGCACCGGGTCCTCGGGTTAGCACCCTGCCCGCCACCGGAGCCCGCGATACCCGCGCCCGGGCCGGGCAGCTGGTCACCCAGGACTCCGATACGGCGCCAGGGCTCCGTTACCGCCACCCGAGCCCCCGCTCTCGGCACAGCCACGCACGTCCGGCAAGCCACCCAGCCACTCGACAGCGGTCCGTGCTGTCCTCCATGTTGCGGTGCAACTGCCGTGTCTCCCGGCCGCCGGCGACCGCTATCGATGTGGGCGCGCCGCAGCGGGTGGGCAGGGCCCGGTCGCAGCAGACGGACCAGCCGTGCCGGCCGTTGAAGACCGGCACCTCAACGGCACCCGGAACTCGGGCGGCCGTACCGGGTCCGGTGGCTGCGCCGGAACCCGGTGGCGGTGCGGAGACCCGCGGGCGATATACCACGGCGAACCCCGCAGCCGCTCAGCTCACCTGGCTGACCGATACCGGCAGGCCCGGATCACTGGCCACCGACAGCGGCGACGGCTCGGCGCCGCCGCCGATCACATGCGCGCCCAGGGCGGCGATCATCACGCCGTTATCGGTGCACAGCCGCGGCTTCGGGATACGCAACGTCAAACCCGCTGCGGCGCATCGTTCTTCGGCCAGCGACCGGATTCGGGTGTTCGCGGTGGCGCCGCCGCCCAGCACCAGGGTATCCACCCCGACATCTTGCGCCGCACGCACCGCTTTCCTGGTCAGCACATCCGCGACCGCCTCTTGGAACGAGGCCGCGATATCGGGGATCGGCAACTCGTCGACGCCCTGCCGGTGCAGGCCCTCCACATGGCGGGCCACCGCGGTTTTCAGGCCGGAGAAGGAGAAGTCGTAGCGGGGATCGCGCGGGCCGGTCATACCGCGCGGGAAGGCGATCGCCGACGGATCGCCGGTGGCCGCGGCAGCATCCAGTGCCGGCCCGCCCGGGTAACCCAGGCCCAGTAGCCGCGCCACCTTGTCGAACGCTTCGCCCGCGGCATCGTCGACGGTGCTACCCAGCTCGACCAGCGGTTGCGCCAGGTCGGTGACGTGCAGCAGATGGGTATGCCCACCGGATACCAGCAGGGCCACACAGGGTGGCATCGGCCCGTGCTCGAGCGTGTCCACAGCGACGTGGCCACCGAGATGGTTCAGCGCGTAGAACGGGATATCCCAGGCCGCCGCATAGGCTTTCGCGGCCGCCACACCCACCAGCAGGGCACCGGCCAAACCCGGCCCGATGGTGACCGCCAGGGCGTCGGGCGCGACGATCCCCGCGGCCGACAACGCCCGCCGCATGGCCGGCACGATCGCTTCGAGATGGGCGCGGGAGGCGATCTCGGGAACCACCCCGCCGAAGCGGGCGTGTTCGGCGACACTCGAGGCGACTTCGTCGGCGAGGAGTTCACAACTACCGTCGGGGTGACGGCGCACGATCCCGACCCCGGTTTCGTCGCAGGAACTCTCGATTCCCATGACGATCACGACAGCACCTCGTCCGGAGTACGCGGGAGCACACCCGCCGGAACGTCTTCCAGGGCGGGCCGGCGCATGGTGTACGCGTCGGCGCCGCTGGGGTGGTAGTAGTTCTTGCGCAGGCCGATGATGTGGAAACCGTGTTTGGCGTAGAGGGCGATCGCCGCCGCGTTATCGGTGCGTACCTCCAGGAACACCGGCCCGCCGCGGCGCCCGGCCTCGGCGAGCAGCGCCTCCAGCAGCACGGTGCCGATACCGGCACGGTGGCAGGCCGGATCGACCCCGATGGTGTGCACCTCGGCTTCCGGGTGTTCGGCGTCACCGAGCAGCGCGATACCCGCGTAGCCGACCATCTTCCCGGACTCGTCGCGGGCGGTGATGTAGCGGTTGTAGCCGGCGGCCAGCTCCGAATGGAAGGCCACCGCCTGCCACGGATCGTCCTCGGGGAACAGCAATTGTTCCAGTTCCACACAGCCCGCGATATCGGCCGGCTCCATGGGTTGGATACGAATCGACATCGTCACGCTCCCATCCGGTCGAGGGTGCGGTAGCTGCGTTCGACCGCGTCCGGGCGACGCAGATACAGGGGAACCAGCGGCTCGGGTGCCGCGCCCGACAGCAGCGCGGCCGCCGCCACCCGTACCAGCCCCGCCGGTGACGGTGTCTGCACGGGCAGTGCGGGCAGCTCGAAGAGGGCGGTATGGGCGGCGGAACCCGCGATCCGGGTGGCTCCGGCCGGATCCAGCTCGGCCGGCTTGCCGACCTCGGGTCCGGAGATCCGCCGGGCCCCCTGTTGGCGGTACCGCGCGGAGTACACCTCACGCCGCCGGGCATCCGTCACGACCAGCAATTCGTCGCCGGGACCGAGTTCCTCGGCGCAGTCGGCGGCGAGGGCGTCCAGACTGCATACCCCGTGCACCGGGATGCCCAGCGCGTCACCGAACGCGGCCGCGGTGGCCATCCCTACCCGCAGACCGGTGAACGGACCCGGGCCGATACCGGTGACCACCGCCGCGATATCCGTCCGGGCGACCCCGGCCTCGGCGATACATTCCAGGATCTGCGGGGTGAGCGCCTCGGCGTGGGCGCGGGCATCGACGAGCGTCCGGACGGCGAGGGTCCGCGGGCGGGCGGTGTCCGGGCTGTTCGCACCGGCCGCCGCCTGCTCCAGCTCGACCAGTCCCGCCGTGACGGCAGGCGTCGCGGTGTCGACAGCAAGTGCAAGCATGATCTGGTCCACGATACCGGGTGACGGGCCGCACACGGCCGTGGCGCACGGCTACTCGCCGGGGCCGGTGGCCACCCACTCCCAAGTCGCCGTGCGCACTTCGGATTCCGGTTCGCGCGACATCCGCACCAGGAGATGCCGGCCGGTCAGCCGTTCGACCACCCCGCTGCCCCACTCCACCACCACGACCGCGTCGTCGAGTTCGGTGTCCAGGTCCAGTGCGTCGAGTTCGTCGAGGCTGCCGCCGAGCCGGTAGGCATCCACATGCACCAGCGCGACCGGCGGACCGTCCGCGCGTGGGCCCGGGGGATGCCGGCGGGCGATGATGAAGGTGGGCGAACTGACCCGGCCGCCGACCCCCAAGCCGGCGGCGATACCGCGGGTCAGCGCGGTTTTCCCGGCGCCCAGCGGCCCGTCCAGCACCACCAGATCACCCGCGCGCAGTCCGGCCGCCAGTTCGCGGCCGAGTGTCTCGGTATCGGCGACGGTGGGCAACTCGCGGGCGCCGCGCTCCGGGTGCCGGATGCCGCCGTGCTCGGGGTTCCCCGCGCCGCCGCGGCCACTGTGCTCAGCCACCGCTGGCCTCGTACCGATCGTCTTCGCCGACCACACCGGCGCGCACCAGCAACCGATCGAGTGCGGCATTGGTTTCCTCGGGGTACTGCAGTTGCGGCATATGCGCGCACTCCGGCAGCCGGACGAGTTCGCAATCGGCCAATTCCCGGGCCAGCGTCCGGGAATTGCGGAACGGGATCACCAGATCCCGGCTGCCGCCCAGCGCCAGCACCGGAATATCGCGCAGCACCGGCAGAGCCGCGGCCTCGTCGTGTATCTCGATGGCCTTCAGGAACTTCACCACGGTTTCCACGGGTGTCCGGTCGATCATCATGGTGGTGAACCGGGACAGCGTCGGGCTCACCGAACCGTGGAACGAGCTCACGTGCAGGATCGGCGTGATGATCTGCCGCGCGGTGACCCGCCCGGCCTGCACCAGCGCGGGCGCGGCGTGCACGGCCAGCCGGAAACCGTCGATCGCGGGGTTGCGCAGCAACTGCCCGATTCCGGCGGAGGTCACCTCCGCGGCGGCGGTGGACAGCAGCGCCACCGCCCGCACCCGCTGCGCGAACAGATCGCCGGCATGCGCGGCGGCGGCCAGTACCGCCATCCCGCCGAGCGAATGCCCGACCAGGATCAGCGGGCCGCGCGGCGCCTTGGCATCGATCACCGTGAGCAGATCGCGGCCGAGCTGGGTGACCGTACAGCTGTCGGTATCCGGGGTGCCCGACCGCCCGTGCCCGCGCAGATCGAACAGCACCATCCGCAGCCGGGAACCCCAGCGTTGGGCGAGGTGGCGGCGCTGGAAGTGGAAGGACTCCATGCTGTTACAGAAACCGTGCACGAAAACCACGGTCACCTCGGCATCGCCGGTGCCCCATTCCCGGGTGGCCAGGCAGACGCCGTCGTCGGCGATCACCTCACCGGCCCGGTCGAGGTCGATCAGCGCGAAATTCTCGTCCCGGTACTCGTCGCGCACCGGCGGCCACAGCACTTTCGCACCGGCCCGGCGCAGCGCGTGCGCACCGGCCATGACGGCCACCACACCGGCCGTGGCCAAGCCCCCGCGCAGCAGGGTCGTTCGTGGTCTCACCGCTCCCCTCCCCGATAGCCGCGGTGCACCCGCCCGCGCGGCGCGCACACCACTTCGTAGTGAATGGTGCCGAGCAGATCCGCCCAGTCCTGGGCGCGCGGTTCACCATGGGTTCCGGGCCCGAACAAGATCGCGATATCGCCCTCCGCGACCCCCTCGCTGTTGTCGCCCAGATCCACCACCAGCTGGTCCATGCACACCCGGCCGCGGTTCGGACGCCGCCGGCCACCGACCCACACCTCCATCCGGCCGCCCAGCGGGCGGAACACCCCGTCGGCGTAACCGGCCGGGATCAGCGCCACGGTCGTATCGGCCGGTGCGATCCATTCGTGGCCGTAGGAGACACCTTCGCCCGCGGCCACCCGTTTGACCAGCGCCACCTCGGCCTGGAAGGTCATGGCGGGACGGAGGCCGAATTCGCCGATCTCCGGCACCGGGGTGAGCCCGTAGACGGCGATCCCCGGGCGGACCATATCGAATGCGAGGTCCGGCCTGGTCAGGGTCGCGGCGGAATTCGCCAGGTGCACCAGTTCCGGTTCGAGGCCGTATTCCTTGGCGGTGGCGATGGCCTCCAGGAAGCGATCGCGCTGCCGGTCGATCACCGGGTTGTACGGTTCGTCGGCGTGGGCGAGGTGGGAGAAGATCGCCCGGAACCGCACGACCTGCTCGTCGACCAGTTTCCGCAGCGCGGCGAGTACCACGGGATAGCTGTCCGGATCGACGCCGTTGCGGTTGAGGCCGGTATCGACCTTCAGCGTGACGATGGCGCGCCGGCCCAGCCTCCGCGCGGCCGCGGCGACCGCCTGCAGTTGCTCCGGCGAGGAGACCCCGATCTCGATATCGGCGGCGACGGCCGCGGCGTAATCGGCGTCGCGCACATTGAGCCAGCACAGAATGGGTGCCTCGATCCCGGCGGCGCGCAATGCCACCGCTTCGTCGACCGTGGTGACCCCGAGTTCCGCGGCGCCCGCCGCCAGTGCGGCCCGCGCGACCTCGACCGCCCCGTGGTTGTAGCCGTCGGCCTTCACCACCACCATCACCGCGGCATCGCCGGCGTGTGCCCGCAGAACGCCCACGTTGTGTGCGATGGCATCCAGATCGACGATCGTCTCCACTTGCCCATTCACACCTGTCGATACTGCCATCTCCCGGAATGGTGCGGGACGGGCGACCCGCACCCGGGTGGCGAACGGTTCGGCGGGGAGTTCGCCCACCCGTTCCGGCCCGGCCCCGTTCGGCCACTCACCCCTGGTGGCCCGTATCCAGCGGCAACGGCGCGGCCGGTCGTATATTGACCCCCTCCGGACACGAGGTAGGGCATATGAAGCGAAGCGGCACAGCCATTCTCGACGTTGTGGGCAGCCGGCATGCGGCGGTGGCAACGTTGGCACTGATCACGGGGGTCTACTACCTTTTGGTCGCGTTCACCAACTGCGTGGACACCGAGACGAACCGGAACGCGGTGGCCGCGGTGCTGTCGATGGAGTCGACGATCCACAGCCCCGGAACGGACTGGCGCCCGATCACGAACGGCAGCGTCGCCCTGGTCGCCTACATCCTCATCGTGATCTGGGAATTCCTGATCGCGTTCGTGCTGCTCGCCGCCTCCGTCGCGTGGGTGCGCGCGCTGGCCGGCGGCGCGGGGCGCCGCGGCGCCGAGCTGGCGGCCAAACTGTCCGGCCTCGGCTGGACGATGGCGATTCTGCTGTTCGGAGGTGGGTTCCTCACGATCGCGGGCGAGTGGTTCCGGATGTGGGCCAACGAGGACGTCAACGCGACCTCGGCGGCATTGCAGAACGTCCTGATCGCCGCGGTCGGGCTGATCCTGGTCCATCTTCCGGAGCCGGCCGCACGACGGGACACCGAGGACGTACCGGACCAGGCGTAACGAGCGGAAAGTGCGGTGTCCGGCAGACCCGCCGCCAAGCCCCTCGGGCGGCTCAGCCGGACAGGGCTCGAAGTGCCGCGATCGCCCGCGGCAGGTGACGGAGCAGCGGGGTCGCCGAAATGGGCGCCGAGCCCGGGGATGCCTCGTATGCCGCGAACTCGGCGGCCATGGCATGCGCCCGGGCCGCCGCGGCAGCGGCCCGGCCCGGCTCCCGGCCGGCGGCGAGTAGAGCGCCGATCACACCCGACAGCACATCACCGGCGCCCGCCGTGGCCGCCCAGGAGCCACCCGCCTCGTTGACGAGAACCGGCCGGCCCGGTTCGGCGACCAGGGTCGCACGGCCCTTCAGCAGAACGGTGACCTGCCACGATTCGGCGAGTTCCCGGACGGACGCGACCCGGTCCGGCCCGGGTTCGCGGCCGGTGAGCCTGGTGAACTCACCCGCATGCGGAGTAAGCACGGTGGCGGCCCGCCGGCCACGGACCAGTTCCGGCTCCTCCGCCAACAGAGTGAGACCGTCGGCGTCGATCACGACCGGCAGATCCGTGGCCAGGATCTCGGCGAGCCGGTCCCGCGCGGCGCGGCCGGTGCCGGAGCCGGGGCCGAACACCCAGGACTGCACCCGGCCGGTCGACGCGAGATCGGGCGTCGCGATCACTTCCGGATACCGGGCGAGAACGGCCGGCCCCGCGCTACCGGCGTACCGGACCATTCCGGACGTCGCGGCCACCGCGGCCCCGGTACAGAGCACCGCCGCACCCGGATAGGTATCACTGCCCGCGTGCACGCCGGTGACGCCCTGCGTGTACTTGTCGTCCGCGGGCCCGGGAACCGGCCAGTGCGCGCCTATCTCGGCGGGTTCGAGTGCCGCCAGGTGCGGGGCGGGCAAACGTAACCCGATGGGCACCGATTCGATTCGCCCGCACCACGGGGCTGCCAGCGCGTGCACCGGCTTCCGCGCACCGAAGGCGACCGTGACCGCCGCCCGCACCGCGGGGCCGTCGACCGCCCCGGTATCCGGGTCCACACCGCTGGGCAGGTCGGCCGCGACGATCGGGACATCCAGGGCCGCAACTATTCCGGCTGCCGCGGGGCGCAGCGGCCCGCGGCCGGAGATACCGACGATCCCGTCGACCACCAGGTCCGCACCAGCAAGTTCGCCGACGGCTGACGCGGGATCGGTACAGATCCGGCCGCCGGCCTTGCGCAGGGCGGCCAGCCCCGCCGGATGTGCCCGGCCCGGGTTCAGCAGCACCGCGGTCACCGCCACGCCGCGGCGGCGCAGCATCGACCCCGCCCACAGTGCGTCCCCGCCGTTGTCCCCCGACCCCACCAGCAGCCCGACCTTCCGGCCCGCGACTCCACCACTGCGGGAACGCAATTCGGCCGCCACCACCCCGGCCAAGCCGTAGGCCGCCCGGCGCATCGGTTCACCTGCCGGGACCCGGGTGAACAGTTCGGCCTCCGCCGCACGCACCTCGTCGGCCGTGTAATAGCCGGACAGCTCAGTCACCGGACACCTCCGCACTCGACGGGTCACAACGCCAGCAGACTACGCTTGGCGACCATGCCCAGACCTCACCGCGCCGCACTGGCCGCCGTCGGCGGACTCACCCTCGTGGCGGCCCTGCTGACCGGCTGCGGATCGGACGAACCGGCCGGTTCGGCCGGTTCGGCAACCGAGGCTTCGGGAACGCATTCGCAGCGGGCACCGGAGGCGACGGTCACGGTATTCGTCGAAGAGGATGCCTTCTCACCGGCCGATATCACCATCACGGCGGGCGATACCGTCTCCTGGCATTTCGACGGCGACCTACCGCACGGGGTGCAGGGCATCGGCGACAAGGCCATGGGCCTGAACAGCCCGCTGTTCGAGGTGGGCGATTGGAGCTACACCTTCACCGCCCCCGGCGAATACCGCTACCTGTGCCCGATCCACCCCGATATGCGTGGAACGATCACCGTCGAGGAAGCCTGAACCCCGGGGACCAGCACTCGGCGCGCCCCGCTCGACAGCCGTCACTTCTTCCCGGCTCACCGGAGACAGGCACCGACAGCCCACCCGGCCGAGCGGATTTGGTGTACGCCTACTCCACTGTGACCGATTTGGCGAGGTTGCGCGGTTTGTCTACGTCGTAGCCGCGGGCCTGCGCCACCTCGGCGGCGAAGATCTGCAACGGAACCGTCGACAGCAGTGGCTGATACAGGGTCGGCGCCGACGGGATCTCGATCAGATCGTCGGCGAACGGACGCACCAGATCGTCGCCCTCTTCGGCGATAACGATGGTGCGCGCGCCGCGGGCCTGGATCTCGCGGATATTGCTGAGCAGTTTCGCGTGCAGCACCCCGCGCCCCTTCGGCGACGGCATCACCACGATCACCGGCAGCCCGTCTTCGATCAGCGCGATCGGCCCGTGCTTCAGCTCACCCGCGGCGAAACCCTCCGCGTGCATGTACGCCAGCTCTTTGAGCTTGAGCGCACCCTCGAGCGCCACCGGGTAGCCGACATGCCGGCCGAGGAACAGGATGGTCCGTTCCTGCGCCAGCTGCCGGGCGATCGCCCGCACCTGCGGTGCCGTTTCCAGCACCCGGTCCACCAGCTTCGGCATGGCCTCCAGTTCGGCGAACTCGCGGGCGACCTCGTCGGGGTACTTGGTGCCGCGCGCCTGCGCCAGCGCCAGCCCGACCAGCAGGTTCGCCGTCACCTGGGCGAGGAATGCCTTGGTGGAGGCCACCCCGATCTCCGGCCCGGCCCGGGTGTAGAGCACCGCGTCGGCTTCGCGGGGGATCTGCGCGCCGTTGGTATTACAGACCGCCAGCACTCGCGCCTTCTGGCTCTTCGCGTGCCGGACGGCTTCCAGCGTGTCGGCCGTCTCACCCGACTGCGAGACCGCGACCACCAGGGTCGAACGGTCCAGGACGGGGTCGCGGTAGCGGAATTCGCTGGCCAGTTCCACTTCCACGGGCAGCCGGGTCCAGTGCTCGATCGCGTACTTGGCGACCAGGCCCGAGTGGTAGGCGCTGCCGCAGGCCACCACGAAGACCTTCTCCACATCGCGCAGTTCCTGGTCGGAGAGGCGCTGCTCGTCCAGCACGATCCGCCCGGCCCGGCTGGGGCTGTGGTCGAAGTGACCGATGAGCGTATCGGCGACCGCGCCGGGCTGCTCCTCGATCTCCTTCAGCATGAAGTAGTCGTGGCCGCCCTTCTCGGCGGCCGCCAGATCCCAGTCGATGGTGAACGGCCGGGAATGCGCCGCGTCGGTGGAACCGTGGAAATCGGTGACCCGGTACCCGGCGGCGGTGATCACCACCGCCTGCCCCTCACCGAGTTCGACAGCTTCGCGGGTGTGCTCGATGAACGCGGTGACGTCGGAGGCGATGAACATCTCGTTCTCGCCCACGCCCACCACCAGCGGGGTCGAATGCCGGGCCGCCACGACCGTGCCCGGATGGTCGGCATGGGTGAAGACCACCGTGAACGCGCCCTCGAGCCGCCGCAGCACCGCCAGCACACTGGCCTCGAAATCGCCCGCGGTCGGCCCCTCGGCGTAGGCCCGCGCCACCAGGTGCACGGCGACCTCGGTATCGGTCTCGCTGCGCAGCTCGACCCCCGCGTCCTCGAGCTCGCGCCGCAGTTCGACGAAGTTCTCGATGA
The DNA here is from genome assembly GCF_029869215.1 of Nocardia carnea. Taxonomy (GTDB): domain Bacteria; phylum Actinomycetota; class Actinomycetes; order Mycobacteriales; family Mycobacteriaceae; genus Nocardia; species Nocardia carnea_B. The sequence goes on from NZ_JARWPM010000041.1 coordinate 14,071, forward strand.
TGCCGTTGTGCACCACCGCGACCTTGCCGCTCACATCCTGATGCGGATGGGCGTTGCGGTCGGTCGGCGCGCCGTGGGTCGCCCAGCGGGTATGCCCCATCCCCGTGGTACCGGCGAACACGCCCGGCCTCGCGGCGTCCAGCGCCTCTTCCAGGTTGCTCAGCCGCCCGGCGCGCCGCTCGACGGCGACATGCCCGGCGCCGTCGAGAATCGCCACGCCCGCGGAGTCGTAACCTCGGTACTCCATGCGACGCAAGGCAGCGACGACGACGCCCAACGCGTCCCGGTACCCGACGTACCCCACGATTCCGCACATGGCTCCCCAGAGTACTTATCGGCTAACGTTCACGTCGTGTCGGCGTCTGTGAAATCACTTCTGAGCACTCTGACCAGCCGTGGCCCGCACCGCGTGTTGCGCGGCAACCTGGCGATCGCGGGGCAGCCCGGCGTGGTGTACACGCCGGAGACCGGCCGCGACCTACCCGCCGTCGCGTTCGGCCACGGCTGGCTCAACGGCGCCGGCAGCTACGGCACGCTGCTGGAACACCTCGCCTCCTGGGGCATCGTCTCCGCCGCCCCCGATACCGAACGCGGTCCGCTGGCCTCCCATCTGAACCTGGCCACCGATCTGCTCACGACGCTCGATATCTGCACCGGCGTCCGCCTCGGCGACGGCACGATCACCGTGCACCCCGAACGCCTGGCCCTCGCCGGCCACGGCATGGGCGCCGGTGCCGCCGTCCTGGCCGCCGCCCAGCGTCGAGTGGCCGCGGTCACTCCCCTGTTCCCGGCCCCCACCGCGCCGGCCGCGGAATCGGTGGCCCCGGATATCGACACGCCCGCCCTCATCCTGGCCGGCGTATCCGATATCGATTCCCTCGCCTCCAACGCCGTCCCCCTGGCGGCCGCCTGGTCGGGCCCGATCGTCCTGCGCACCCTCGAAGGCGCCGGCCGCAACGGTCTCGCCGAGGGCCGCCGCCTGCTCGCCGCCCTCGGCGGCGGCAGACACGAACCGAAAACGGCCCGCGCTGTCCGCGCCCTCCTCACCGGCTACCTCCTGCACACCCTCCTGGGTGACAAGACCTACGCCGCCTTCGCCGACCCGGATACCTCGATCCGCCACACCCACGTCATCGACCCGGCCGCCGCCCTGCAGGACCAGGAGGAAAGCCGCAAGGCCGCCGCCACCCCCGACCCGGCGGCCGTGGGCAAACTGGTCCGCACACTACGCAAGTAAGGGCGTCGACCGGAATCGTGCCCCGCCGGCGAGCGGACACCCCTTCCGGACGATTCATGATCGACACGAAACAGCTTGCCTACGAGCGTTTTCCATGATCACCCGGCTCCTACCGGGGCGCCGCGGATAGTCTGTGTTCGTCCGCGCGGGCGGGCACACTCGGCCGGCTGTATGGAGTTCGTTCGTGCTCGGATCGCAACCACGAGAAGAATCGCCTCCCCCCGGCGAAAGCCGCGTACGGGCCATGCGCGCCCCGACGGGTCACGACGGCCCGCGTATCCCGCTCTACAACCCGGAATACGCCGCCGAGCCGCACAAACTGTACGAGCATATGCGGAGCCTGCATCCTTCACTGGTTCCGGTCGAGTTGGTGCCGGGAGTTCCGGCAACCTTGGTGATCGGCTATCACACCGCGGTAAGCATCCTCAACGATCCCGAACGCTTCCCCTCCGACCCACGGAACTGGGAGACCGGGATCCCCGCGGACTGCCCGGTGCGGCCGATGATGCAGTACCGGCCGAACGCCCGGCACAGCGACGGCTTCGAACACACCAGGCACCGCTCCGCCAATATCGCGGCCCTCACCGGGATCGATCTGAACGCCCTGCACCGGGAGATCGAACGAGTCGCCGGGTCCTTGATCAATTCGTTCTGCGAACACGGGCAGGCCGAGCTGATCGGCCAGTACATCCGCCCGCTCGCCTTCGCTGCCCTGAGTGCGGTACTCGGCTGCCCGGCCGACCTCGCCCGGCAGGCTGTCGCCGGCTTCGACGCCATATTCAACGGTGTCGACCCCGCCGATGCCGCCATCGGCTACATGCAGGCTGCCGATGCCATGCTGGAACTGAGCCGCCGCAAGCGCGCGCAACCCGGCGACGATGTGACCTCACACCTGATCCGGCATCGCAGCGGCTTCACCGACGAAGAGATGGTGCACCAGTTGACCACACTCTTCGGCGCCGGGGCCGAGCCGCAAATGAATCTGATCGCCAATACGCTGCGCCTGATCCTCACCGATGAGCGCTTCGCCGCCGGGATGCTCGACGGCCGGCTCTCCACCCGGGATGCCGTGGACGAGGTCTTGTTCACCGATCCGCCGGTGGCCAACTATTGCGCGACCTATCCGCGTCAGCCCGTACTGATCGACGGCTACTGGATTCCCCCGCATCAACCGGTCCTCATCGGTATCACCGCCTGCAACACCGACCCGAGGGTCACTAGTGGGGATATCCGGCACAACAGTTCACACCTGGCCTGGGGCGCGGGGCCGCACAGCTGTCCGGCACGGTCGGTAGCCGGGGTGGTCGTGCAGGACGCCATCGACCAATTGCTCGACGCTCTCCCCGATATCACCCTGGCGATACCACCCGCCGAACTCGAATGGCGGCCCGGACCGTTCCACCGTGCCCTCAAATCCCTCCCGGTGACCTTCCCGCCATCTCCGCCCCTGTACATCGGCGGCAGCGGGTAGGCAGTCGCCGCCGGGCGTGAGTCACATCACATCATGTCAGGGTTTTCCGACCAGCGCTGTCTTGTATTCGAACCCCTCGAAGCAAAGGAGACACCGTGAACGAGAACATCGATGTGGTGGTGATCGGCGGCGGATATGCCGGAGTCATGGCGGCCAATCGCCTCACCCAGCGCGACGACGTGACGGTGACCGTGATCAATCCGCGGCAGGTCTTCGTCCCCCGACTGCGCCTGCACCAGCTGGTGGGCGGAACTCACGATGCGGTCGTCGACTATCAGGATGTCCTGGCCGCGGACATCAGGCTGGTCGTCGACAGTGTGACGCGGATCGATGCGGCCGAGCGCAGGGTGATACTGGCCGGCGGCGATACGGTCGGCTACGACTACCTGATCTACGCGGTGGGCAGCTCCGGCGCCGTATCGCGGGTGCCGGGCGCGGCCGAATTCGCTTATCCGGTGGCGACACTCGAGGCCGCGCAGCGGCTGCGGTCGGTACTGTTCGACACCCCCACGACGGCACCGGTGACGGTGATCGGCGGCGGTCCGACAGGTATGGAAACCGCCGCCGAACTGGCCGAGCAGGGACGCGCGGTCACCTTGGTCTGCGGCAGCGTCCTCGGCCCCTACCTGCACCCGAAGGCCCGGCGCACGGCCCGCAAGTACTTCGCCCGGCTGGGCGCGACCGTGCTCGAAGGTCCGACGGCCACGGCGGTGACCGCGAACGCCGTCGAACTCAGCGACGGCCGGACCCTCGCGAGCGAGGTCACGATCTGGACGGCCGGCTTCGAGGTGCCCGACTTGGCCGCCCGCAGCGGCCTGACCACCGACGCCACCGGCCGCCTGCTCACCGACGAAACACTGACCAGCATCGACGACGACCGCATCGTCGCGGCAGGCGATGCGTCGGCCCCCTCCGACCTGCCGTTCCGGATGAGCGCCTACACCGCCTACGGTCTGGGAGCCCACGCCGCCGATACCCTGCTGCACCGCATCGCCGGCGAACAACCCACCCCGATCGATCTCGCCTTCCCCGCCATGTGCCTCAGCTTCGGCCGGAAAGCCGGCATCTACCAGCTCGGCCACAAGAACGAAACCGCCCGGCCGCTGTACTTCAGCGGTTTCGCCGGCAAGAAGCTCAAGGAATTCGCCTGCGAGGCCGGTATCAAACATATGGCGACCGAAGCCCGTAAGCCCGGCTCCCACCACTGGTTCAAAGACGGCAAATACCGCCCCCAACTCCTGCAGTCCCAGCGCGACACCGCAAAGGCACCGACCGTTTAGGACACCGGCCGGCACCTACTCCTCGCAGCCGATCGCACCTCGCGAGTCGACCTGCTCGAGTACGGTGACCGGCATGCCCCCACCGGAGGTCGAACGACCCGACCTGCCCGAATATCTCGCCTGGGAGGACCTCGAGCGCCTTCCCGAAGAGCTCGCCGCCCACATCGAGCTCTGGGAAGGTCGCGTGGTCCGGGCGCGCCGGGAGCCGTTCGAGCATCAGCAATACACCGGCACCTTCTGGTCCGCGCTACGCCGAAACGCCCGCGACGATATGGCCCGCCGCACCGTACACCGCTGGCAAGTGGGCATGGAGACGAATATTTTCCTGAAGCCCCAGGGCAAGTCGGATTTCGTCACCCCCCATTTCGTGATTCTCCGCTGCCTCGAATCCGAATATCAGGATGTCCGGGCGACCGATGTCCTACTCGCAGGGAAGTGCCGCGGACGTTATCGCTGCCGACGGACCGATCGAATTCCCACCGCCGCGCAGGGTTTGGCAACCCAACCCTCGCACCACGTGGTGGCGCTTCAGACAAGCCAGCTCTTGCGCCGGTAGTACTCGGCCTCGTCGTCACCGTCGTCGTCGATCGGGGTGACGACGGTTCCCAATCGACGAGCCGCGGCCGAACGAGCGATCGCTTCCCGTTGGTCGTACACGTCACCGGCAACCGGCCGATTCGATTCCACCGGTGCCGAACGCTCGGCCCCGAACACCGTGATCTGCTCTTCGGGGTTGCGTGCCGCCTTTTGCGTTTCTTTCTCGGCCTGCTCGGCGAGCTGTCGCATATTATCGGCAGTCTGCTCGGTCAGCGCCCGGATTTCCGCAGCCGTCCGCTGGTTTGCCGCGCGCAGCTCACTGAGCCGGTCCGAACTTCGTCGATAAACTTCTTCGGCGATCTCGTCGACGTCCCGAAAAACCATGGTTCCGATCCTCCTCGAGCGGTGTTAGGTCACGATGACGGTTGGGGCGACCGGGCCCGGCCGGGTCACAGCGGGCCGGCCTCGGCCAATTGAGCACCGGTATCCACCGGAGGAGGTGGCGGCGAAGGCGGTGCGGAGGCGCTCTCCTCGTCGTCTTCGATCAGCGGATCGTCAGCGGGCGGCGGATCTTCCTCCTCGACTGGAGCAGGATAGTCCTGCGGCTGGTGTTCACCGTCTTCCCCGTTCGTCCCCTTGGGGACGCCAGGAGTACCTGGCGGTGTACCTGCGCCGGCAGGGTTTTCGGTATCGGGCCCGGGCTCACCGGGTGGCGCTTCGGGGACCAGCGTAGGCTTGCCATCCGCGCCGATCTCTATCTTGTATTTCTCCGGTTCGCCGTCCGCACCGCTCACCACCAGTCTCAGTTGGCCGTCGGGTCCCATTTCGAGCTTGTATTCCTTGCCATTCAGCTCGATACCCTTTTCCTGGCCTTCTTCATCGGTTTCGGCCGGGTCGTCCGGTATTCCGTCGCCGTTAGCGTCCTCGTCCGGCTTCCCGTCGCCGTCGAGGTCCACGGCCTGCTCCGCCTGCTCCCGTAACTGTTCCAGGGTGCTCGTAATCTGCTCGCCCGCCGATGTCACCAACTGGTTCAGCCCTGACGCCAGCTGGCTGCCGAGGCCCGAGGAGGCGAGCTGGGTACCCAACTCCGTCAAGGCCGACAGCGGGTTGTCGCCACTGGGCGTGGTGGGACTTCCGGGGGTACTGGGATTGGTACCGGTCGGTGTCCCCGAAGGTGTGCCGGACGGTGTCCCCGAAGGTGTGCCGGACGGAGTTCCCGAAGGAGTCCCGGATGGCGTGCCGGACGGGGCCCCCGCTGGCGTCTGCGGCGTACCCGGTGTCTGCTGCGCTGGCGGGCAGGGATACGCCTCGTCCTTCAAGTTTGCGAACAGACCGATGAGAGTGTTGTACTCATCCCGCACTCCGTTATTTACATCCGTGCAGGTGTCGACAAAGTGCTTTTCCTTTAGCTCGTAGGCTGCCGTAAACTTGGTCAACCAGTTCCGACAGTGGTTTTCAAGCCAATCATTATTTCCTCCATCAAGACCGAGCGGCATACTCAGAAGAGAGTTACGCTCAAGGAATGGTAAATCCGTGAATATATTCTGAAGTTTGCCCAGAAGATCACCATCAGCACTCGTGCTCCACCCAATCCCCCGGGCGCCGCTAATGATGCTGTCCACATCTTCCGGCGATCTTCCATCGAAGGAAACCCGGTTCGAAACTTCGAGTATTTCATCGAGCATTTCTGCTTTGGGTAGGATAGTTTTCCGGAGTGCTTCCGGTAGTTTTGCCACCTGGTCGTGAATTTTTTGTACTGCCTCGATATCGCTACCGGCCAATTCCAGCTGTTTCCCGATCATGTACGCGGCATTCGCAGCGCTTTCTCCAGACCATATGGACGGCAGCTTCTGGGCTTCGGTGTTCAACGTGCCGTGTTGAGCCCTGGTCGTAACCAGGACGCCGGACAGCACCCCCGCCAGAGTCCTGAAACGCTCCTCGTCCAGTCCGTTCTGGGCGTAGTACAACCCGTGCAGCTCGCCGTAACTCTTGATCGTCGCCGACTCACCGACCCACCGCTTGTAGCGGCTCGCGAAGTGCTCGAAAAACCTCAGGGCTTGCGATCCGTGATCCAGAATCTGTTTGACGCTCCAGGCCACGGTCGGAACTTCGAAACCGTTTTCCCCCGCCATATATCAGCTCGCCGCCTTTTGGGTCTCATTCGAGTTCTGGACATCAACCTCGGAAATTGTGACGACATCCTGGCCGATCGCATCACCTGTGCGCCTCGTAGCCTCGGACCATTCGTTCAGCCATGCCTCCACTTCCCGGAGGCCACTCGCGATCTTTCCCCCCTCGTCGGCATGGCCGGCGCCTACGTGGGCCTTATCGACGATGCTCTCGACAACCTTCTGTGCGTGTTCCTTGATAGCTCCGGCACTGCTTCGGAAATTATGGCCGGTCACCGCCAGCGCGTCGGCGTCCATGCCGACCGGCTGATCACCCGTACTCATGGGTCTCCCCTCCGTCCTGCCCGCCCCCTCCCGGGAGGTCCCCGATCGGCCCTGCGGCGCTCTGCTGCTACTGATTCGACGCGCCCGCCCGGGTTCCGGTTCCCTCCCAGCCCACGGACGTTCGATACGTACTTACTCCCCCACGGTCCCCTTGTCCGTCCGACGCCATAGGGGCATCGGTCCTCCTGAGTTCCATATATCGGCAGTAGTACAGGTTTTCGCCCATCTTTCCATCCCCCGCGGCCGGGCGCAGCCCCCGGATCCCCGAACACACCCACGAACGCTGCGGCACGGAACTGCCCTATTCCGTACGGCGCAACCACTGCCGGCGCGGAAACTCGAGCACGATCCGGTACACCGCCTCCGTGGTCGAGACAGGACAGCCCTGGAAACAGCGCAGCCCCGCTCCCATGCGGGAACGGGGCTCGGGGGCGGCTCCCTGGGGAGCCGGACGTTACCGGTGCGCCGTCAGTGTTTCGGCATCATCAGCCACAGCACCAGGTAGATGACGAACTGGGGGCCGGGGATGAGGCAGGAGAGGACGAAGAGCAGACGGACGATTCCGGGGCTCCAGCCGAAGTATTGGGCGATACCGCCGCAGACTCCGCCGATCCACTTATCGGTGGTGGAGCGGGTGAAGCGGCGTGTGGGGGCGGTCATGGCCGGTCCTTTCGATAACGGGGACTACGACTCCACTGTCCGCGCCGCGGGACGGGTGTGCATCGGTAGCGATACCGATCCACACCCTGAGATCCGGACGGCCCGGCTCAGGGTCGAACCCCGAAACGGTTGTTCGGACGGGCCTCGCTTCCCTGTCACCACCCGGCGATGAGCACAGCACCCGAAAATGCCTCGCCCGTAGCGGCCGAGCACGAATCTCGGGTCGACGACCGGAACACATCGGCAAAGACATGCTTTCCCACGTCGAGATATCCCGAAGCTCGCCCGGCCGAACACAGAGCCCGGCGGGTGCGCCGCGGTGCCCGATCATCCGCGCGTGGAGGATGGGTGGAACTTTGCACGGCAACAGTTCACGCACGGATCAGGAGTGGGATGCAGAACACCATCGGCCGAGTCGCCGCCGCGCCGGACACGTTATCGGCGCAGCTCGGCCCGGATACCCTGTTCACGCTGGTGATCACCGGTCTCATCTTCCTGGCGGCGTTGGTACTCGGCGCCTGGAAATACCACGGCATCCGTACCTCGCCGGACGGCGCGGCGCACGTCTATGTCGATATAGCGCACCGCGCCGCGTTGATGTACGCCTTCGCGGGGCTGCTGCTGGCCGTATTCACCGAACTGAGCGGGTGGCCGGCACCGGTGGACCTGGCGGCCGCCGCGATCGTTCTCGCATTCTTCGTCGGGGCGATCGCGACCTATGCATGGCACGGATACCGCCGCGATACTGTCAACCAGTTTCGCGGCGATATCGGCATTCAGCTCAGGCTCACCATGATCGCGCTCGTGGTGGGCGAGATCGGTGGATTTCTGGTGTTGTTCAGCGGCTTCCTCTGGACGCTGCGCTGAGCTATACCGCCGCGACCAGTTTCGCGAGATCACCGGCCAGCTGCTCCGCCCGGTCGTGATCGGTGGCTTCCACCATCACCCGGACCAGTTGTTCGGTTCCGCTGGGACGCAGCAGGATTCGGCCGGTATCACCCAGTTGCCCCTCCGCGGCGCGGACCGCTTCCCGGATCCCGGGATCGGCCGTGACCGCGGCCTTATCGGTGACCGGCACGTTCACCAGCACCTGCGGCACTTTCTGCACGACACTCGCCAGCTCCGCCAGTGGTTTTCCGGTCGCGGCCATCCGGGCCATCAGTTGCAGGCCGGTCAGGATTCCGTCGCCCGTGGTGCCGAAACGCGGGAATACGACGTGACCGGACTGTTCACCACCGAGGCTGAATCCGCCGGCGCGGAGTTCTTCCAGCACATAGCGGTCACCGACGCCGGTGGTGCGCACGGTGATCCCGGCCTCGCGCATCGCGATATGCAGGCCCAGGTTGCTCATCACGGTGGCGACGAGGGTGTTGTCGGTGAGGGTGCCGGCTTCGTGCATGCCGAGGGCGAGGATCGCCATGATCGCGTCGCCGTCGACGACGTTGCCGGCAGCATCCACCGCCAAGCAGCGGTCGGCGTCGCCGTCGTGGGCCAGGCCCAGGTCGGCGCCGTGTTCGCGGACCGCACGCTGCACCTGTTCGATATGGGTCGAGCCCACACCGTCGTTGATATTGAGCCCGTCGGGTTCGGCATTGATCGCGACGACCCGCGCGCCGGCTTCCCGGTAGGCGGCGGGACCGACTTCCGATGCGGCGCCGTGGGCGCAGTCCACGACGACGGTCAGACCGTTCAGGTCCCGGCCGGTTACCTCGACAAGATGCTCGATATAGCGCTCATGGGTGCCTTCGAGACTGAACTCGGGCAGATCGAAGCCCGGATGCCGCGACCCCGGCGCCGCGAGCACCCGCCCGATATCGGCACCGGTCGGCCGGGCGAAATCGCCGGCCGCCGCTTTCGCCTCGATCCGGTCCTCGACGGCGTCGTCGAGTTTGTGGCCGCCCGCGGCGAAGATCTTGATCCCGTTGTCCGGCATGGGATTGTGCGAAGCGGAGATCATCACGCCGAGGCTGGCGTCGTAGAGCGCGGTGAGGTAGGCGACGGCCGGTGTCGGGAGCACCCCCACCGGTAACACGTCCATCCCGGCCGCGGTGAGGCCCGCGGTGACGGCGGCTTCCAGCATCTCGCCGCTGGCGCGCGGATCCCGGCCCACCACCGCGACCTTGCGGCGGCCCGACCGGACCTCGGTTCCCAGAACATATGCCGCTGCCCCCGCGATGCGCAGCGCCAGTTCCGGGCTCAGCGAATCATTGGCCAGCCCGCGTACTCCGTCGGTGCCGAACAAACGTCCCATACCTTGCCCCTCGTCAGTGAGTCCACAGCGCGCGACGACCCCTGCCGGAAACGCCATCGAGACGGCCGGCCGACGAGCACCGCGGTAGATATAGCACGAGAGCAGGCGGCCAGACTCCGGCTGGCTGCCTGCTCTCGGAACCGGCACCGGCCTGTCCGCCCACATATCGTGAGCGGACGACCGGCAGCGGTGATATCAGCGCTTCGAGTACTGCGGCGCTTTACGGGCCTTCTTGAGGCCGTACTTCTTGCGCTCGGTGGCACGCGGGTCACGGGTGAGGAACCCGGCACGCTTGAGCGCGGGACGGTCGTCGGCGTTGGCCACGGTCAGCGCGCGGGCGATGGCCAGGCGCAGCGCACCCGCCTGCCCGGAGGGGCCGCCGCCGTGCAGACGCGCGAACACATCGAACGATTCCAGGCGCTCGACGGTGACCAGCGGGGACTTCACCAGCTGCTGGTGCACCTTGTTCGGGAAGTAGTCCTCGATCGAGCGGCCGTTCAGCACGAAGTTGCCGGTACCCGGCACCAGACGCACCCGGACCACGGCCTCTTTACGGCGGCCGACGGTCTGGACGGGACGGTCCAGCGGGGCCGCGAACTCGACGAATTCGGTATCGTCGTCGTAGACGACACCCTCGTCCAGCACCTCGGCGGCGGCGTCCTCGACGACCGCTTCGTCGTATTCGGTGTATTCCTCGGGAGCGGTCACTGGGCCACCTGCTTGATCTCGAACGGAACGGGCTGCTGGGCGGCGTGCGGGTGGTTCGGTCCCGCGTACACCTTCAGCTTGCCGGCGATGGCGTTGCCGAGCTTGTTCTTGGGGATCATGCCCTTCACGGCCTTCTCCACCAGGCGGTCGGGGCGGGTATCCAGCACCTCACCGACAGTGCGGGACTTGAGGCCGCCGGGATGCCCGGAGTGGTGGTAGATGCGCTTGCCGTCGCGCTTGTTGCCGCTGACGGCAACCTTGTCGGCGTTGATGATGATGACGAAATCGCCACCATCGACATGCGGAGCGTAGGTCGGCTTGTGCTTGCCACGCAGCAGATTCGCTGCCTGAACGGCAAGACGGCCGAGCACTACGTCAGTGGCGTCGATGACGTACCACTGCCGGGTCACGTCACCCGCCTTCGGGCTGTACGTAGGCACAGTGCTTCCCTGTCTGTCGTCGGTGCTGCCGGCCAGGTATGCGGCTGAGTGGTTCCCGGCGGCCGGTTGAGACCCGGGACTCGGTGTTCCGCACACCAGCGGACCACGATACCAGCCGGGTATCGACCCGCGAAAACCGGCCGCTACCGGGTCAGATGTCGAACGGCGGACCGGGGTCGGTGATGCCCGGCCGGCCGGGGACCAGGTAGCGCAGGGTGTCGATACCGGGCTCGCCGCATTCGGATCCGTCGTGTTCGGACGATTCCGGCTCGCCGGCCTCGGGAGCACGGGCATACAGCGGAAGCCCCTGCCGGCCGGCCGCCGGTCCGGCTTCGGCGGGCGGTTCGACCAGCAACCGCGGCATCGGCACACAGCCGGAGACACCGCGCGGCACCGACACAGGATCAGCACCGTCCGACGACACCACCGCGCCGACGGCATCGTGTGGTACCGCCGCGCCGGCGGCAGCGGGCGTCACCGCCGTGACACCGACCGGCCTGGGCAGCGCCTGCGCGGTCCCCACCCCCTCGGTAGCCCAGCCCGAGAGGGCCAGCAGGCTCGCCACCCCGAGCACCGCGTGGGCACCGAACAGGTTGTCCTTCACCTTGTTCCAGAGCTTGCCCTGGCTCGGTTCACCCTCCGGCGCACGGCCGGACCCCGGCCCGCCACCAGTCCGGGACTCGCTGCCAGGCAGGTCGGGAGGTTGTCCGGGTCCGGGCCGTACGGGGGCCGCCGCCGGTTGATTGCCGGTTTCGGGGTCGGGTGCGCGGGTGAAGCGACCGGCTGCGCCCGATATCGGGGGTGGTAACTCGGACCGGTCGACCTGCACGGTCGCATCGTCACCCGCGCCGGGATGCGGCGCATCCACCGGTGGCCGCGCACCGTAGAACTGTTGCGTTCCGGGCTGGGGGCCGCCTGCGGATCCTCCCCCTGGAGTAGGACCGCTTTCGCGGGGATCGAATCCCGGCGCGTGCATGCCGGGTGCGGACGGGCCGGTTTCGCCGGGCCGGAAGTGCCCGGAACTCGAGAGGTCCGGGCCCGGCCGCGCCGGACCGGAGCCGACTGGGACCGAGCCGGGCCAGGCCGGACCGGAGCTCGCCGGGTCCGAGCCGGGATGCGCCGCGTAGGGACCGGGCTGGTTCGGACCGGCGGGCGGGTGGGAGGCCGGACTTCCGGCGGGCGGGTGCGGACCGGCCGCCGGATTCCGCATCGGCGGCCCGCCGGCCTCGCCCGGCCGGCCCGGCACCGCGTAGTGCGCACCCGACCCGTACGAGCCCGGCGCGGGCTGCGGATACGGCGCCGGGTCTTCCTCCTCGTCGTCCTCGTTCTCGGTCACCAGCAGATGTGTGGCGCCGAGCACGAGGGCGTGCATGGGGTGTTCGGCCTTCTTGAGCCGCTGTCCGAGGTGGTTGCGGAAAGCGAACCGCAGTGTCTCGTTGAAGACCACCTGCCCGGCCAGCAGCACCGTGGAGTTGTCCGCGCCGATCGCGCGGGCCGCGGCCATCACCTCGATCACAGTGTCGTCGGCGATGCGCGGGTTACGGGTGGATTCCGGGTCGATCGGCACGTACACCGATTCCGTGGGCCGCTCCTCATCACCGTGCACCGCGACGACCAGCACGTTCGCCCGGCCGTCGACCACCTGGCCGTCGAAATGGACCGCGGTCGCGCCGATCCCGCCGGGCAGGGTGTGGTCGGGCGCCCGCACCAGCCCGAGCGCCCGCACATAACCGGACAGCGCGATGGATTCCGGGATCGGCTCCACCTCGACGTCGAGTTGTTCGACCAGCCGGGCGTAGGCGTCGATCTTCGGCTCCGGCCAATCGTCCGGGTACGGCAGGGCGATCACATCGGGTTTACCGCGCAGGTAGGTGCCGACCGCCGCCAGCGGGTTGTAGAGGCGGGCCCGGAAGACCAGTTCGGCCGGCCAGGTGGCGCCGGCGATCACGATCTGCGGGTGCCCGAGGATCTCGCGGACGTCGGGGATGGCCATCCCCAGGTCGGGCCGTTGCCGGTCGGCTCCGGCGGTGTAGAGCTTCCCCGACGCGTCGGCCAGCAGATAGGCGGGTGGGTTGTAGCTTCCCTCGACCTGTACCGGGCGGATGGGCACGCCGGATCCGCCCGCGGCCACGGACACCACGTCCCACCCGAGGTGTACCGCACCAACTCGCACCATCACAGGCATCAGTGTGCCTGCTGTCCGGTCGGCGCGCTCGCCGCCCCTGCCCACCGGCGGCGGAGGTGCACGCCGGGGCCGGCCGGCGGTCTCATCTCGCGGACTTCTTGAGTCGCAAGCGGCTCCAGGTGAGCAACGCGATCACCACTGTGAGGGCTACGACCATGCCGATATCCAGGAACCAGGCGCCGCGCGTATGTTCCCAGAACCCATCGGGTTGCGCCTGGATGAACAGTTCCCGAATATCCACGGTGGACGCCGCCGCGGCGTATCCCCAGCGCGACGGGAACAGCCAGGTGACCTGCTCCAATACCACCCGGTCGGTGACCGGGATCATCCCGCCGGCCATCACCAGCAGGCCCATGATCGCGACCGCCAGCAGCGGCATCACCTGTTCACTGGATCGGGCCAGGCTCGACAGCAGCAGCCCGAGCACCACACACGACACCGCGGTGACCGCGATATCGATGTACAGCTCGGCACCGCCGGACGCCAGCACCGACCCCTCCTGCGGCCGTTTCTTACCGAGCAGCACGAAACCCACCAGCACCGCCGACTGCACCAGCGCGGCCAGCCCGAACACCATGATCTTGGCCGACAGATACGCCCCGGACCGCAATCCGACCGCGCGCTCGCGGACGTAGATCGTGCGTTCCCCCACCAGGTCGCGCACGGTGAGCGTCATCCCCATGAAGCAGGCACCCAGGATCAGCACCACCAGCAGCATCTGCGGTTCGGAATCACCCTTGGGCACGAAGGTGCCGTCGTCCTGCTGGACCAGTGGTGGCCGGCCGAAGCCGTTACTCCCCGGCACCAGCAGCGACAGGCCGCCGAGCACGAACGGCAGCAGCACCAGGAACGCCATGTAGCCGCGATCGGCCAGGATCAGCCGCAGTTGTCGCCGGGCCAGGGTGGAGAACTGTTTCCAGGAACCCGATTGCGGCGGCGAACCGCCGCCGCCCTGCCGGGCCGCGGGCGGCGGCGGGGGCGGGAGCGCGGCCTGCCGGGACCGGAAGTGCGCGAAGGCCGCATCCGGGTTGGCGGCGACATCGGCGAAGATCTTGGCCCAATCGCTGGTCCCGAGCGCGGATTCGACACCCGCCGGGTTTCCGGCGTAGGCGGTTTTCCCGCCGGGGGCGAGCAGCACCACCTGATCGCACATGTCCAGGCAGGCCACCGAGTGGGTGACCACGATGACCACGCGGCCGGCGTCGGCCAGTTCGCGCAGCATCATCATGACCTGCCGGTCCAGCGCCGGGTCCAAGCCCGAGGTGGGCTCGTCCAGGATCAGCAGGGAGGGGCCGGTGAGCAGTTCCAGCGCCACCGAGGCGCGTTTGCGCTGCCCACCGGAGAGCCGGTCCACCCGGGTGTCGGCGTGTTCGGTGAGCGAGAGTTCGCGCAGCACCCCGTCGATCACCTGCCGGCGGTCGGCCTTGGAGGAGTCCGGCGGCAGTCGCAGTTCGGCCGCGAAACCGAGGGCCTGGCGCACGGTGAGCTGCCGGTGCAGCACATCGTCCTGCGGAACCATGCCGATACGGGAACGCAGCGCCTCGTATTCACCGTGCAGATCGCGGCCCTCGAAGATCACCCGGCCGCCCGACGGCTGGGTGCTACCCGCGATCAACCGGGACAGCGTGGACTTCCCCGCGCCCGACGGCCCGATCAGCGCGGTGAGGGTGCCGCGGCCGGCCTGCATGTTCACATCGACCAGCAACTGCTTGTTGCCCTCGACGGTGAACCCGACACCGTGCACGGACAAACCCTGTTCGGCGACCGGCCGCTGGCGATGGACCAGGGTGCCCTGGGAGACCTCGAAGTCGATATTGCCGATGGTGATGATGTCGCGTTCGCGCAGCACCGTGCGCTGCTGCCGGACGCCGTTGACGAATGTTCCGTTGGCCGACCCGAGATCCTCGATCGTCAGGCCCTCGGCGCCCGCGACCAGGCGGGCGTGTTTACGTGACGCCAGCGGATCGTTGACGACGATCTGGTTGTCCGAGGTCCGGCCGATGGCCAGGCCGCCCGCCGGGATCCGGTCGGCCCGTGCGACCGGGCCCTCGCTGGCGCGATGGCGCACCGGCGGGACGGCCGCCACGCTGGCCTTGGCGGTCATGTTCACATTGGCGGGCTGCGGCGGGACCGGACCCGGATGCGGCTGCGCCGGTTGCCCGCCGCTGTGCGGCCGCTGCTGGGGCGGGCGCTGGCCGTGCGGATCGGCCGGCGGGCGGCCGTGCGGCGGCACCTGCGGCTGCGGCCCCGATTGGGGCCGGTTCGGCGGCGGCTGGCGCTGGGGACCGGGCGGGAAAGGTTGCGGGCCCGGAGGATAGGGCTGCTGCCCACCGGGAAACTGCTGCTGACCCGACGGATACGGCTGCTGACCCGAGGGAAACTGCTGCTGGCCGGAGGGGAACTGCGGCGCCGCGGCCGGGCGCTGCGCCTGCTGCTGGGGAACACCCGACGGAACCAGCCACAGCAGCGGGCCGCTGATCGCGTCACCGAGGCGGACCTGGGTGGGGCGGTCGATCGGCACCGGCCCGTTGAGGCGGCGGGCGTCGACGAACACTCCGTTGGTGCTGCCGTTGTCGGTGAGCACCCAGGCTCCCGACTGCCAGGCCAGTATCGCGTGAACGCGCGAGACCAGCGGACTGTCGACGAACAGCGTCACCTCGGGCGCGCGGCCCAGAGTGATCTGCTGATTCGAATCGAAGACACGTTCGGTTCCATCATGGCGCACCGTGATAGTGCGCACCCCCGGTGCAGACATGCAGCGGATACTATTCCATTACCCGGGCATCGGAGATGCCCCCGCTGGGGGGCGAACTCCTCAGCTCCAGCGGGATATACCAGCACCCGAACCGGCCGAAATGGGGGACGATCCATGCCGAAACTCCGCGGCGCCGCGCTCGCCGTGGCGGCGCTGTGCGCACTGCTGCTGGTCACCGGGTGTACCCGGGCGGTGGACGGCCGGGCGGTCTCCATCTACGACAACCCCTTCCAGGTCGCCGGCCTGCCGACCACCAGCGGCCCCAGCGGGCCCCGGGAGAATGTCCCGCCTACCGAACTGAGCGCCGAGAACGGTGACGGCGGCGAGATCGACACCCTGGCGCTGAACGCGGTCACCGATGTCCAGGCGTACTGGGAAGAGCACTACGACGCCGAGTTCGAGGGCGAATTCGAACCGGTGCAGAAGCTGATCTCCTGGAGCGCGCGCGATTCGCGCAGCAAATCGGCGGAGTTCTGCACCGAATCGACCTACCGCATGGTCAACGCCGCCTACTGCCGGTTGGACAACTCGATCGGCTGGGACCGGGCGCTGTTGCTGCCCACGATGGCCGACACCTTCGGCAAGATGGCGGTGGTGATGGTGATCGCCCACGAATACGGGCACGCCATCCAGAACAATGCCGATCTCGTCGAACGCGACGATCCGGTGATCGTCAAGGAACAGCAGGCCGATTGTTTCGCCGGTGCCTATATGCGCTGGGTGGCCGAGGGGGAATCGGAGTACTTCACCATCAACACCTCCGACGGCCTGAATTCCGTCCTCGCCGCCACGGTCGCGATCCGCGACTCCGATCCCGACGACCCGGAAAGCGTGCACGGCTCGGCCTTCGAGCGGGTCACCGCCGTGCAGATCGGTTTCACCGACGGCGCGAAGGGTTGTAAAGGCATCGATATGGACGAGATCGAACAGCGCCGCGGCGACCTCCCGCAGAGTTTCGACGGTGCGTCCGGGGAGTTCGAGATCACCGAGCAGAGCCTGGTCGAGTTGAGCAAAGCCCTGTCGGTGATCCTGCCGATCCCCGACGAACCGACCTACAGCTACGACGGCGCCGAAATCGACTGCAGCGACGGCGTCGCCACCGAACCGGTGACCTACTGCCCGGCGAACAATACGATCGCCACCAATGTCGACGGACTGTCGCAGCGCGGTACCGCGACCGACGATTCCGATGTCCCGCTGCCGGTGAAGGTCAGCGGCGACTACAACGGCTACGTCGTCTTCATCTCCCGCTACACCCTCTCGGTGCAGCGCAGCCGCGACCAGGAGCTGGTCGGCGCGAAAACCGGGTTGCGGGCGGCCTGCCTCTCCGGGGTCGCCACCGGCAAACTGGCCGAGACCGGCCGCGCCGAAGGCGATATCACCCTCGCCGCGGGCGATCTCGACGAAGCGGTCTCCGGCCTGCTGACCGACGGCCTGGCCGCCAGCGACGTGGAGGGCAAAACGGTACCCAGCGGCTTCTCCCGGGTCGACGCCTTCCGCGCCGGTGTCCTGGGCGGCGAACAAACCTGCGCCGCCCGATACGAATGAATACGCCCTGGCTTCGGGCCGCACGCACGCCGCCGGAGGTTCAGCTGCCGAAGGGTGGTGGGGCGGCGGATTCGAAGCGGAGCATACGGTTGCCGATCAGGATTTCCGTGCCCGGGATCAGGATCACCGGCCGGCGCGGGGGGATGCGCACCCATTCGCGGTAGCCGGCGGCGCGGGTACGGGTGCCGTTGGTGGATCCCCGGTCCACCAGGGTCACATCCCAGTCGACCAGCAGCAGTTCGGCGTGCGCGCGGGACATACCGCCGGAGTTGTCGGTGACCTGCAGTGGAGTGAGCCCGCGTCGCGCCGGTTCGGATTTCTCCGGGTCCCGGCCGAGGACGGAATCGGTTTCCAGCAGGTAGGTCGAGCCGTCGTCGAGCACCAGGATGCCCAGCGGCGGTCGCATCACTTCGATGAGGGGCTGGGTTTGGTCCACCGGCATCCCGCATACGCTGCAGAACGCCGAACGGGGGTCGCTGGGATGAGCGCGCGCGCATTTGAACCCGCGCACCTTCACGGTCAGCGCATTACCTTTCGCCGTCGCCTCGGTGCGGCGACGCAGTTCGGCGTCCAGCGGCGGGGTCGCGCGCTCGGGCGGGCCGTGCACCGGTGAAACGGGAAGATCCATCCGTGGAGTGGGATGCACCAGCGGCCGGCCCGGTCGTGGCGCAACGGCCCGGGGGGGGGGCCGCGCCGCCCCGCGGCGGGGGGCCGGGAGGGGGGGGTGGGCGGCCCGGCGCGGGGGGGGGGGGGGGGGGGGGTGGGGGGGGGGGGGGGGGGGGGCCGCGGGGGGGGGCCCCCGGGGGGGGGGGGGGGGGGCGGCCAAAGCGGCGGGCGGGGGGGGGGGGGGGGG
>NZ_JARWPM010000042.1 GCF_029869215.1 Nocardia carnea
GGGAGACGCGGGAACCGGTGCTTTTCGCCGCCGCGCTGGCGGTCCGCGCGGTCCGCTCGGGTTCGGTATGCCTGGATCTGACCAGGATGCGGGAGATCGGCGTGGACGCCGACGACGAACGGGCCGAGCATATCGATCTCGCCGAGCTGCCCTGGCCCGATGAGCAATCGGTGATCGGCGCACTGCGGGACAGCCCGCTGGTCCGCGGTGGCCCGGCCGGTCCGCTGACTCCCCTGCGGCTCACCGAGCCGGCCCGCCCGGGTACCGGACCCCTGCTCTATCTGGACCGCTATTACCGGCAGGAGGAGACCATCCGCCGGGTCCTGACCGCCCGCGCCGCCGAGCATCCGGCGGCCGATCCCGCGCTGGTCTGCCGGGAACTGGACCGGCTCTTCGGCCCGCCCGGCACGGCCCCCGACCGGCAGCGGCTCGCCGCGGCCCTGGCCGCCACCGGGGCGACCACCGTGGTCGCCGGCGGTCCGGGCACCGGGAAAACGCATACCATCGCCCGGATCCTCGCGTTGTTGACCGCCCTGCGGGCCGGTGGGGAGGATACGCCGGCCACGGCTCCGCTGCGGATCGCGCTGGCCGCGCCCACCGGCAAGGCGGCCGCCCGGCTGCAGGAAGCGGTGCGTGATCAGGCGGGCCTGCTCGGCTTGCCGGAGCTGTCCGCGGCCACCCTGCACCGTCTGCTCGGCTGGCAGCGCGGTCGCAGTACGCCGTTCCGGTACCACGAGCACAACCGGTTGCCCTACGACGTGGTGGTGGTGGACGAGACGTCGATGGTTTCGCTGACCATGATGAGCCGCCTGCTGGCGGCACTGCGCCCGGACACCCGGCTCGTCCTCGTGGGTGACCCGGATCAGCTGGCCTCGGTGGATGCCGGTGCGGTGCTCGCGGATCTGGTGGCGGCACCGTTCCCGGGTGCGGCCAACCCGGCGCTGGAGGCGGTGCTGGCCGCCGACCCCGGCTGCACCGGCACGCCCGGGCAGGCGGACGCCGAAGCGCTCACCGAGCTGGAGCGCCGGCGGGTGCGCGGCGGGATCGTCCGGCTGACCCGTGGGCGCCGGTTCGGGGGCCGGATCGCCGAGCTGGCCGTGGCGGTCCGCGCGGGCGATACCGAGGCCGCGCTGGAGCTGCTGCGTTCCGGCGGCGATATGCTGGAGCTGCTCGGCCCGGACGACATCGCCGCCGTCCGGGCCGATGTCGTCGCCACGGCGCAGCGGGTCACCGCCGCGGCCGCCGCCGGTGATGCGGCCGCCGCGCTGGCGGCTTTCGAATCGCATCGGGTGCTCTGCGCGCATCGGCGCGGGCCGTACGGGGTCGAACAGTGGGACCGGACGGCGGCCGAATGGGCGGCCGCCGCGGGCGCGGGCCCGGAGCATCGTTCCGGCACCTGGTATCCCGGTCAGCCGCTGCTCGTGACGGCCAATGATCACGAGGCCCGGATCTACAACGGGGACACCGGTGTGGTGGTGCGCCGCCCCGACGGGTCGCTCCGGGTGGCGTTGCAGCGCGGTGAGGAACCGCTGCTCGTCCATCCGACCCAATTCCCTTCGGTGGTCACGGTGTTCGCGATGACGATCCATCGCAGTCAGGGCAGTCAGTACGACACGGTGACGATTGTGCTGCCGGAACCGGGCTCGAGCCTGCTGACCCGTGAACTGCTCTACACCGCGATCACCCGCGCCCGCCGGCATGTGCGGATCCTGGGCACCGAGGAGGCCATCCGCACCGCCATCGACCGCCATGTGCTGCGCGCCAGCGGGCTCAGCCTCGACCACGGCGACCGGCCGGGCTGACAGCTCATTCGGGCGCGTCCGCGGGCGCCGCGGGAAACAGGCCGGGGAGCTCCATCGCGTAGCGGATATCGGCGGTGTTGCCGAGGGTTGCCAGGACGACCCGGATCATGGTGAGGCGGGCCGCGGCGACCGTGTCGGGATCCGGTTCCGTACCCGGTTCGGCGGCGGCCGAGATCCGGTACACCACGTACTCGCAGACGTGCAGGGCGGCGTCGAGGTCCAGCGGTTCGGGTACCGGGCGGCCCAGTTCCGCGAATTTGCTGCGCACGATTTCGCGGATCCCGTCGATGGCGACGTTGCGGTACGCCGAGACCGGTGAGGCCGGATCGTGCAACTCGGCGAACAGCGGCCGCAGGACGGCGCCGTGCCCCCGGGCCCAGTCGAGATAGGCGTCGATCAGCCGGATCCCCAGGTCCACGCCTTCCCCGGTGGCCTCGAGGGCGGCCGCGATCCCGCCCACCAGTTCCGCGTTGGAGATATCCAGCAGCACGTTCAAGGGTTCGGTGGCGTTGGCGAAATAGCGGTAGAACGTGGGCCGTGACAGTCCGGCCTGGTCGATGATCTGGGCCACGCTCAGACCACGCGATCCGGCGCGGGTGAAGACCTGCGCCGTCGCGTCGACGATCCGCGCGCGGACCTGTTCCGCCTGTTCCCGGGTCTGCGGTGGGCGACCCCGCCGGGGCGGGGCGGCGGCGGGAGCCGGGGAGTGCGGCCGGGCAGCGGCTTGCATCGCGGGATCGGCGTCGTGGTCCGCGCGGCCGTTCACGCGGCGCCTCGGACTGTGAGATACCACAGCCGGCGCTGGTGACGGGCTGTTGTGCGCAACTGCCCCCTTGACACTCCACACGGCACGACCATTACATTAACACCACTGTTCAATTAATCATCAGGGCCGCGACCTGCCGATCGCGGCCCCACTCGCCCCAGGAGTATGCCGACGATGACGACCGCCCAGCGTCCCGCCGCCACCGGCGCCCTGACCCCGGACCTGGTCGACCGGCTGCTCGGCCGGGCCGCGGCCGGTGGGGCGCCCGCCGTCACGGTCACCGCGCCGGTCACCGGCGAGCCGATCGCCGAACTGCCGCAGTCGTCGGTCGCCGATATCGAGGCCGCCTTCGCGCGGGCCCGGGCCGCCCAGCGGCAGTGGGCACAGGTGCCGGTCCGGCAGCGCGCCGCGGTACTGCGCCGGTTCCACGATCTCGTCCTCGCCGAACAGGACACCATCCTCGATATCGTGCAGACCGAAACCGGGAAATCCCGCGCGCACGCCTTCGACGAGGTCGGCGATGTCGCGGTGAATTCCCGGTACTACGCCGCCACTGCGCCCCGGCTGCTGGCCCGCCGCACACCGCGCGGCGTGCTGCCGGTGCTCACCGCCGTCGAGGTGCGGCAGCGGCCCAAGGGCGTGGTCGCGGTGATCTCGCCGTGGAATTATCCGCTCGCCCTGGCGGTTTCGGACGCCCTACCGGCCCTGGTCGCCGGTAACGCGGTGGTGGGCCGGCCGGACAACCAGACCGCGCTCACCGCGTTGTGGGCCGTCGACGCCGCGATGCGGGCCGGTCTGCCCGAGGGGCTGTGGCAGATCGTGCTGGGCCGCGGGTCGGTGATCGGCGGTGAGGTCATCGACCGTGCCGACTATGTCGACTACACCGGGTCGAGCGCCACCGGCCGCACCATCGGCCGCCAGGCGGGGGAGCGGCTGATCGGCTGCTCACTCGAATTGGGCGGGAAGAATCCGCTGCTGGTGCTCTCCGACGCCGATCCGGTGGCCGCGGCCAAGACCGCGGTGCGGGCCAGCTTCGCTTCGGCCGGCCAGCTGTGCGAATCGATGGAACGGATCTATGTGCACGAATCGGTCTACGACCGGTTCGTGGCCGCCTTCGTGCCCGCGGTCGAGGCTTTGACGCTGGGCTCGCCGCTGGACTACTCGACCGATATGGGTTCGCTGACCTTCGCGCGCCAGCTCGACACGGTACGTGCCCACGTCGACGACGCGGTCGCCA
Source organism: Nocardia carnea (assembly GCF_029869215.1). Classification (GTDB taxonomy): domain Bacteria; phylum Actinomycetota; class Actinomycetes; order Mycobacteriales; family Mycobacteriaceae; genus Nocardia; species Nocardia carnea_B. Next base: position 3,806 of record NZ_JARWPM010000042.1, read on the forward strand.
AGGGCGCCACCGTACTGGCCGGGGGTAGGCATCGGCCCGATCTCGGGCCCTATTTCTACGAACCCACCGTGCTCACCGATGTCACCGCCGAGATGACGGTGTACCGGGAGGAAACGTTCGGCCCGGTGGTCTCGGTCTACAAGGTCGCCAGTGACGACGAGGCGGTCGAGCAGGCCAACGACACCCCTTATGGTCTCAACGCCAGCGTGTGGTCGCGCAGCGCGGCCCGCGGCCGGGAGTTCGCCGCCCGGATCAACGCCGGATCGGTCAATGTGAACGAGGGATTCATCGCGGCGTGGGGTAGCGCGGACGCCCCGTCGGGTGGCGTCGGGATCTCCGGGACCGGCCGCCGGCACGGCCCGGAGGGGTTGCTGAAGTACGTCGATACACAAACCATCGCGGTGCAGCGGATGCTGCCGATCGCGCCGCTTCCGGGGATGTCGGAGGCGATGTGGGCGAAAACCATGACACTGTATTTCCGGGTCATGAAAACTCTGCGCCAGAAGTAGTGCCCGCCCGCTGCCTCCTAAGTTCCTCCCCGACGACAAGGACCCGAATCAATGAAACTGGACACGGTGGCCGGTAAGAAGGTGCTGATCACCGGTGCCGCCATGGGCCTGGGCAAACTGTTCGCCGAACAGGCGGTGCGCGAGGGTGCCGCGGCGGTGGTGCTCTGGGATATCAACGAGACCGCGCTGCGCGAGACCGCCGCCGGATTCGCCGCGGCGGACGGCACCGTGCACACCTATACGGTCGACGTCTCCGACCGGGCCGCGGTCGCGGCCGCCGCCGAGTCGGTCCGGGTGGAGGTGGGCGATATCGACATCCTGGTCAACAATGCCGGAATCGTGCGCGGGAACACCTACTTCTGGGAGACGAAGGACCGCGACGATATCGACAAGACCATGGCGATCAACGCCCTGGCGCCGATGTACGTCACCCTGGAATTCCTGCCGGCCATGGTCGCCGGCACCGCGGAGGCCCGGGTGCTCACCATCGCCTCCTCGGCCGGTTTGGTGCACAACCCGCGGATGAGTGTCTACGCCGCCTCGAAATGGGCGGCGCTGGGCTGGTCGGATTCGGTGCGGATCGAATTGGGGCAGGCCGGGCACGACCACGTCAAGGTCACCACGGTCTGCCCGACCTACATCAACACCGGAATGTTCGAGGGCGCCACGGGTTTCTGGTTCACCCCGATCCTCGACCAGCACAAGGTCGTCGACACCGCGTGGACGGAGATGAAGAAGGGCACCCCGGTGGTGATCATGCCGTGGACCTCGCGCCTGAACAAGGTGCTCTCCGGTGTGCTGCCCCTCAAACTACGCGACCTGTTCCTGAACACGGTCGGCGTGTATCACTCGATGGACGAGTTCAAGGGCCGTAAGTAGCGACCGCCCGGGTGCCCACCGCCACGGTGGCGCCGAGTCCGGCGGACCGGGCGATCCGCGCGCGCAGGCCGGCACCGGTGAGCAGCGCGGTCGCGGCCGGGATCTGATCGGTGCCGATCTCGATCAGCACGCTACCGCCGGGCGCGAGCCATTCGGCAGCTCCGGCGGCGGTGCGGCGGGCGAGCGCGAGCCCGTCGGGTCCGCCGTCGAGCGCGGTGGCGGGCTCGTGATCCCGCGCCTCCGGCGGCAGGCGGGACAGGAATTCCGACGGCACGTACGGGGTGTTCGCGAGCAGGATATCGATCCGTCCGCACAGCTGCCGGGGCAGCGCATCGAACAGATCACCTTGACACACCTGCCCGCCGAGGCCGGCGAGATTGGCGCGCGCACAGTCGGCCGCCACCGGGTCGATATCGGCGGCGAACAGATCCGGTAGTGGCGCCGGGCCACCGTCCAGCTCGGTGAGCAGGGCCAGCCCCAGTGCTCCCGTCCCACAGCACAGATCCACCACCATCCGCGGCGGTGTGCTGCGGGCGAGGGCGGCTGCCTCGTCGACCAGCAGTGCCGAGCGCTGCCGCGGTACGAACACTCCCGCCTGCACCCCCACTCGCAACCCCCTGAATTCTGCCCAGCCGAGGATGTATTCCAGCGGCTCCCCGGCCACCCGGCGCGCGATCAGCTCGTCGAGTTCCCCCGCGGAACGGGCACTGCCGCCCAGCATCCGCGCCTCGTCCTCGGCGAAAACGCATCCCGCGGCACGCAGTTGCCGGGTGACGGCCTCGATATCGAATTCGGGCATGAGCTCAGTCTGGTGGGCGGTACCGGGTAAAGCACCGGATTTTCGCGCGTCTTGCCGGCGGATTCGGCGATCCGAGCCCCGCCCGGGCGGTCGATGCGAAAGTCGCGGCAGTCGGCGCGGCCGAGCCGACAGGTAGAACGGCTCGGTGTGGGGAGGACGACCATCGTGATGCTTCGGGAGTGCGGCGCCGGATGGATCCCTGGACCGGGCACGCGAAGCGGCTCACGCCGTCGCTGGCCGTTTCCGCCCGCCCGGCCGGGTATGCCGGTGGGGTACGGCTCAAGTCTGCCCGTCGGTGAACGCCCAGACCGCCGCGGGCCGGCCGGTGGCTTTGGTGCGGCGTCGCTCGTCGGTTTTCTCCAGTCCGGGGATCCCGGCCAGAGTGCGGTTGAGATTCGCCGCGTCCGGCCGGGCACCGGCCAGCGAGGCGGTGAGGTCGACCGCGCGCGTGGCCGGGAACTGTGGTCCGAGCAGCGCGCGGGTGAGGGTGGGGTCCTTCCAGAGCAGCCCGGCCAGCAGGGTGCGGGCCGCCGCGACGATGCTGTTGTGATCGAAGGCCAAGGCCGGCGGCTCGTCGAAGGTGACCCACTGCGCCGGCCCCTGGTGCGGTTGGGCGACCGCCCACATGACGATGGACAGCGTGGGCCCGCGGGGGTCGCGGTTCGGTTCGTCGAAGGTCACCAGCTGGCCGACCGGCCCCAGGGCCGCCTCCGGGACACCCAGTTTGGTACGTACCGCCCGCGCCGCGGCCTCGGCGAGGCGTTCACCCCGCCCGAGCAGGACACCGGGCAACGCGACCTGTCCGGTGAACGGTTCGTGTCCGCGCGGCGCGATGCCGAACGTGACCGCGGCGTCGGCGGGCCAGAACCGCAACGCCACGACATCCACCGATACCGCCGATTGGTCCACGCACCCATCCTGCCAAATCCGCCCCCGCCGCTCCCGGCGGCGAGACACCCGCCCTCCCCCGCGGTAGCCAGGCCGCCGACTCCGGGTCAGGACTCGCCGCCGCCTCCGGAGGCCGGCGTGCGCGGTCCGTCGGCAACGCCCGGTCGCGACAGGTTCGGCGTCGCCGCCGGCCGGCGCCTGGAGGGTTGCGCGCGGTAGCGCCTACGGAAGGCGTCTACCCGGGCCGCCGAAACAGGCGGGTTCAGCGGTCACGGTGTCCCCGCCCACACCGGCCGGTGAGCGGAGAGCCGGTGCGGCCAGTGCTCCGAAGGCCGCCGACGGTGTACGGGCGGATCGATCGGGGCCGGTGGCGGTGAGGACGACCGGGGCGCCCAAGGTCTGTTCCAGCAGGGATGGCAGGTCGGGCGCCGGATCGGTGAGGATCGGAGTGGCCGTCGCGAGGGTCGCGGTGAGCGCGGCCTGGTGGCCGAGGTCCTGCCACGCTCCCGGCGGGAGCGTGCGAAGGATGCCGCGCGAGGTGCGGTAGGCCGTGGCGACCGGTTCGCCGGCCGCCGTATCCAGGTGGTTCAGCACCAGCCCGTCGATACCGCCGCATACCTGCACCGCGTACCGGAGCAGTACCGTGTCGAGGCGGCCCCGGCGGAACGGCCCCTGGTACCTGCCGTGGGTGTTGTGCACCTCCGGGATGCGCAGGTCCGGGTCCTCGGTCGGCAGGGGACCCGCTCCGTGCCGGGTCGTATAGGTGCGGGTCACGCCGAGTACGGATCCGGTGGCGCCGATCCCGGTGAGCAGGCCGCGGGCGTTGCGCGGTTCCGCCGTCGACCAGGTGGTGTGCGGAGGGAAACCGCGCCATTCGTCGAGCAGCACCCCCTGCGCGCCCTCGAATACCAGCCGGCCCCGCCGGGCGAGCCGCCGCAGCTCCCCGTCGCCGGTGATCCGTACCGCGCGCCCGAATTCCCGGTACACCTCCACCAGGGCATCGACGGGTTCGTGGGTGTGCGTGCTCGTGCCGAGCAGCGGACGGTAGTGCGCGGCGAGTGCCCGGAGCTTATTGCGCAGGACGTCCGGCCGGTGGCAGTCGGCGACCCGGGGAGCGTCGTACCGCAATGCGTAGGAAGCGGTTTCACCGATACCCAGCCCGCACGACCCGTGCCGTGCGGGCCCGCGCGCGTCCTCACGGGCGCGGTTGGCGGCGATATGGATCGGGGTGGTGAGCAGCGCCGCGGCGTCGATCGACAGCAGCGACAGCGGATCCGGCACCCCGAGCGATGCCAGGTTCTCCGCCTCGGCGGCCAGGGCGAGCGGTTCCACCAGCACGTGCCCGGACAGATGTGTCGGCACGCCGGAGAAGGTCCCGGAACCGAACTGGGCGAACGTATGGTGCCGGTCGCCGGCCACCACATTGTGTGCTGCCTGCGCCCCGCCGTTGAAGCGCACCACCGCGGCGATGTCCAGGCCCGTTCCGGGAGCGCACAGCCAGTCGACCGTGGCACCCTTACCCGCGTCGCCGAAACCGAGGTCGACGACGATCAGATGGTGGCCGGGATTCCGCTCCGGAGCGCCGATACCGTCGCTGTTCATGCCGTCGCGCCCGGTAGAGCTTTCGGGGTCCGGGTCCCGAGCGCCTTGCCGACGATCTCCGCCTCGTGCACCGACCCGATATCGCGCAGGTCGGCCAAGCCGCCCGGCATATCCACCCGGTCCTCGGCCAGCCCGATCGTCAACGCGATGAGTTCACAGACCGCGGCCGGATCGTCGAGTCGCAGGAAGTTCTGCCCGAGCAGGCCCGACCAGTGCTCGGCGATCTCCGGATCACGGTAGTACGACGACTGATTCGGCAGGATGTAGTGGATATGCCAGCGCTGTCCGAGTTCGCGGTAGATCGAATCGACGGCGATATCGGTGCGCAGATGATCACCGATCACCGCGCGGATATGGCGGGCCGCCAGGCGGGGTTTGTTCAGTTCGTCGCCGATGAGGAACAGGTAGCCTTTCTTGCGGCGTTTCTCCCAGGCATCGGTGATCACATGCTGTGCCATGAAATAGGCTGCCAGTTCGTAACTTTCGGATTTCTGGCCGCCGCCTCCGCCTTCGAGGAGGATGGTGCGCAACTGTTCGTCCATCCGGTTGTCGGATTCGAACTGGCCCACCTGCAGGGGTGCCCGGTCGACATCGGCGTCCCCGATACCGCCGAACAGGATCTGCGGATCGTCGGCGTACCCCTTGTTCTTCAGCAGTCCGTGCAGTGTGCCGAGTTTGGTCTGCATGATCACCGGCACCCGGCCCATGGAACCGGTGACGTCGAAAAGTACCGCGATCGGCAGTGACTGCGCGTGTTCGGCCGAATCCCGGCATTCGCGGGCCGTGACGCCGAACGGGTCCAGGTCCGGATGGACGGTCCAGGTGTCATAGGGCTGTTCGCGCAGTTGTGCGGTGTAGCCGAAATCGTCGATTCCGTGCCGCGCCCGGTAGCTCTCGGCGGCTCGGTAGGCGTTGTGGTCCCAGTGTCCGTGTCCCATCGGAAAACTCTCCGCTCATTATTTTGGTCATATTGACCATAACTGACCTCGGTGGCCATGACCAGAGGCAGAACGGAAGCGCCCGCGACCGTGGCGGACGGACCCGCCGGGTGCCGGGGTGGGCCTGCGGGCGGCCCCGGCTGGCTATCGTGAAGGCGTGCCGACCCGCATCGTGAAGCGCAGCGCGACCTTGGCCGACGGCCGGGAGCTCTTCTACTACGACGACGCCGACACCCGGCTCGGCGCCGAACGCCGGATCGATACCCGCCGTCTGGACCCCCGGCCGCCGACCGCGACAATGCGCCAGGATGTACTCACCGGGGAGTGGATCTCCATCGCCGCCGCCCGGCAGAGCCGGGTCGTGCTCCCACCCGCGGACCGTGATCCCCTGGCCCCGCAGACCCCGGACAACCCCTCGGAGATCCCGGATCTGTACGACGTCGCGGTCTTCGAGAACCGCTCTCCGTCCTTCGGCCCCGCGCTACCCGGCGATGTCACCGGCGAACCGCCCGCGCCCGGTGGCCTCGCCGATATCACCGCCGTCGGCTTCGACCGCGAACGCGTCGCCGTCGGACGCTGCGAGGTGGTGTGTTTCAGCGCGGAACACGAAGGGTCTTTCGGCGATCTCACGCCGAGCCGCGCCCGGACCGTGGTCGAGGCCTGGGCCGATCGCACCGCGGTGCTCTCGGCGCTGCCGGGCATCGAGCAGGTGTTCGTCTTCGAGAACCGCGGTAAGGCGATCGGGGTCACCCTGCCGCATCCGCACGGCCAGATCTACGCCTACCCCTATGTGACACCCCGGACCACCCGCATGCTCGATATCGCGGAGCGGCTCGGCCCGGATCTGTTCGAGCGCATTCTCGAGACCGAACGTGCCGCCGGCCGGGTGGTGCTGGCGGGACAACGGTGGACGGCGTTCGTTCCGTTCGCGGCGCGCTGGCCGGTCGAGGTACATCTGCTGCCGCACCGCCATATTCCGGATCTCGCCGCGACCACCGACGCCGAGCGCGACGAACTGGTGACGCTCTACCTGCGGTTGTTGCGTGGTGTCGACGCCCTGTACGAGGACCCGACGCCCTATATCGCGGCATGGCATCAGGCGCCGGTGCATACCGGGCGCGATACGATCCGCCTGCACCTGCAGCTCACCTCGATCCGCCGCGGCCCGGACAAGATCAAATACCTGGCCGGTTCGGAGGCGGCGATGGGCGCGTTCGTCGCCGATATCGTGCCCGAAGAGGCGGGGGGCGGGGGCGGGGGGGGGGTGGGGCGGGTGCGCCGCCTATCGCGGCCCCGACGCGCGGGCCGCCCGTACCGGGGGGGCCGTCGCGGATGTCAGCGGCTGACCGGGAGCCCGAACGTGCGGGTCGCGTCGAGATAGATGTTGTACTGGGCCTGCCGGCTCGGCGGCGGCAGCTGCGACACCAGCTGATCCAGCGACGTCGTGGCGCCGATCACCCGGATCCCGGCGATATAGAGGTCGGTGACCGCCCGCCGGATATGGTTGGGCGAGGTCACCGCCACCACGCTGAACACGCCCAGATCGCGCAGGATCTGCGCGCTGTACAGCGCGTTCTGCACGGTGGAACCGGCGCGGTTCTCCAGCTGGATTCGCTGGGCCGGGATACCGCGGCCCACCAGCCAGTTACGCATCGCCTCTGCCTCGGTGATGCCGTTGCTGGGGTTGTTCCCGCTCACCACGATGGGTGAAAACGGCGACGCGATGGCCTGCAGCCAGGCCGCCTGCAGGCGGTCGACCAGTTCGGGCCGGGGAGTTCCGTCGGGCAGCAGGCCGTAACCGAAGACGACGATCCCGGTCTGCGGGCCCACCAGAGCGGGCAACGGATTGGGCAGGGTGGCCACGCCCGCGCCGATCGCGCCCAGAACGCCGTCGGTGCCGGCGGCCATACCCGGGTTCACGGCCCGCAGCCGTCCCATGGCGTCGTGCTGGGCCGGCATATCGCCGACGTAATGCGACCAGATCACCTGCAGTGAGAGCGCTTCGGCATCGGCGGGGTCGCGCGCGAGCAGGGCGCGCAGATCGGCGCGGCCGGCTTCCGGATTCCCTTCGGTGAAATGGCGCTGGGCCGAGTTGTACAGGGCATCGGTTTCGGGGGTGGAGGCCCGGGCGGGCGTGCCGAGAAGTCCGGCGAAAGCCATACTTGCGACGGCGGCGAAGGCCACCAGAACGTGCAGACCTCTGCGATTGTGCACTACGGCGACACCTTTCCACGTGTGGAGCTGGTTCTCGTAGGTGATCGATCGGGTCGGAAACTGTCGGTTCGTGCGATGCGTGGCAACCCACCCTAGAACCCGGTACGGCCGGGATACGGGATTTGCGGCCGGCCGATTCGTGACATGTCCGGCGGCACCCTCGCGGGCGCCGCGCCGGCCCGGGGCTAGGGTGAACCCCCGTGGATACCGCATCGCTGACCGGGAAAGAGCTCGCCGCCGCCGTCAACGCGGATACGACCGCGCGGGCGAAAGCGCTCACCGAACAGGCGGGCCGGGCGCCCCGCCTGGCGCTGGTCGTCGCCAACGACGATCCCGCCAGCGCCTGGTATGTCAACTCGCTGAAGAAATCCGCCGCCAATCGGGGCATCGACTGCGAAACCGTCGATCTGGGCGCCGACGCCACCGCCGACGCGCTGCGTACCGAACTCTCCGTCCGCAGCGCGGATCCCGGCACCGATGCCATCATGCTGCAGACACCGCTGCCCGCCGGGGTATCGCTGGACGAGGTGTCCCCGGCGATCGCCGCCACCAAGGATGTGGACGGAGTGAGCCCGCTCTCGCTGGGATTGCTCACCGCGGGTTCGGCCGGTTTCGCCCCGGCCACCGCGGAGGCCGTGGTGGAACTGCTGAAGCATCACGGGATCGCGCTCGCGGGCCGTCACGTCGCTGTTGTCGGACGCTCGAATGTGGTCGGCAAACCGCTCGCGCAGCTGCTGCTGGCCGAGAACGCGACGGTCACCATCTGCCATTCCCGGACCACCGATCTGCCCGCGGTGACCGCGGCCGCCGATATCGTGGTCGCCGCCGCCGGCCGGATCGGCCTGGTCACCGGCGCGAACCTGCGGCCGGGGGCGGTGGTGATCGATGTGGGCACCAACGAATCGGCCGACGGCTCGATCGTCGGCGATGTCGACCCGGAGTCGGTCCGGGGTCGCGCGGCCGGGCTGAGCCCGGTGCCGGGCGGGGTCGGCCCGGTGACCACGGCGCTGCTCATGCGGCATGTGGTGATCGCCGCCGAACAGGCGCGCCGGACCGGTGGCACGGCATAGGCGGAGCAGGCCGCCGGGCCCCGGCCGACGGCCGGTCGCCCGGGTGTTTCACCACCCGCGCCGGACGGGTAGCGCTAGGGTGTGCGCGCCCGTCGGTGCGGACGGATAGTCGAGTTAAGGTGACATCGTGAACGTCGAAGTGACACCCTTGCCGGGAATAGGCGTACGCAAGGATTTTCCGCTCACCGCTGTGCGCCGGCGGATCGGGGTCGTCGACCACAAGGACGGGACGATCGATCTGATCTTCACCAAGATCGGTGACCCCGACGCCACCACGCAGATCCCGATGACCGAGGCCGAAGCCGGGACATTGGCGAATCTGCTGGGCGCCCCGCAGCTGGTGGGCCAGTTGCGCAACGAACACCGCGATATGGACGGGGTGAACACCCGGCAACTCCCGGTCGGGGAGAACTCCCCGTACGACGGGCGGACGCTGGGCGAAACGCGGATGCGAACCCGGACCAAGGCCTCGATCGTGGCGGTGATGCGGGCGGGGCAGGCCATGCCCGCACCCGGGCCCGATTTCGTGTTCACCGGTGGGGATGTGCTGATCGTGGTGGGGACGTCGGAGGGTCTCGACAACGCCGCGGACATCCTGAAAGACGGCTGACTCCACGGCGATGAATGCGACCACGCTGGCGATGATCCAGCTGGGGGCGGTGTTCTTCGGGCTCGGCGTGCTCGGACGCATCGCGGCCCGGATCGGCATGTCCCCGATACCCCTGTACCTGCTCGGTGGCCTGGTGTTCGGGGAAGGCGGTTTCTTCGAACTCCACGAGGCCGACGAATTCATCCATCTCGCCAGCGAGATCGGCGTGGTCCTGCTGTTGCTGCTGCTCGGCCTCGAATACAGTGCGGCCGAGCTCTTCACCGGTATGCGCAGATCCTGGATGGCGGGTCTGCTGGACCTGGTGCTCAACGCGACACCCGGCGTGATCGTGGCATTACTTCTGGGGCTGGGTCCCACCGGCGCGCTGGCCATGGCGGGCGTCACCTATATCTCGTCCTCCGGCATCATCGCGAAGGTTCTCAACGATCTTGGCCGGCTCGGTAACCGCGAGACCCCGGTGATCCTGTCCATCCTGGTCTTCGAGGATCTGGCGATGGCGGCCTACCTGCCGGTGCTGACCGCGGTACTGGCCGGGCTGGGTTTCGTGGCGGGTCTGCAATCCCTGGCGATCGCCCTGGCGGCGGTCACGGTCGTACTCGTGGTGGCGTTCCGGTACGGAAAATACGTTTCGGCGATCGTGGCGAGCGAGGACCGCGAAATCTTCCTGCTGAAACTGCTGGGTTCGGCGCTGCTGGTGGCCGGGGTGGCCTCCGCATTGCAGGTATCGGCGGCGGTCGGGGCGTTCCTGCTGGGTATCGCGATCTCCGATACCACCGCGCACAATGCCACGAAGATCCTCGAACCGCTGCGCGACCTGTTCGCCGCGATGTTCTTCGTCCTGTTCGGGCTGACCACCGACCCGCGCAGCATCCCCCCGGTGCTCGGCTGGGCGATCCTGCTCGCGGTGATCACCACGGTCACCAAGATCGCCACCGGCTGGTGGGCCGCCCCGCCCCCCCCGGGGGGGCCCGGGGGGCGGGGCCCCCCCGGGGCGGGGGGGGGGGGGGGGGGGGGG
>NZ_JARWPM010000043.1 GCF_029869215.1 Nocardia carnea
CGCTCGACGAGCGGGAGGCCGCGGTCAAGGCCTATCAGGACGCCGGGGGATAAGGGTTCCGCTCTACCGGCCCCGATAGGCGGGGCCGTAAACGGAAGAGGCGCTGCCATCCACAGTGGACGGCAGCGCCTCTTCGTTCACGCGGTGACCGGCGCGTTATGACGCGCCGTGCGGTGTCACAGGTACGAACCGCACACCGGCCAGGCGCCGGGGCCCTGCGTGGCGAGCACGTTCTCGGCGACCGCGATCTGCTCTTCGCGGCTGGCGTTGCTCGCCAGGCCGGTGCCGCCGTTGGCCTCCCAGGTGCTCTGGGAGAACTGCAGGCCGCCGTAGTAGCCGTTGCCGGTGTTGGTGGACCAGTTGCCGCTGCTCTCGCACTGGGCGACAGCGTCCCAGTTGCCCGAGTAGGCCGAGGCGGTGGCGGTGGAAAGACCGAACGGTACGGCAACGAGAGCCCCGGCGATAGCGGTCAGGCCGAGGGCGCGGGTGCTGAACTTTCGGGTCTTGGTCATATGCGAATCCCTCCCTGTGCCCACCGGCAGCGCGTTGGAAGCTGCGTGCCCCTGTCCCCAGGTGATGTGTCGGGGTTTGATCCGAACCGTGGGACAGGGTCTCCGGTGTTCTCCGGTTCGGCCGGCCCGTCCCGGTCTGGTCGGGGCCTGGGAACGACCGTAACGAAGAAATCTCCGCAGATCACGTATCGATAACTATCAATATCTGTATTGGCGGAGACCTGGAATATATGGAAAACTGCTGGTCATAATCGGGTTTTCAGCTACCCGGTCGACTGTTCGATAACACTGAAATGTGACGGGGATCACTGAAAAACCGTAATTCGTGTCACGCGTATCCGCTTCGAGATCGGGGGCAACCGATCGGTTAACGTTCGGATGCGACATCTGCGGGAAGGTCTCGGCGGCGCGTCGGCCGATTTGCTCGGTTTTCGTGGCGGAAGCTCCGGTTCCTAGCTTCTTGTGTCGGTCGATGGCGTCGAGAAAGTGCCTTGACCTGCCGATTTGGCATATTTGCAGGGCCGTGTGTAATGTTGTTTTCACCCAACGCGGGGTGGAGCAGTTCGGTAGCTCGCTGGGCTCATAACCCAGAGGTCGCAGGTTCAAATCCTGTCCCCGCTACTACCGGGAAGCCCCGGAGAGGACATCCTCTCCGGGGCTTTCTCTTGTGTCGCGGCGTGTCGTCACCTTCCTCCTTACTGTCCTGGGCGAGGTGTAGCGGTGGGTTTCGCGGGGAGGTCGGGATGCGTCATGGTGTCGGCCGGGCCCACCGGTGAGTGGGCCGAGGGTGCTGCCGGGTGGGTAACTCGGCGCGGCTGCGGCTCGGCAGCCGGCGCCGGCGGCGGCGGCGGTATTGCGCCGACCGTCGCATCCCCCGAACCCTGTCCCACGGTTTCCGTCCCCCTGCTCCCGCGGCTCCCGGTTTGAATGGGTGATCTACAGCAAATCAACAGTTATTCACGGCCGTGAACGAGTGGCGATCGGCAGACCGGCGGCGTTGCCGACAATAAACCGCCTCCAGAAACTGGTGAGAGCAAGTATTTTCGCGACGCCTCGGCAATTGTCGGTCGAATTGCATTCGTGTAATTCGTGGCCCGGCCACTGCGGAGGTCACGCGCCGGCAACAGGGCGTGCGCGGCGAGTCGCGAACGCCGCGCGGACGCAACGGATCCGGCTGCGCCGGTCCGCGGGCCGGGCTGCGGACCGGCGCCTTGGCGGTGTGCGCCGGCCCGCGGTGCATCCGGCGACCGGAGCTCCGGCCCGGCCGGTGGGCGTCGGTCCGGGCGTAGCCGTTGCCGGGCGGCGGCCGGAGCTGGTTTGCTGATACGCGCTGCCGCGAACCGGAGGATCACCTGTTATGCCGTCGAATTTCACCCTCAGGGCCGTCAATACGGTGCACCGGGCCCTACTGTGCCTCAGCTTCGGGCGCCTGGGTACCGAGTACTTCGGGATGCCGGCGCTGGAGCTGACCACCATCGGCCGGAAGTCCGGCCGGCCGCGCTCGGTGATGCTCACCGCCCCGGTCGTCGACGGCGACGAGTACATCATCGTCGCCTCCCGGGCCGGTGACCCGATGCACCCCGCGTGGTATCACAACCTCCGGGACCACCCCGCGGTCGAGGTCTCGTTTCGCAACGGACCACGCAGGCCGATGACGGCGCACGTGCTGACCTCCGCGGAGCGGGCACCGCTGTGGCCGAAGATTGTCGCCGACTACCCCGTGTACGGCGACTATCAGGAACGAACCACGCGCGAGATCCCGCTGGTGCGGCTCACGCCGCGATGAACGGCGACCGGTCGCGCCGGGGCGTCACCCGTGCCCGGCCGGTCGGCCGGGATCACGCGTTGCGGGTGAGCGTCGGCGGGACCGGTTCCGGTTCGCCGGCTGTGCTCGCCGATCCCGGGTCGGTCATGATGTCACGCCACCAGGAATCCAGCCTGCTCGGTTCGGGCCAGATCACGGGCGTGTGCTCGGCGGTCGTTTCCACGTCGTTCTCCTCGGGGCCGGTGTTGTCGGGCATCCTTGCCTCCTGTACGCGTGGTGCGCCGGCGGGTCACCGCGTGTGGGTACGCAGTGTCGATTTCGCCGCCCCCGAAAACCGGTTCGCCGGGAATTCCCGCGACCGAGCAACGTTGTGACAGCAGATCGCCGGACCCGCCCGGTACCAATGTGCCGTAATTCTAGCCTTTTTCGATCGAACTGCACACGGATTCGTTGCGCCTCGATTCCCCTGATTCGAAGTGGCCTCTTCGAACCCGTGCGCCGGTAATGTGGAAAAGTCTGTGCCGGAACGACTTCCGTGGTGCGCGGCCGCGCGATGCACGATCATGAGCGACATAACGACCGGTACGTAGAATATGGCGGTGGCATTACGATGCGCGTGCCGGAAATCCATCATTAATGGATGTGTAAATGTTCTTTCATTTGCCGTTGCAGGATCCCGGAACAGGTGAAATCGATGTGAAGAAGTGCCCGGCGGTGTCGGCCGGCGGGTCGGCGTATCGCCGTCGGCAGCGGTGCGGATGGGTAGACTGCCCGGCATGTCGGTGGTTTCGCCGCGGTCGCGGATCCCGGGGGCGGTGAACGGCTACGAGGCGCGCTGGGCGCAGCACAACACCGAACGTCAGCGGCTGATCCTGCGGGCCGCCGTCGAACTGCTCGAGGAGAAACCGCCCGGGGCGGAGATCCCGGTGCTGCAGATCGCGAAACGGGCCGGGGTGGCCAAATCGGCGCTGTACCGGCAGTTCAGTGGCCGTGACGATCTGGATCGGCGGATCCGCTCGTATCTGATCGACGATCTCGGGGCGGTACTGGACGCGCAACTGGACGTGACCACCGGATCGGTGCGCGAGATCATCACCCGCACGGTGCGGGCCGTGGCGGACTGGATGGGCGATCATCCCAACCTCACCGCCTTCGCGCGGTCCGGACCGCCGGCGGGCGGGCCGGACAACACCGACGCGATCAGCAGCCTGAAAATGCGGATATCGGCGCGGTCGCGCGAATTGATCGAGGCGATCGCGGAGATCGCGGGTATCGACGCCGCGGCGCTGGAGCCGGTGCCGTTCGCGGTGGTGACGATGGTCGAAGGCGTGCTCGCCGCCTGGGTCGCCGAGCCGCGGCCTGCCCGCACCCGTGCCCAGGTGGTGGCGGATCTGGCCGACTATGCCTGGTACGTGCTCGACGGTGCGGCCAGAGGTGTGGGTATCGCCGTCGATCCCGACCGGGAACTCGCCCAGGTGATCGCCAGGCTCGCCGCGAGCTCGTGAGCGAGGACCGGGCCGGACATCGTCGCCCGGCCCGGCCGGTCCGGATCAGGCCACGGCGGGCCGTACCCGGCGTTCCGGTTCGCTCCGATAGCGCGCGCGATCGCCGTCGATACCCAGCGCCCGCCACAGCCGCGTGGTGACCGGATTCATCAGCCCCAGCTCGTCGGCGAGGGTGCGCATATCGCCGAAATAACCGGCCAGGATGCCGCGGGCGTGTGGGCTGCGCCAGAAGGCTTCCTTGATGACCTCGCGGGGAATATCGAACCGGCGCGCGAACTCGGGCGGCGGCGCCATGATCTCCCCGGCCAGCCAGCGCAGCGCCAACGGGAAGGAGATCCCGCACAATGCGGTGGAGACCGGCCCGAGTTTCGCGATATGCGCGCGCAGGAATTCGCCGGCGAACGAGATATGGCGGGCTTCCTCGGCGATATGGATCTCCATCGCCCGCACCACCAGCGGTGGCAGATTCGCGCCGTTGCGGATCATCGCCTTCTGATAGTGGTCGATCGGCTCCTCACCACCCAGGATGCCGAGGAACAGCACGACATGCGCGTATCCGCCGGCCACGCCGATGAACGGGGACAATGCCCGGAAGATCGGGCGCATACCCGGAACGTCGTCACCGATCCGGTTCACCAGCTCCTGGAACATCTGGATGTGGTTGCACTCTTCGGTCATCTCGTGCAGGCAGTAGCGGAACTCCGGGGATCCGTTGGGGAGTTTCGCGATGTACTGCATCATGCCGCGGATGAGAACGGTTTCGAAGGCCGCGCCGACCTTGATGGCATTGGCGATCCGCCACCGCCCGATCTCGATCTGTTTCTCGGTGGGCTGCTGCCGGTACCAGCTGGTGGCGCCGAGCGGGTCGTAATCGGGGGAGAGGATCCACCGTGGATCGTCCCGGTCCAGGGCGAGTTCCGGCGCGTCCCAATCAATATCGAGGTAGGGGTCGAACCGGCGGCGAACCGAGCCCTCGGACAGCGTTTCCAGCATCTCGCGATACCGGGCATCCAGTTTCGGAGCCCGGGGCAGAGTCGACGGCGTCATCGGTGCCTCCTCGTGCGTATGGCATGCATCTCTCTACGGAAAAATTTACCGGTACTCGGCGTCCCAGTAAATAGCTCGCCGGTAGACAGCTTCCGAAGGGTGCTGTGACCACGGACGATGGCGGTATTTCGAGGCGCACGCCCCGGTCGGACCGCCTCGGCGCGGACCGTGCGCCGAGTGGATGGTCAGGCGATGGGGTCGGTGTAGACGCGTAGCGTCTCGATACGTGGCGCCAGCGGATCGAAATCGGCGATCAGCAGTACGGGGCCCGCTGGGGTCTCTCCGCTGATGGTCACCGATCGGCCCGCCGCCAGGGTTTTACCGCAACGCAGCCCGCGGGCACGCGCGGCCAGCTCGGCGGGCGGGATCGCTGCACCCGACCACAGCCGCACGGTGTCGCGGCCACCGGCGAGTGCGGTCACCGTCGCCGTATCGCCCGCGGCGGCCGCCGTGCACAACCGGTGGGCGATGCGCTTACCGGTCCGGCCGATTCCCGTACAAGCCCGGGCCATTCCGGTGAGCCCGGCCACGCCCTGGTTCCGCAGCAGTAGCCCGCCGAGACCGGTTCCGGCGCGCAGGCCGGCGATTCCGGTGCCCAGGAGTTGCGCGACCATGGGCAGCAGTTCCCAGTAGGCGGCGAGATAGGCGATACGCAGGGCGCCGTCTTCCTCGGTGATCTCGTAGCGCAGATGCATGGGTACCCGCACCCTGGCGCCGGACGGCATGGTGATCGTGATGGTGAGGTCGCGCAGCACGGTCGCGGGCCCGGCGAAATCGTGTGTCACATCGAAGGCGATGTCGTTGGGGGCGATGAACGTGTCGTAGAACCGGGCGATCGCCTCGTGCCCGGTATGCGGTGCCGAACCGACCGGATCGTTGACCACCGCGGTACGGGCGAACAGCCCCACCCAGGTATCCCGGTCGTGCGCCGCCACCGCGCGCGGGGAGGCCAGGACGGCATCGCGTAGCTCCGTGGTGGTCGGGTCGAGCGGCACGGTGTCTCCTTCGGTGTCCGGGATGGCGGCCATAGTAGAACACGTTCTATCGGCTCTGGGCGGGTATCGGACTGCCTGCGTGTGAAGATGTCGGTGCGGTGCGGCATCATCTGTGCACGCAGCTATTGGACGAAACAGTGAGATTGCCCCGGAGTGCCCATGCCGTCGCGAACATCCTCGAACGCGAAGCCGAAACCGCTGTCCGACAAAGACCTCGAACAGATCGCCGCGGAGATCGAGGCCGGCCGTCCGCCGATGGTGTGGTTCACCGCCGCGGCGGTCGGAGTCACCGAAGGGCGGTCGGGCAAGGTGGTCTCGCTCGGCGATCCGGCCGACGGTGATTTCCTGCAGATCCGCCCGACCGGCTCCAAGGATGTACTGTCCTTCGGGCCCACCGAGGTGACGCTCGCCAAACCACCGCGTGATCGGCCGGTTCCCGCACCGGCACCGAAAACCGTGTCCGAGCCGAAACCTGCCCCCGAGACGAAGGAAGCGCCCGTGCCCACCGCCGCGTCCCAGCCCGCATCCGCTGCCGTGACCAAGACGGCCGCCGAGCCGAAACCGGCACCCGCACCGCGGACCACCCCGGCCCCCGCCAAGGCCGCCAAGGCCCCCGCGGCTCGTAAGACGAAGGCGCCGGAGGTAGTGGTCACCATCAACGGCACCGCGGAAGGCGAATGGACCGTCGACGTGACCAGTGGCAAGAAACGCACCGCGCGCGCGGTACCGGTCTCCGGGCCGGCCGTGGCGCAAGCGGCGAAACTGCTGCATCCCGAGGTCGCCGAAGTGGTGGAGGGCCTGCTCGAGTCGGTACGGGGAGCGCAGGAAGCCAAAGTGCAACAGTTACAAGCGGAGTTGGAGCAGGCCCGGAAACTGCTCGAAGAACTTTCGGACTGAGCTGCGCGCGGGGCCCGGGGCCGAACCCTGTTCGCGGACGGGCAGGGCCTGTCCGGCGGGATCTTCCCCGGCCCGGCAGCGGGACGAATCAGACTGCTGTTTCCCTGGGATGCCAGCCGTGCTGGATCGGCTCCGCGGGAGTGTGACGCATCGCGTCGTGGAACATATAGCCGAACCCACGGCGTTTGGCCAGGTACATGGCCGCGTCCGCGTCGCGGATGAGATCGTAGACCGTGGCGTCGGTATCGCGCGGTCCGTCGCAGGCCAGACCGATACTGGCAGTAAGCGGAACCTCGCCGATGGTGAGCTGGAACGGTTTCATGAAGGTGCCCAGCAGGCGTTCGGCCATTGTGGTTGCCTCGTCGCGGTCCAGCGGTGCCAGCACGATGAATTCGTCACCGCCGTACCGGGCCACCACATCGTCGCGGCGCACGGCCGTGCGGATCCGGTGCGCGGCTTCGGCGATCAACTCGTCGCCGACCGCATGGCCGTAGCTGTCGTTGATCGCCTTGAACTCGTCCAGATCGATGAACAGCAGGCACAGCGGTCGCTCGGCCCAGTCGCGGTGTTCGCGGTGCAGGACCCGCAGCAGCGCCGAACGATTCAGCAGACCGGTGAGCGGATCGTGATCGGCCTGGTACTGGGCCTGTCGTTCGCTGCGTGCACTACGCCCGATGGCACGTTCGCTGCGGATCAGCAACCCGATGAGCAGCAGGGCCAGCACGGACGAGACGATGACCTGGTCGAGCGGGTGCAGTGGCGCCCGCGCCACCGGCACGAGCGACGAAACCACCAGGGCGACCGCGATAACGCTCGCCCGCTGCCGCGAATGATGCAGCCGGATCGATCGCGGCGCACTCAACACCCGCATCGTGGGATGCAATGCCGCCGCGCCTACCGCCACATACGCGGTCAGTAGCGGGAGCAGCAGCAGATCCGGATCCACCGTCAACGCGCCGGCGGCAGCCAGCCGGTAACCGATATCGGTGAGCAAAGTGCCGCCCACCCCGAGATGCAGCAGGCGCAGCGAAGTTTCCGAACGACTGGAGGTAGCCAGGGAATGGGCGAGCAGGGTGAGCATCAGGGCGTCGAATACCGGAAAGACCACCGCGGTCAGGGTGTTCATGCCCGCTTCCGCGGAGTGCAGGACGGGGGCGATGAGGAATATCCACGAGGCCAGCAGTGCGCCGAGCCCGATCAACCCCGAATCGAGCAGAACATCCGGGTGCGCCCGGGCCTGCCGTGGCCGCAGCCAGAGCGCCGCCGCCAAGGCCGTGGCGATATATCCCGTGAGTGTGCAGATCTCGTCGAGAGGGGTGGACGCCGCCGGGGACAGTTCGCGGACCACAGTGCCCGTGGCGAACGGGACGGTGGCCACCGCGACCAGGTACCAGGGCAACGCCGGCTCGGGCCGGTGCCGCCGCACGCCGATCACGATCGCCGCCAGAGTGCCCAGCGCGACCGATATCGCCACGACGAAGGACAGGACGCGGGAATCGACGACCAGGTGAATCGCGACCGCCATACCGGCGACCGCCGAAAGCACCGCCCAGCAACGTATCCCGTGGAAACCGTACCGTCCTGCACGCTGTGGATCGCTGATGATCATCAGCCCCCCTTGTGGTCGCTCCATTCCCGGTGAAATCGAGCCGCGTCTCAGGTCGGAAATCCTTGTCTGTCGTGCGCTACCTGCCCGGCGAGCGGCGGCTGACGAAACCGAGTCTTCCTGTACGAGGGGATGTCCGAGCCGAACGCTCCGACGTTCGACACAAAAACTGGACTGTTGGTCCGATGATGACATGCACTGCCGAATTTGTCGCTGTGTTGGCACAACAACGTCGTAACGGGTGTCGCTATCGCCGGTGGGGTACCGACCGGGCGCCCGCCGCGGCTCGTACGGTGGTCCGGTGACAGAACGCGAGAGGACCGCTTCCGGGCGCACCTGGTCGGCGCCGGGCCGGGTCAACCTGATCGGTGAACACACCGACTACAACGACGGGTTCGTGCTGCCGATCGCGATACCGCTCGCCGTCACATGCCGGGGCGCGCGGCACGCGGACGAGCTGCTGCGGGTGCGGTCGCGGCAGCGCCCGGCGGAACCGGTGCGCCTGGCGGCGGCAGCCCTGGCTGCCGAGCGGGAGCGGGTACCGGGCTGGGCCCGGTACCCGCTGGGTGTTCTCGCCGAGTTCGGGCGGCGCAGTCATCCGATCGCGGGGCTGGACCTGGAATTCGACGGCGCCGTCCCGGCCGGTGCGGGATTGTCCTCGTCGGCGGCGCTGTGCTGTGCCACCGCTGTCGCTGTGCGTGACCTGTGCGCGCCGGATACCGGTGACCGGGAACTGATCGATATCGCGCGCGCCGCGGAGAACGACTACGTCGGCGCGCCCACCGGCATCCTCGATCACGCCGCGTCGATCCTCTGCACGGCCGGGCACGCGCTGTTCTTGGACGTCCGCGCCTTCCGCAGCGCGGAAACCGGTGGCTTCGAACAGATTCCGTTCGATCTCGCGGCGGCGGGACTGCGGCTGCTGGTCATCGATACGGGTCAGACCCATGAGCACGCCGGCGGCGGATACGCCGACCGGCGCGCCGAATGCGCGGCCGCCGCGGCGGCACTCGGTGTGGGATCACTACGCGATATCGGCAGTATCGGTGAACTGTCCGCCCTCACCGACCCCGTGCTCTACCGGCGCGCCCACCACGTCGTGAGCGAGAACGACCGGGTGCGGAGTTTCGCCGGACTGCTCCGCGACGGCAAGGACCCGCGGGCGATCGGGCCCCTGCTGAACGAGGGCCATGCCTCGCTGCGTGACGATTTCGCCGTCTCCACCGATGTCCTGGACGCCGCCGTGGCCACCGCGCAGGAGACCGGCGCGCACGGGGCCCGCATGGTGGGCGGCGGATTCGGCGGCAGCATCATCGCGCTGGTCGACACCGCCGAGGCCGAACGGATCGCCGCGGCGGTCCGGCAGCGGCTGGCGGATCTCGGATTCCGCTCACGGACCTTCGAAGCCGTTGCCGCGGCGGGCGCCGGACGCGCCGGGTGAACCGTACCGTTCGCCCGGGCGCGCCGTTCCGAAAGCCGGGTAGCAGGCTCGCCAGCACCTGTTCTGCCGGGCCGGGCTCGGATATGACGATGCGCCGCGGCCGGTCGCCGGTGGATACCGTGCGCGGCGCGGCACTGCCGCCGCAGTCAGCCGGCCGGCCGGGGACGGCGGATCCGGCCGAGGACGATATCGACCATCAGGAAGGCGAGCAGGCTGAGACCGAATACCGGCGCGAACCAGCCGATCAGCGCTGCCGCCACCGACACCGGGACCACGAGTTTCACCGACCGCCGCAGGACGCCGCGGCGCGGCGGTTTGCCCACGGCGCGCCAGGTCCCGGCGGTGGCCGGGCGGCGGCGCCACCACATGAGGTAGCCGCGCACGATTACCGTGATCAGGCCGACCATCGCGGCCAGCAGAAGCAGCTGGTTGAGCAGGCCGAACATCAGGCCCATATGCAGCTGGATACCCCAGTTGGCCAGTTTGGCCATCAGGTTCCACTCCGCATAGGGCAGCCGGTCGGTGATCGTGCCGGTGGCGCCGTCCACTGCGACCGCGTCGACGGTGAGCGTGCCCGGCATCCGCCGTTCCTTGACCGCGAACGCGCTGCTGTCGTCGGCGGGAACGCTGATCTCGGCCGGCTGGGTAACTCCGGCATCGCGGGCGGCGGCAACGACGGTGTCGAGTTGCCGGACCCGCTCGGCGGGAACGGTATGAGTCACGACGGGCCCGCCGTGGTGGCCGGAGTGGCCGGAATGATCCGGGGCCGCCGCCGCGTCCGGTAGCGCGGTCTCGACCGCGGGCGTGGTCCAGCTGAGGTTCTCCCGCAATTGTTCGATATTGGCCCCGGCGTAGGTCGACCAGGTCAGCCCGGTCGCCGACAGCAACAGCAGGACCGGCAGGATCCACACGCCGACCACCCCGTGCCAGTTCAGCCGCCGTTTACGGGCGTCGCGGGACAGGTCGGGAGCGAACAGCCAAACCGGCGAGTTGCGCTGCCGGCGCGCCCGCACCCGCCGTACCCACAACACCAGCCCGGCCAGGGCGATCAGCCACAGCCACGAAGCCGCCAGTTCGGAGTACAGCCGACCCGGTTCACCCAGGTGCAGATGCCGGTGCGCCTGCGAGATCCAGGCCCGCAGGGGCAGTGCGCCGGAACTTCCGTACACCACCGATTCGCCCACGGGCCGTGCGGTGACCGGATCGACGAAAACCGACCGGCGCTCGGATTCGCCCAGCGCGGGATCGCTGAACAGCACTCGGGTCGTCTCACCGGGCGCGGGTGCCGGGGCCACGGCCACCAGGGTGAGGTCCGGGCGCGCGGCGACGCCCGCATCGACCTGCTCGGACAGCGGTCGCTGCGGCCCCTGCGAATCGGTGTACAGCAGATCCCGGTCGACGAACGATTCCAGGGTGGGGGAGATCGCGTAGAGGGCGCCGGTCACCGCCGCGATCAAGAGGAACGGGCCGACGAAGAGGCCGGCGTAGAAATGCAGCCGGAGCGCGAGCGCGCGGAACGCACCCTTGCCCGGCGTAGCTGTGGTCGTCGTCGCGGCGGCCGCTTCGCGCGCCGCGGCGATCTCGGTGGTACTCAAGGCTGGTTACCTACGTCCTGTGCTGGTTCGGCGCACGGCGGAAGAATCCGGAGGGTGCGCGCATACCTCGGCAGCCGGGAACAGGCTGCCGGGGAGAGGGAAACCGGCGCGAACGCAGACGCGACACGGGGAAGCGCGGCTCGCGGCGGGCGGGATATCAGACCAGGACGCCGGCCGGTGGGGCCCGGGTACCGCACGAACCGGTGACGAGTATGCGCGGGACCACGCGGTCGCGATACGCGATCCGGAGGACGACCGGCCCGGCAACCGCCGGAACGCGCGGCAGCAGGGAGATCACGCGGCACAGCGTCGCCGCGCAGACCCGGTAGGCGGATTCGGCGCCGCGGATCACCACGGCAGCGACACCGGCGGCCAGGATATGCGCCGCGATCATCGCCGGCGTCAGCTGCAGATCACCGTGATGAAGATGGCCGGAACCCCAGC
Organism: Nocardia carnea; assembly: GCF_029869215.1. Lineage (GTDB taxonomy): Bacteria > Actinomycetota > Actinomycetes > Mycobacteriales > Mycobacteriaceae > Nocardia > Nocardia carnea_B. The sequence continues at coordinate 11,808 of NZ_JARWPM010000043.1, forward strand.
CCAAGCAGATATGGCCGAGCAACTGTCCGGCGGTGAGCACGGCGGTCAGACCGGCGGCGCCGGTGCGCAGCGGGCGCAGGCCCGCGACCAACGCACCGAGCAGGGCCGCGGCGGCACCGAGCAACATGATCCCCGTACTGTCCGGGACCGCCCCGGGTGCCGCCCAGCCGTGACCGGCCACCGAAACGGTCCCCGAAATCAGGCCGGCCACCGCACCGCGAACGCGGGCGGCGTCGCGAGGGTCCACCACACGGGCGGAACCGAACCTGATGAGCACCCGTTGAGTTTATTGCGCGCGTCCGGCGCACGGGGGTGGGGCTGTGTTTTCGGTGCCGCCTCCGGCGGCACGGGTTTTGGCCCCCTTGGTCCCCGGGGGGGGGGGGGGGCGGCGGGCCCCGCGGCGCGGCGCGCCCCCCCGCGGGGGCCGCCCCCCCCCCCCCCCGGCCTTCCCCCCCGGGCACGGGCCAAAACCTCTCGGGGCCTCGTAAGACTCGGCGCCGCCGTGGTTGCGTTGGGTTTCGGGGTTGTGTGAACCTCTCAGGGCCTCGTAAGACTCGGCACCGCCGTAGTTGCGTCCGGGTTCCGGGGTTATGTGGACCTCTGAGGGCCTCGGTGAACTCGGCGCCGCCGTGGTTGCGTTGGGTTTCGGGGTTGTGTGAACCACTCGGGGCCTCGTAAGACTCGGCGCCGCCGTGGTTGCGTTCGGCTCCGGGAGTTATCGGTTCCTACGAGGTCAGCGGGTGGTCACAGGTCCAGCCGTTTCCAGGGCAGCTGGGCGAGGCGTTCCTGGTCGCGGCGGGTCCAGGCCCAGATCAGCTCCGCCACGGTGTCGGGGCCGGTGACCTGGGTGGTGAAATGCCGGTCGGGGGCGCCGTCGCGATATTCGAGGGTGAAATCCTGCTCTGATTCCCGGTAGGTCTGGATGTAGACCTGGTCGGCGCGTTCCACGATCAGGTACGGGTTCGGGTCGGCGAGGCCGCGGACCCAGAAATCGGCCAGGGTCTCGGTGAGATAGGGGAACTCTCCGGCGCCGCCGTGGGTGACGGTAACCGGGATATGGCCGGCGGGATCGACCAACCAGGCCAGTTGAGGGTCGTAGACCGCGTAGTCGCGGGGCGTGGCCAGCTCGAACACCAGCTTCCGGACGAAACCGATCGCATCGTAGGGACTGGCGATATGCAATGCGGCCCCGTACGGCACACCGCCCACCGGCGCGCTGAGGAAGCTGTCCTCCTCCGGGAGTTCCGCATTGCGATCGTTCAACTCGCGCGCCAGCGCCGCGACCGGCTCGGTCTCCGCCCGCCCCTCCTGCGTCACGAAATACGCATCGACCTCGGCGGGCGTGGCGGCGACACCGGACGGGAGCAGCATATGGTCATAGCTCACGCCGTCAGACCTTCAATCGCTCGCGGCGGAGCTGGTCCACCTCGGGGAGGTCCAGCGGTGGGAGCGAGTCGACGCCGAGGGCCCGGCAGAGCAGGTAGTCGGCGAGTTCGGGATTACGGGCCAGGGCGGGGCCGTGCATATAGGTACCCAGCACCGACCCCTGCACCACGCCTTCCAGGCCGTCGCCGACCCCGTTGCCGACGCCGCGGGTCACCCGGGCCAAACCGGTCGCACCGGGCCCGAGGGATGTGCCACCGCGGTGGTTCTCGAACCCGGTGAGCGGCGCGGACAACCCGGGCAACTGCGGAGTGGTCGTCACTTCGCCGATCGCGCGCGTGCGCTGGGGAGATGTGGTGGCGTCCAGCAGCCCGACCCCCTCCACCCGTTCACCGCTGGACGTCTCGTACCACTGGCCGAGCACCTGGATGGCCGCGCAGATGGCCAGCACCGGAGCGCCGCGACCGGCGGCGGTCTGCAGTCCCGGGTAGCGCAGCAGGTGGCGGGTCGCCAGGCGCTGGGCGGAATCCTCGGCGCCGCCGAGGGTGTAGATATCGAGTGAGTCCGGCACCGGGTCGGGCAGGGTGATCTCCACGATCTCGGCGTCGATATCGCGCCAGCGCAGCCGCTGCCGCAGGATCACGGCGTTGCCGCCGTCGCCGTAGGTGCCCATCACATCGGGCAGTACCAGCCCGATCCGGACGGTTGATTCGCTCATTGTGCGCGCTCCCGGAGGTCACGGTTCAGATCGCGGAATGCCGTGTAGTTGGCCAGCACCTCGACCTGCCCGGCCGGGCAGGAGGCGATCGCGCGGACCGGGTCGGGCACGGTGGTGTGCGTGACCCCGGCGTAGGTGAGCCGCACGGCCAGATCGGTGGCGCGCTCGCCGGCGGCGACGACGTGCACATCCTCGAAGTGCTCGAAGCGTACGTCCCACAGCCAGGACAGATCCTCCCCGTCGGGTACCTGCCCGTTCACGGCGATCACCAGGCCGGCCGCGCTGTGGTCGATCATCGACAGCGCCTCCTGCCAGCCGGCCGGGTTCTTGGCGAGCAGCAGCCGGGCGGCATGTTCGCCGATCTGCACCGTGCGGTACCGGCCGGCGATCTCCTGCACCGTGCCGGTGGCCGCGCAGGCCTGTTCCGCGTCGGCACCCAGCGCGACCGCCGCGGCCACCGCCTGGGCGGCGTTACCCCGGTTCGCACGGCCGGGCAGCGCCAGCCGCAGCGGCAGCCGGACCCCGTCCGGCCCGCAGAGTTTGTCCCCGTCCAGCCACCAATCCGGCTGCGGGCGGGCGAAATCGGTGCCCGTACTGTGCCAGTGCGTACCCTCCCAGAGGATCGGCTCCCCGCTGCGCGGGCAGCTGGTGGCGTCCATCGCCCAGCCGCTGCCGGCCGCGACCCACACCACATTGGGATGGTCGTAGGCGATCGAGGTGACCAGCACATCGTCGCAGTTGGCGATGACGACGGTATCCGGATGCCGGGCCAGTCCGGACCGCAGCCGGCGTTCGATCATATTGATCTCGCCGACCCGGTCCAGCTGATCGCGGCTCAGGTTCAGCAGCACGACCGCTTCGGGCTTCAGGGCATCGGTGACATGCGGCAGATGTAGTTCGTCCACCTCGATGGCGGCCAGCGGGGCGTCGCGATGCACATTGAGCGCGGAGACGATCCCGGCGTCCATATTCGCGCCGTCGGCCTGGGTAGCCACCTCGCCGAGGGTGCTCAGGGCGGCGGTGGTCATGCGGGTGGTGGTGGATTTGCCGTTGGTCCCGGTGATGAGCACCGTGCGCCGACCGCGGCCGAGCTGTTTCATGATGCCCGGGTCGATACGCAGCGCGAGGAGCCCGCCGATCATCGAACCGTTGCCACGGCCTGCTTTGCGGGAGGCCCACGCTGCCGCGTTCGCCACCCGGAGGGCGGTTCGCCCTCGCACCGAGATATCTGCCACGCCGCGCAGTCTAATGATTCACCACGGCGGCCCTCACGCGGCGCGGGGAGGTATACCCCGAACGAGGCCCGCTGGACTCCTGGCCCCGATGCGTTGCGGGTTCGGTCGCGGGGAGTCGAGGGTCGCCTCGGCGGGCGGTATCAGAATTGGATATCGAACCGGTTCGGGCGCCCGGCGGCGTAGTCGGCGGCATCGGCACGGCGTAGCGGTTCGAGTTCGACGGCGCGGTAGAGGGTGTAGGTGCGGCAGCGGGGTGCGTCCGACCCGATCACGTCGAGCAGCGAGTTCACCGCGGCCCGGGCGGATTCGTTGGCGCCCTCCATGGTCGCCAGGTCGATATTCGTCCGCACATAGTCACCGGCCAGATAGAGGTTCTCCACACCACCGTGCGGTTCGGGCCGGGCATCCCAGGAACCCGCGGTATTGATCAGCAGTGGGTCGGCGTTGCTGTTCTCGCCGCGGTCGGCATGCCAGGTGATACCGGGGTCGAGGAACCATGAATGCAGATCGGCGTCACGCAGTACTTCCTCGCGGTCGTTGAGGTGGGCGATGATCTGGGCCCACGTTTCCCGCGCGATTTCGTCCGGCGTGCATTCCTTGGCGGTTTTGCCGAACAGGATGCCGGGGGTGTTCCAGTCGGAGATATCCACCGAGAGGCAATCCGCCACCGTGCCGTCGCCGTATTCCGGCAGTTTGCGGGCCCACAGGGTGTTCTGAGCGATCGAGGTGAGCGACCAGGGCGAATCGATATAGGCGCTGTGGCCGGCGCCGAGCGTGGTGCCGCGGCGCAGATAGAACTGGATTCCGTTCATCCAATCCGTATAGAGCCGGCTCATTTTCGCCAGTTCCGGCCAGGCGGAGAGGATATCGGCGTTCCACAGCTCCCGGGCGCGTTCGGCGGGCAGGGCGATCACGAAATGATCGGCCGTCACCGTTTCCGTCGCACCGTCCGCGGTGACGATCCGGGCGCCGGTGATCCGGCGGCCGGTGGTCTCCAGCCCGCGGACCTCCGCGCCGACCTCGAAGCGCACCCCCAGTTGGCGCAGCATCGTGACCCACGGGTCGATCCAGGCGGTATTGGTCGGGCCGTTGAGCACTCGGTCCAGGGCGCCGTCGAAACCGATTCGCAGCGGGTTGCCGAGGAACTGTTCGCCCATGGTGCCGATGGTCCGTACGCTGGCCATATCGTCCTTCGCCGCGACCAGCAGGCTGGTCAGCGTGCGCGATACCAGCGCCCGGAATTCGTGTGAACGCGCATGCCCCCCGACGAAATCCAGCCATGAGGTGCGCTCCCACTGTTCCAGGCGCCGGGCGTCGCAACTGGTGTTGAACACCAGGAGCCGGTTGGCGAAGAACAGCCCTTCCTCGGACGGCATCTTCAGCAGCGTGGAGATCATCGAGCCGAGGCTCTCCCGCATACCTTCCGGTGTCGCGGTGGTCAGCGCCGCGGATCCCAGTGCGGCGTGGATATCGTCGCCGCCGGCCCGGGAGAAGCGGGCATCGGGGACAGCTACGAGGTTGTCCCATACGCCGTTGCCGTTGGCGGCGAACGGAATCCGCCGCATGGTATCGGGTACGTGCTGGTAGAAACCGGGGAAGAAGCGGAAGCCGTGCTCGCCCGGCAGGTCCGGACGGCCGTCGGTACCGGTGCCCGGCACGCCCATGCTGCGGGCTTTACCGCCCAGCGCCCGGCGCTCGTAGACGGTGACCTCGAAACCGCGTTCGGCCAGCTCGTGCGCCGCGGTGAGCCCGGCGACCCCGCCACCCAGCACCGCGACCCGGCTCTTCGAAGCCGCGCGTGCCGTGCGGGTGGGTAGCGCCGCCGCGACGGCGGTACCGATCCCTGCGGCGGCGGTGGCGCGCAATACGGTGCGCCGGGAGAAATCCCCGGTACCGGCGGTCCGCTGGTCGGAAATCGTTGCGGAGCCCGCGGCGGGCCACCGATGCTGCGCCATATTGTCTACTACTGCCTAACCCGGATAGGTGTCTCTATCGCGCCATACTTTAAACGCGGTATGCCACTCGTGCCGCATCGACCGCTCGCCGGCTCACCGGGTCGCGGGCTCGAGCGGGCGCACGGCGTCCGGCACGGCCTTCTCACTGCCCGCTCGCGTCGGACCGCTGGGTGCGGTCTTCCGGGCGCCGGCGGTGGCTGCGAAGGCGCCGGCGATCACCACCGCACCCCCGATCAAACTCGCCGGAGCCGGAGTTTCGCCCAGGAAAATCCAAGCTCCGGTGAAGCCGACGACCGGGACCAGCAGCGACAGCGGCGCGACGCTACCCGCCGGATACCGGCTCATCAGGTACGTCCACAGCCCCGACCCGATCACCGTCGCCGGCACGACGATGTACGCCAGCGCCGCCAGTGCCGGCCATCCGTCCGCGGAGAAACTGCCCGCCAGCGCGCGCAGGCCGGTCTCGGGACCCTCCCAGATCAGCGAGATGGCGAGCAGCGGAAGCACCGGGACCGCCGTCGTCCACAGGGTGAGATGCAGTGGGTTGGCATCCGGCGATTCCACACTGGCCTGCCGGGCGCCGATATTGCCCAGTGCCCAGCCGAACCCGGCGGCCAGCGTCAGCAGGACCGGTAGCAGCGCCGCGTGCGCGAACTGGTTCCAGCCGATGACGGCCATCCCGGCGACCGCCACCAGCAACCCGGCCACCTGTACCGGTCGTAGTCGTTCCCGCAGCAGCGCCGCGCCCAGCATCACCGTGAACGGCGCCGAGGACTGCAGGACCAGCGAGGCCAGCCCCGTCGGCATTCCGACCCGCATGGCAGTGAACAGGAAGGCGAATTGCAGAATCCCGAATCCGGTGCCGTAGAGCAGGATCCAGCGGATCCGCACCGGTGGTCGCGGGATGAACAGCAGGGCCGGTATCGCGATCACCGCGAAACGCAGTGCGGCGAAGAAGAACGGCGGTAGGTGGTCGAGCCCCACGCGGATGGCCAGGAAGTTCAATCCCCACAACAGGATGACGGTCAGGGCGAGCAGGCGGTCACGGGCGGTCACCGATCAATCGTGGGATGTATCGAACGGTGAGCACAATCGAATTGTTATGGACGGATGATTTAGTATTCCTTAATGGTTTCCGCCAGTTCGTCGTTCTCCGTGGAACGGCTGCGTATCCTGCGCGAATTCGCCGATCGCGGCACGATCGGCGCCGTCGCCACGGCCCTGTCCATGACGCCGTCGGCGGTATCACAGCAATTGAAGGTGCTCACCCGTGAGGCGGGCGTCACCCTGCTCGAACCAAGCGGGCGCCGGGTGCGGCTCACCGACGCCGGTCACGCGCTCGTGGTTCGCGCCGACGAGGTGCTCGCCGCGCTCGATCGCGCGGTCGCCGAGATGGCGCATTACCGCGGTTCGCCCCGTGGGCAGGTGCGGGTCGCGGTATTCCCCTCCGGTGGTGCGCTACTGCTACCGCACGTTCTTCCGGCGATGGCGGGCGGTGGGGTGGAGATCGTGGCCGGTGACGAGGATGTTCCCCCGCACGAGACCCCGCGCCTGCTCGCCGATTACGACATCGTGCTCACTCACCGCGACGAACGCGCCGCGCCGGTATCCGGGCCGCGTATCGCCTCGCGGGTGCTCATGCGCGAACCCATCGACGTGCTCGTACCCCCCGATCATCCGCTCGCGGGCAAGCCCGCCGTCACCCCCGCCGAACTGGCCGAGGAGGCGTGGCTGAGCGTGCGCGGCGGCTTCCCGGTGGACGACGTACTGCGCTCGATCGCCACGGTGACCGGCGTCGAACCCCGCATTGTGCAGCGGCTCAACGATTTCCGCATGATAGAAACACTGGTCGCCGCCGGGTACGGGGTCGCGCTCATGCCGCGCTACGTCGTCACCCATCCGGGGCTGTCCCAGTTGCGATTGACCGGGGTACGCGCCGCCCGCCTCTACGACCTGGTCACCCGGCCGCGCGCCGATACCCGCCCGGCCATCGCCGCCGTCCTGGACTCCTTCGCGGCGGCGGCCCGGCGGGTCACCGCGGAACCGCCGCCGTCGAGGTCCGGTCAGTAGCGATTGCCGCCGTACGGGTATCCGTCCACATTCGAGAAATCGTCGGCGACCATCGCGGCCAGTTCCAGCAGCGCCTGCCGGGTCGGCTTGCTCACCAATTCCAGATCGATCTCCGCGCCCTCGGCGAGGTGATCGTCGAACGGCACCACCTGCACCGCGCGGGTGCGGTCGAGGAACAGCCGGCGCAGATGGTCCAGATTCACCGAGGTGGAACCGCGCCGCGAGGCGTTCACCACCACCACCGTCTGCCGCACGAGATGCGAATACCCGTGGTAGTCCAGCCAATCCAGGGTGGCCGAGGCGCTGCGGGCGCCGTCGATGGCAGGTGAGGTGACCAGGACCAGCGAGCTGGCCATATCGAGTACACCCGACATGGCCGAATGCATCAGCCCGGTACCGCAGTCGGTGAGGATGATGTTGTAGAACGACTGCAGGATTCCGATCGCGCGCCGGTAATCGGCCTCGCTGAAGGCCTCCGACACCGCCGGATCCTGCTCGCTGGCCAGCACTTCCAACCGGCTCGGCGATTGCGAGGTATGCGCCCGCACATCCGAATACCGGGTGATGTTCTGGTCTTCGAGCAGGTTGCGCACGGTGGAGCGGGTCTGCCGCGGGACCCGGTGGGCCAGGGTGCCGAGGTCGGGGTTGGCGTCGATCGCGATCACCCGGTCGCCGCGCAGGGAGGCGAAGGTGGCACCCAGGCCGACCGTGGTGGTGGTTTTACCGACCCCGCCCTTCAGCGACAGGATCGCGATCCGGAAATCACCGTGCACCGGTGCGTTCACCCGGCTCACCAGATCGCGGTGGACGACATCCGCGGCCGATTCACCGGGATTGATCACCCCGCGCGACACCTTGTGCACCGCCCGCCGCCAGCCGCCGCGCGGGGCTTTACGGGCGCGTTTGAGCAGATTCAGGTCGTTGACCGAATGCCCCGGCTGCCCCGGTTCGGGCATATGCCGCGGCTGGAACTGCCCCTGCGGCGGTTGCCCCGGCTGCTGGAATTGCTGCTGCGGTTGCCGGCCTCCAGGCGCGGACTGTCCCGGACCCGCGCCCCATTCGGGCGCCGGGAACTGCCCGGTGGACGGGTTGTGTGTCGTGGGCGGCGGTACCTGCTGGTACGGCGGCTGCTGGAGCGGCGGCGCGGCCGGGATCGGCGGCGGAGCCCAGCTGTAGATCGGGCCACCCGCCGGATCGCCCTGGGGTGCCGCACCGGCGCCGGGCGCGCCGCCCGGGGCGTATCCACCCGGGGGCTGGTCGAATTGGCCACCCGCGTCCGGGCCGGGTGCGCCGGGATAGGACGAAGGCTCCGGATTGTGCTGTGCCGGGCCGGGGTTCGGGTTCGCCTGGAACTGGCCGCTGCCGTATCCGCTGCCCTCGGCGCCCGGTGCCTGGAAGCCGCCCGGCTGCTGCTCGAACTGGCCGCTGCCATACGAACCGCCGGCCTCGGGAGCCTGGTCGAACCGGCCGCCACCGTGCGGGCCGGCGGACGGGTCGAACTGGCCCGAACCGGGGGGCTGGAACTGGTTCGGGTTCGGCTGGTCGAACTGACCGGCCGCGTAATTCGGGGCCGGGAACTGGTTCGGGTCGGGCGGCGCGAACCCGCCGGGGCCGGGCTGGAACTGAGCAGGGTCCGGCTGTGGGAACTGGCCGCTGCCGTGCGCGGGATTCGGTGGCTGGAACTGATCGGCCCCCGGCGCGACGAACTGGCCGCTCGCGTACCCGGCGGGCTGGAACTGATTCGGGTCGGGCTGGTCGAACTGGCCGCCGCCGGGGGCGAAAGGCTCACCACCCGGCGCGGAGAACTGGCCGGCTGCCGGCGGCGCGAAACCGTCCAGCGGCGGCAGGTTGTACGGGGCGCCGTCGCCGGCCGGGGCGTGCGCGTCCGGGGCCGGGGGAGCGAATCCGTCGCTGCCGCCCCACGACCCGGGGGCGGAATCGGGGGGCCACTGTGCCGCCTGCTCGGGGGCCGGGCTTTCGGAGCCCGCGGCCGACTCCCGCTCGGACGCTCCGGCTTCCGCCGGTTCCGCGTCTCCGGCCTCCACCGGGCCCGCCGAGTTCTCGGATTCGGCGCTATCGGGTTTCGTGCCGGTTCCCGGCGCAGCGTCGGTCACCGCGTCGGCGGGTGGCGTGGTATCCGACTCGCCGCCGCTCCCGGCGGTATCCGCCGGTTGACTCGGGGGCCAGGGCTGGGAAGTCGGGTTGTGTTCGTCAGTAGTCACAGTTCCCCCATCTGCTCGGGGTTTTCGAGCAGAGAGCTCGGCGGCGTTGAGTCGAGACCAACGCTAGCAGGTGCGGGGCGTATCGCATGCCGGGTGGTTTGACGACCTCGGGCGGCGGGACACCGGGGGGCGCGGGCCGCGGTACGGGGGGGGGGTGGGGAGCCCGCGCGGGCGCGGGGGCGGGCGAGCCCACCCCGGGCGAGAGCCGCGACTTCCTGCGTGGGGTG
>NZ_JARWPM010000044.1 GCF_029869215.1 Nocardia carnea
GCGTGACCGCCCGGGACCGGGTACTGATCACCGGACCGTTGCACGCGACCATGCATCTGTTCGGGGCGTTGCACGCCCTGTGGCGCGGTGCCTGCGTCACCGACGACCCCGCCCGGGCCACGGTGGTGCACGCCGTCCCCGGGTGGGGGTTTTGGGGGGGGTTCCCCCCCCCCCCACGCCCCGGGGGCCCGGGGTGGGGGGGGGGGGGGGGGGCCGCCCCCCCCCCCCACTTCGCCGACCGGGATCGCGACGGAGCCTCCGCTACCCGAGAATCCTGGATCCATCTGCAACTGCACCGCGCCACCAGTGCCGAACTCCTCGACGAGATCGCGGCCGCCGTACCCGGCGTCATCAGCGATGTGCGGCAGGTGAGCAGTGATACCGACGCCATCCACGCCCTGCTCCACGATCTCGCCGCCGGGCTGGACCGGGCCGGCGACGCCGTGGAAACCGGGGAGGTCGATATCGCGCCGTCGGACTGCGCGAAGCTGCTGCGCTGGATGGCTGCCGGCAATTTCACGGTCCTCGGCTACGCCCGCTACCGCAGCGAACCCGGCGGCTCGCGGCCGGAGCCGATCCCGGATTCCGCGCTGGGCGTGCTGCATCCGGACACCGGGACCGGTTTCCAGGTACCCATCGGCACGGGTGTGCCGCGGCTGCTGCGGATGACGCAGGGCCTGGTCCCGGTGACCATGCAGCGGGCGGTCTACCCGTTCTTCATCGGAGTGGCCGATCTGGACAGCGCGGGCGGGTTCCGGGGCGAACATCTCTTCATCGGTGTCTTCACGGTGACCGCGCTGCACGAGAACGTGCTCGACATCCCTGTCGTGGGTACTCGGGTCCGCTCGGCCATCACGGGCAGCGGGTTCGACCTGGATTCGTTCTCGGGTCAGGCGATGCTCGAGGTGATGCAGGGCTTCCCTCGCTCCGAACTGTTCGCCTGCGATGCGGCCACGCTGCGCCGGATCGCCGGTGCGGTACTCAATGTGGGGTTGCGCCGTCAGGTCCGGCTGTTCCTGCGGGTCGATCCCTACGGCCGGTTCGTCGCCGCGATGGTGTATCTACCGCGCGACCGCTACACCACCGCGGTCCGGCTCGAGATGCAGGACATCCTGGTCCGCGAACTCGGCGGCGCCTCGATCGACTACTCGGCCCGGGTGAGCGAAAGCGAGCTCGCCAGTGTGTATTTCACGATCCGGTTGCCCGGCGCCGACAGCGCCGAACCGGTGCGGATCTCCACGGCCGAGGACATCTCGGAATCCGAGCGGCTGCGCATCCAGAACCTGCTGGGTGAAGCGAGCCGCACCTGGGACGACCATCTCAACGACGCGGTGAGCGCCTCGGCGGTTCTCGACCCGCGTATCGTGCGCCGGTACTGCGAAGCCTTTCCCGACGGATACAAACAGGATTTCACCGCCGAGCGCGCGCTCGCCGATATCGACCGCCTGGAACGGCTACGGCCCGGCAGTATCGACCAGCATCTGTATCGCGTCGCCGGCGCACCCGCCGGTTCCTGGCGTTTCACCCTGTACATCGGGGGCGCCGGTATCTCACTGAGCCAGGTGCTGCCCGTACTGCAGAGCCTGGGTGTCGAGGTACTCGACGAGCGCCCGTACCGGATCCGGCGCGAGGCCGACGGGGACGGCGGCGCCCGGGAACGCTGGATCTACGATTTCGGCCTGCTGGCGAGCCCGGAGCTGCTGCGGGCCGCGCTCGACCAGGATCTGGACGCCGAACTGCTCGAGGTGGCACCGGGTATCCGGGCCACCGCGGGAACCGCACCGGCCGACGGGGTCCGGGGGCGGTTCACCGAGGCCTTCGACGCGCTCTGGTACGGCCGCGCCGAGGCCGACGGTCTCAACGAACTCGTGCTGCGCGCCGGGCTGACCTGGCGCGAGGTCTCGGTCCTGCGGACCTACGCGAAATACCTGCAGCAGGCGGGGTTCCCGTACAGCCAGGTCAATATCGCCCGGGTCCTGCACACGTATCCGGATACCGCGCGACTGTTCGCGCAATTGTTCGCTGCCCGGTTCTGTCCCGACAGTCACTCCGCCGAGCACGCCGACGAACTCGAGGCGCGGGTGCGCGAACGTATCGATCAGGTGGTCAGCCTGGACGCGGACCGGATCCTGCGGGCCATCCTCGGGCTGATCCGGGCCACGCTGCGCACCAACTACTACGTCACCGGCACCGACGGTGCGGCGCGGGACTTCATTTCGGTGAAGGTCGAGCCGCAGGCGATCGCCGAGTTGCCGCAGCCGCGGCCGAAGTACGAGATTTTCGTGTATTCGCCGCGGGTGGAGGGTGTGCATTTGCGGTTCGGTGCGGTGGCGCGGGGTGGTTTGCGGTGGTCGGATCGGTTGGAGGATTTCCGG
>NZ_JARWPM010000045.1 GCF_029869215.1 Nocardia carnea
TCGGGCGCCTCGGCCCCCCCCGCCGGGGTGTTGTTTTAACCCCCCGCGGCGCCGGGGGGTTTTTTCTTGGCTCGGGTTTGGGGTCTTTGCACGTTGGGGGGGCCGGGGCGCCCGGTTCCCGGGCCCCCACGCAGCGGCCACATCATCAATATCTCGTCCATTGTCGGCCTGCTGCCGTTCCCGGGCTGGGGTCTCTACGCCGCCGGGAAATTCGCACTCGAGGGACTCACGGAGTCACTCGCCGGCGAGGTCGCCGAGCACGGGATCAAGGTCAACCTGATCGAACCGGGTTATATGCGCACCGACTTCCTGCGCCCGGTATCGCTGGGCTTGTCGGAGGCGAATGGCGACGCGTATCCGGCGATCCGAGAAATGGTGCAGCAGCATTTGGCGATGCCGGGTACACAGCTCGGCGATCCCGCGAAGGCCGCCGAGGCGATTATCGCGGTGGCGATGACAGGTGATGCCCCGTTGCATCAGCTGCTCGGGTCTGATTCGCTCGAACTCGCCGACGGCCGGGTGCAGTCGTTGCAGGCCGATATCTCCGCCGCCCGCGCGCTTGCCGTGACCACCGATATCACCGAGGTCGCGGCCGCCGGCTGAGCGTGCCGGCACAGTCGGCGGATGTCCCTGCCTCCGGGTGGTGACGTCCGCCGTACACGTGCGTTCAGCCCGTGTTGCCGTGGTTTCGGACCGCACCGGCGCGGCGACCGGTCAGCGGTCGCTGGCGGTGCGGGATTCCTTCTCCGCGACGAGCAGATAGGCGACCATCAGCCGTTTGAGTTCGGCGACCGCGTCGGCGTGGCTCTGTTCGTCTTGCACCGAGAAATTCAGCATCGAATACACCACGTGCACCAGCACCTCGGCCATCATGGTGCGGCGGCCGCGGGGAGTGCGCGGGGTCAGCGGGCGCAGCATCTGCGAGACGACCTCGGCGAATTCCTTTTCGTGGATCGCGCCGGTGGCTCGCGTGGACGGGGTGGACTGCATGGCCAGCCAGACCTCGCGGCGGGACGGGTCGGTCATCCACAGGCTGGCCAGATGGTCGACGAACTGGTTCATATGGCGCAGCCAGTCCAGCGAGGGAATCTCGCCGTGGAAATCGGCCAGTTCCTGGGATACCGCGACCAGATCCTGCCGGTTCAGTTCGCAGACGATGACGTACTTGTTGGCGAAGAACTGGTAGAGCGTGCCGATCGGGACCTCGGCCCGGGCCGCGACCTCTTCACAGGTGAACGATTCGAAACCCACTTCGACCAGAAGTTCCCGGGAGGCCTGCAGCAGCGCGTCGAACTTCCGCTTGCTGCGCTCCTGCGTCGGACGCCGCCGTGGCATGAGTTCCTGCGGATCGTCCTGCAGTTCCAGTTCCAGCGCAGGGTCCGGACGCCGTTTCACCGTGGCCTCCGTACGTACGTTCACATGTCCCAGGCTAGCGGTACGCCGAAGGTGGTGGTGGGAGAGTGCGGGAATGTGACGGCGAGTCTGTCATGTCTCACCACTCGGACGCCGCCCCAACCGGGGCCCCCACACCCGCGAGGGGGGGGGGGGGGGGGGGGTCGCGGGGGGCACGGGCCCGCCTTGCGTGCCTGCCCCCCCCCCCCGCCCCCCCCCCCCCGGGGCCCCCAACCCCGGTTGGGCCGGGGGAGTGCGGGTCAGTCGCGGGTCTTGCGATGGAAGAGCACGAGCGCGGTCACGTAGCACACCACGGCGATGCCGCCCCACCAGCTGAGCGCGAGGAGCGCGCTGTTGCCGATCGGGGTGCCGATCAGCAAGCCGCGCAGGGTTTCGATCACCGGTGTCACCGGCTGGTGTTCGGCGAAACCCCGCAGCCAGCTCGGCATGGTCTCCGGCGGAACGAAGGCGCTGCTCACGTAGGGAATGAACATCGCGAAGATGGTGAATCCGTTGGCCGCCTCGGGACTACCGGCGATCAACCCGAAGCAGGCGGACATCCAGGACAGTGCCAGCACCACCAGCGCCAGCACCGCGGCGGCGGCCAGCCAGCGCACCGGATCGGCGGTGGGCCGGAAGCCGATGGCCAGCGCCACCGCGACCACGATCGCCGTCGCCGCCATATTGCGCAGCAGGCTTTCGGTGATATGCCCGGTGAGGAACGACGAGCGGCTGATGGCCATGGTGCGGAACCGGTCGACGATGCCCTCGGTGATATCGACGGACACGCTGACCGCGGTGGTCGCGGCACCGAAACTCGCACACAGCAGGATGATCCCGGGCACCACGTAATCGACGAAGGTGCCGTCGCCGATATCCATGGCGCCGCCGAAGACGTAGACGAACATCAGCAGGATCATGATCGGCAGGGCGAGGGTGCTGATCAGCGCGTCGGGACTGCGCAGGGTGTGGCGCAGATTGCGGGCCGTCATGGTGGCCGCGTCCTGGGCGGAATGGGTGAGGGTGGTCACGCGAATGACTCTCTGTGAGTAACGGTTGCGGGAGATCGGGTGGTCAGGACACCGCCGCCATGGCCTCGGCCGGGCGGCTGGTGAGTGCGAAGAACACATCGTCGAGGTCGGGCGTGTGCACGCTGAGTTGTTCGACCGTGATATCGAGGGCGGCGAACTCGTCCAGTAGACGTTTGAGATGGGCGACACGGCCGTCGGAGGGGATCTGCAGGGTGAGTTCGGCGGGATCGGTTTCGGGGAATCCGGTGACGCGGGCGGCGGCGGCGAGGTCCGCGCGGTCGGCGAAGCGGAACAGGATATGGCCGCCCGGGGTGAGTTGTTTGAGTTCGGCCGGGGACCCGTCGGCGACGATACGTCCGTCGTGCAGGACCGCGATCCGGTCGGCGAGCTGATCGGCTTCCTCCAGGTACTGGGTGGTGAGGAAAACGGTGACGCCGTCATCGACCAGTTCGCGGATCACCTGCCACAGTTCCCGCCGGCTGCGCGGGTCCAGACCGGTGGTGGGTTCGTCGAGAAACACCACTTCCGGACGGCCCATCAGGCTCATCGCGAGATCGAGGCGGCGGCGCATCCCGCCGGAGTAGGTACTCGCGGGGCGGTTCGCGGCGTCGGTGAGATCGAATCGCTCGAGCAGTTCGGTGGTGCGCCGGCGGTTCTCGGACCGGCCGAGATGCAGCAGGCGCCCGACCATGCGCAGGTTCTCGGTACCGGTGAGGACCTTGTCCAAGGCGGCGTACTGGCCGGTGACTCCGATGGAGGCACGAACCCGATCGGGTTCACGCGATACGTCGTACCCGGCGACCTGCGCGCTGCCGTCGTCCGGCGCGGTCAGGGTCGCCAGGATGCGCACCATGGTGGTTTTCCCGGCGCCGTTGGGGCCGAGTAGCGAGAACACCGATCCGCGGTCGATCTCGAGGTCGATACCGGTGAGTACCGGTTGCGCGCCGAAGGATTTGCGGAGGCCGGCGAGGGCGATGGCAGGAGGGGCGGTCATGGTGAACTCCGTTCGGAAAACTGTATGTCGCATAAACTGTATATGGCATACATTCTGTTTAAAGAGTACACAGTTCGAACCGGAGCGCAACAGCCGAGCCGCGGGTGATGTAGTAGTGCTCGAACACCATCGCCGGCAGGCCGGCGGGGGCGCGGGGACACCGCGCCCGGGCGTCCCTGGACCGCAACGGAAGGACATCGATGGCGAGGGCCGGTGCAGGCGAGAACGGGCCGAACCCGGAGACGGCCGGCACACGCGCGAACATCGCCGGCCCGTGGGTGGCGGACGCCGATCTCCCGCCGCTGTCCAAGGCGGTCGAGCTCATGTGGGGGCTGGCCCCGGCCGCGACGCGCGGCCCCCGCCGCGGCTTGAGCCTGGAACAGATCGTCGACGCCGCCATCGAGCTCGCGGACGAAGAAGGATTCGACGCATTGTCGATGAACAGGCTGGCCGAGCGGCTCGGCTTCACGGCGATGTCGCTGTACCGCTATGTGGACAGCAAGGCGACCCTGCTCGAGATCGCGCTGGACCGGGTGGTCGGCAGCCCACCGGAGATTCCGCCGGGCACCCCGTGGCGCGCGGCACTCGAACTGTGGGCGCGGGCGGAATTCCGGACCATCAGCAAGCATTCCGGCTGGCTGCATGTGCGCATGAGCGCGCCGCCGCTGGGGCCCAACAATATGGCCTGGCTGGAAACGGGCCTGGCGGCGCTCGGTGAGACCCGCGTACCCGAGCCGTTGAAACTACAGCTGGTGATGAATCTGTCGCTGTATGTCATCGGCCGGGCCCGGCTGGCGGAAGAGATCAAGGCCGAAGACGAAGAGTCCGAAGGTGATTGGGGAATCGTCGACCGCCTGGACCCGGAGCGGTTTCCCGCCCTCATCACGGCCGTCCGGGCCCAGGCGTTCGAACAGGACGATCAGCAGTGGGCGACATTGTTCTTCGACACCGGTCTGGATCTCCTGCTCGACGGTTACGAGCGGTTGATCGATTCCTACGAGTAGGTGGTCAGACCGCGAGATCGCGACGCAATTTGGCGACGTGCCCGGTGGCGCGCACGTTGTACTGCGCCACTTCGATCTTGCCGTCGGCATCGACGAGGAAGGTGGAACGGATCACGCCGGTCACCTTCTTGCCGTACATGGTTTTCTCGCCGAAGGCGCCCCACTCCGTGAGGACCTTGCGATCGGGATCCGACAGCAGTGGGAAGTTGAGCTGTTCGGCGTCGCGGAATTTGGCGAGTTTGGCCGGTTTGTCGGGGGAGATCCCGATCACCGCCAGACCGGCCTCGTTCAGTTCACCGAGATTGTCCCGGAAATCGCACGCCTGCTTGGTGCAGCCGGGCGTGCTCGCCGCAGGATAGAAGTACACCACCACTTTGCGGCCGCGGTAATCGGCCAGGGACACCTCGTTGCCGTCGGCGTCGGGGAGGGTGAATTCGGGTGCCTGATCGCCCGGGGAGAGTCGCTGGTTATCGGTCACCCTCGCACCGTAACCGAACCATCCGACTCCCGGACGCGGACTCGGCGCGGCGAGAGACGGTAGCGGGCCGGTGGTATCGCGGCGGCGGGGCGACCGGCCGTGCCGGGGTCGAGCGAACCGCCGCCCGGGTGACCACGGATACACTCGAGCCCGAACCCCGGCGCACCGCGGTGGCAGCCGCGACCCAGGGGTGATCATCGGCCGCCGGCGGACGCGGCAGACCAGGTACAGGAGGCGTGAAGGTGGCAAAGGATACCGAGCGGATCGAGCAGGAGATCGAGGCCGCGCGGGAGCGGTTGGCCAGCACCCTGGACGAGATCGCGGTGCGGGCCGATCCGCAGCGCATCGCCGAGGGCACCAAACAGCTGGCGCTGGCCAAGGTGAACGAGCCGAAGGTGAAGTACACGCTCATCGGCGTGGGCGCGCTGCTCGCGGGCGCGCTGCTGTTCAAGATCCTGCGCTGAACACCACAAACGACAACGCCCGGTGACGGAAATCTCCGTCACCGGGCGTTCGTGCGCAGTGGGATCGAATCAGACGGTGGGGCAAGCGAACCCGTCGCCGTCCGGATCCAGGTGCGGGGCGAACCCGGGCTCACCGCGGAAGATCGGCGCCCGGCCCGCGGCGCGCGCTTCGTCACAGTTCTTGAAGGCGCCACCGGCGGAGCCGGTCTGCGCCAGCTGCGCCGAACCGGTGGCACCGAGCAGGGCGTCCACCGTCGACGAGCCGGTGCCCGCCAACGGCGGGAGGGCCTGTGCGGAACCGGCGCCCACAACGGGAGCGGCCAGAAGGGTCAGCCCCGCGGCGGCGGCGCTGACATAGAGCTGGCGTACGTTCATGAATTCCTCTATGTCTGCTGGGGGGTGGAACTTGCGTTCGACGGAGAACGCGCGGCTACCACTGTTGTGAGGGGCGCCTCGATTGTCAACTCGTATGGCCTGGATAAGACAAGGGGAAATCGGGGTCGCGGCTGGGTACTCCCCGGATGCTGCGGTGGCTCCGCCGCGGTGGCGAAGCCTGCCGTCCAGAAGGTGGAATTCGCCGGACACCACACGTTGTGATAGGGATGCATGCTATGTCCGAGGCTCGTTCTCCGCTGCTGTTACTCGACCCCCATCGGGCCGGGCGGGGAATTCGATAGGTCGGAGAAAGCAGTTGTTGCGAATCAAGGACCGTGACGCCGCTGCGCCGGAACCGGCCGCGCGGCCCGGCGCCACAGCCCGTCCGGCCGATTACCGGCTGGACCTCGACGGCCTCCGGGGTATCGCCATCGCCCTGGTGGTCGCCTTCCACGTCTGGTACGGCAAGGTGTCCGGCGGCGTCGATATCTTTCTGGTGCTGTCGGGCTTCTTCTTCACCGGCATGCTGTTGCGCCGGGTGGAGCGCACCGGCCGGATCGACGCGCGGCAGGTCGCGACCCGCACCGGGCGCCGGTTGTTGCCCGCGCTCATGGTGGTACTGGCCGCGGTGGCGGTCGCCACGGTTGCCACCAAGCCGTACTCGACCTGGGGCAATATGTCGGGCCAGACCGTGGCCACGGCCCTCTATTACCAGAACTGGTACCTGGCCCAGGCCGCGGAGAGCTATCTGGCCGCGGACCCCTCGGTGAGCCCGCTGCAGCATATGTGGTCGATGGCGGTGCAGGGCCAGTTCTACGTGGCGATCGTGGTACTGGTCGGGCTGGTCGCCTGGGTGTGCCGGCGTGGCGGCCGGCCGGGGGCCGCGCGACCGGCGATCGCGATACTGGCGCTGCTGCTGGGCGCCGCCTCGTTCGTCTACGCCGCCACCTGGATGACCAAGTCCCAGGAGTGGACCTACTACGACAGCGGCGCCCGCGCCTGGGAGCTGCTGACCGGCGCCCTGCTGGCCGCGGCGCTGCCCTGGTTGCGGCTGGGCTCCGGGCGGGCGGGCCGCTTCCTGGCGGCCGTGCTGGGTATCGCGGGCCTCACCGCGGTACTGGTATGTGGTCTGCTGTTCGACGGGGCCCGCCAGTTCCCGGGTCCGGCCGCCCTGTTCCCGGTGGGCGCCGCGGTCGTCCTGATCCTCGCCGGGATCCGCGGCGAGGGCGGGCGGCAGCCGATCGTGACCCGCCTGCTCGCCAGCCGGCCGATGGTCGAGCTCGGTGCCATCGCCTATTCGCTGTATCTGTGGCACTGGCCACTGCTCATCTACTACCTGGTACAGACCGGGAAGCCGCACGCCGGGCTGGGCGGGGGACTGCTCGTCATCGGTGCCTCCTTGATCCTGGCGGTGGTGACCAACAAGTTCATCGAGGAACCGCTGCGGGTGCGGTCGGGTGCGGCCGTGGTGACGCCGGTGTGGCGGCGCCGGATCCCGGGGGTGGCGGTGAGCCTGGTCGGGGTGCTCGTGCTGGGTGCCTGCGTGTCCTGGCAGGTCGTAGTGGCCCGGACCCCCTCCGAGCCGGTCGAGGCGCTACCGGTCAACGAGTATCCGGGCGCGGAGGCGCTGTTCGCCGGCGCGGAGGTGCCGGTGGCGAAACTGCGGCCGTCGATCCTGGAGGCGTCCAACGATCTGCCGGCACCCACCCGGGACGGCTGTATCTCGGACTGGTTCAACAAGGAAGTGGTGACCTGTACCTACGGGGATCCGAACGGGTCGCGCACCATCGCCATGGTGGGCAACTCCCATACCGAGCACTGGATGCCGGCCATGGACGCCCTGGCCAGAGTGCACGACATCAAAGTGGTCGTGTACCTGAAGATGGGGTGTTCGCTCAATATCCGCGACGACGCGCAATATCGCGGACTCGATATCTCCGATTGCCGCGACTGGTCGCGCGAGGTGATCGACCTGCTGGCCGCCGATCCACCCGAATGGGTGTTCACCACCGCCACGGCCCCCATCTGGCCCAGCGGCGGCGATGTGGTCCCCGCCGAATATCTCGATGTCTGGGCGGCGCTGGCCGAACGTCATCTGAACGTACTCGCCATCCGGGATACGCCCTGGCTGCGCAGCCCGACGGGGGTCCGCTACAGCGCCGTCGATTGTCTGGCCGCCGGTGGCGACAGCGCGACCTGCGGTATGCAGCGCACGGCCGCGCTCGCCCCGGTGAATCCCGCCCTGGTCCATGCCGCGGCGTTCCCGAACATGCGGCTGCTGGATCTCACCGATTCGGTATGCGGTCCGCAGATCTGCCGGGTGGTCGAAGGCAATGTGCTGGTGTACCACGACGAGCATCACCTCAGCGCCAGCTACGCCCGCACCCTGGCGCCGGAACTCGAACGACAGATAGGTATGGCTACCGGCTGGTGGTGAACCATGTGGTTTCGCCGGTCCGGCCGGCGTTACCTTTCACCACGGGGTAACGGGCGGTTTGACCCACAGGAGCTTCTCGTCGCGATGGGGCCGCTGCGCCGCCGGATGGTCCGGGTGCCGGAGCGCCCAGGCGGCCTTCTCGTCCAGCAGCCGAGCCACCGACCGCCATGTTTCGGCGGTACTCGGCGGATTGACCTCCGCCGCGCGCGCCAGTTTGCGGCGTACGGCGTCGGGCAGGCCGAGCAGTTCGGAACCGGAGATATCCCGGTCCCACAGATATCCGGCCAGCTGCCGCGCCTTGGCGGCGCGACCGGCCTCCGCGGCCGGGGAATGCGCGTAATCGGCCATACCCCACTGTAAGCGGGCAGGAAACAGGTCCGGTCGGCGCAGGTTCGTGGATCACCGGGTGCGGAAAGCAAGGCGCGGTGCCGTGCTCACCGCACGGCACCGCACACCCACTCCGTTGTGGGATTCCCCCTGGCCACCCTCGCGGACAGTGATACGCGCCGTTGCGTCCACGATGTGCCCACTCGATGACCAAGCTGTGTTGTTGCCCCCGAAACTCAATGCCCCCACCGGCTGCCGAGTCTTACGAACCTCGAACGCAACCACGGCGGCACCCGAGTCTTACGAGCCCCGCTGGGGTTCACAAAACCCCGAAACCCAACGCAACCACGGCGGTGCCGAGTCTTACGAGGCCCTGAGTGGTTTTGGCCCGTCCCCGCAGTGAGTGGGGGGAGGGAATGGGGGCCGCCCCCGGGGGGGGGGGCGGCCCCCCCCCCCCCCCCCCCCACACCCACTCCGTTGTGGGATTCCCCCTGGCCACCCTCGCGGACAGTGATACGCGCCGTTGCGTCCACGATGTGCCCACTCGATGAC
>NZ_JARWPM010000046.1 GCF_029869215.1 Nocardia carnea
TGTGGACAGTTTCATAGAGTTACGGCGGTTATAGCGGCAGGGAAACGCCCGGTCCCATTCCGAACCCGGAAGCTAAGCCTGCCAGCGCCGATGGTACTGCACTCGACAGGGTGTGGGAGAGTAGGACACCGCCGGAACATAATTCCCTCTAGGGGCCCACATTGTGGGCCCCTAGAGTGCGTTCAGGGGTATGTTTTCGAATCAAGTTCCGGATCGTGCCTCGCCTATATGCGGTGCATGAAACCCTCGATTGTTCAGCCGGCCGGCGGAACGGCAACGTGCGGCCCGAAGAGAGCACCTACTGCTTCGGGGTGCCGCGAACAGCGCCTAGACTCTGCCGGATGCGACTCGTGATTGCTCGTTGCCAGGTCGACTATGTGGGGCGGTTGACCGCTCATCTGCCGATGGCCCGGCGGCTGCTGATGATCAAGGCGGATGGGTCGGTGCTGGTGCATTCGGATGGGGGGTCGTACAAACCGCTGAACTGGATGAGTCCGCCGTGCTGGCTGGAGGAGCGCGAGCCGGATGCAGCGGGGCAGTTCAAGGCGTTGTGGGTGGTGAGCAACAAAGCGGGGGAGGAACTGCGGATCGGGATCGAGGAGATCGAGCACGATTCCAGTCATGAGCTCGGCGTGGACCCGGGGCTGGTGAAGGACGGGGTGGAGGCGCATCTGCAGGAATTGCTGGCCGAGCATGTGGAGACCCTCGGTGCCGGATTCAGTCTGATCCGGCGCGAGTACATGACCGCGATCGGGCCGGTGGACCTGCTGTGCCGGGACGCCGACGGGCAGACGGTCGCGGTGGAGATCAAACGCCGCGGCGAGATCGACGGGGTGGAGCAGCTGACGCGCTATCTCGAACTGCTGAACCGGGACCCGCTGCTGGCGCCGGTGGCGGGGGTGTTCGCGGCGCAGCAGATCAAACCGCAGGCGCGCACGCTTGCCGAGGACCGCGGGATTCGCTGCCTTACGCTCGATTACAACGCCCTGCGCGGGACCGAGAGCAACGAATTCCGGCTCTTCTAAGCTGGAAGCCATGCCACGACGAAAACCGCGCAGCGAGCGTTACGGGGCGCAGCCGCATCGGTTGGGCACCGGGCTGGGCGATGTGTACCGGCGGACCGAAACTGGTCCGGACGGCGACGAGTACGTCGTGCGGACGGTACCGGGTGCGCGGGCGGTGAAACGGTACCGCTGCCCGGGATGCGATCACGAGATCATGCCGGGGGTCGCACATGTGGTGGCCTGGCCGGCGGGTAGTGGAGAGACGGATCGCCGGCATTGGCACAGCGGCTGCTGGAACGGCCGGGGGACCCGCGGTATCACCCGGCGCTGGTCCTAGCCGGCTCGGCTGTCGGCCACCGTGCGAGGGCCGGCGGGACGGCGCGAGCAGCTGTTCTTGCCGGGCGTCGCGTGCCGGTCCCGGATGTGCCGCGCGGGCGGAGCTCGGAACGACTGGCCGGCGTCCCGGTTCCGGCTGCTGACGGGTCGCGGGTTCGGTGGCCGCGGATCTCGCGGAGGGGGTATCCGGCGGCGGAACCGGCATGGTGCCCAGTGCGCGGGCATATCCAAGAGCACCGGACACCATCGACGCTGCGGTGTCGCAGGGTGCGGGCGGCGCCTGGGGGCTGTCGGCAGAGCCGGGCAGGTGGTCGCCCGTGGGCCGGCACCGGATGGCCTGGCATGCGGGCCGGTACCTACCTCACCATCCACGGCCGCGACAGCGGTGGTGGCCGGCAGCGGTTCGCGCCGGAGTGGTGGGGCGGACCACCGAGCCGGACATGAGGAAGGCCGCCCCGGTGGGGCGGCCTTCGGCTTGATTTGTCGTGTCGCCGTATACGTTCCGACAGCAGCTTTGCGGAGCTCTAGCTGCTGATGTCGGCGTTTTCGCGCTCTTCTTCGACGATATCGTCCGATTCGTCTTCGGCGTTCACCTCGGGGATCGCCTTCTGATTGTTACGACCGGACACCGACTTGTTCTGCCCGCTGCCGATGGATTTACGCGGCTGTTCGGGCACACCGTCGAGCAGTTCGCTCTCGCGGTTGACGGCCGCCAGCATGGCGGGCACCGAATCGAGCTGGCCGCGGATGCCGAGCAGCTGGGCCAGGACGCGGCCACGCAGGACCCGCATCTCCTCGGCCAGTTCCTTGGCGTGCGCGATCTTGCGCTCGGAGGTCTGGGTGGCCGAGGTGATGAGGCGGTTGGCCTCGTCGGTGGCATCCTTGATGCGCTGTGCGGCCTCGGCGCGGCTGGTGGCCTCCAGTTCCTCCATGGCGCGGGTCAGCTTGGTGCGACGCTCGGCCATGGTGACCTCGAAGTCCTGCTGGGTGGCCTTGCGCTTGGCCTCGGACTCCTTGGCGAGGCGTTCGGCCTCGGCCTGGGCGGCTTCGATGATCTTCGAGGATTCGGTACGCGCGTTCGCGAGGGTCTGCTCGTATTCGATTTCGAGCGCTTCGCGCTTCTCTTTGGTCTCGGCGAGCAGGGATTCGTACTTACCGCGCATCTCGGCGGCCTGCTGCTCGGCGATGGAAACCATCTCCGCGGCCTCGGCCTGCGCGAGCGCACGGACCTCGGAGGCCTCGTCGGAAGCCAATCGCAGCATCCGGGAGATGCGATCGCTCATCCCCTCCGCGGTGGTCGGCGGGACGGACAGCCGGTCGACTTCCTTACGGAGCTCGTCGATTTCGTCGCGGGCATCCTCCAGCTGACTGGCGAGGTTGCGGGCCTGGGCGGCAGCGGCATCGCGGTCGGTGGCGGTGACCCGCAACTCGGCATCGAAACGGTCGAAATAGTTACGTACCTCGTCTTGCGCATAACCCTTGCGCACGACGGTGAAGGGCAGCGCAACGAAGCGATTGCGATCGGACTCGGGTGACGACATGGCCAACAAACTACAGCCTGAGACCCGCGCATGGTGAGCCGACCGGGAATGTTATCGGAGGTATGCCTAACGGTCCGATTACGATACTAGTGCGTAACATTCGGGTCCGGTTCGACCAACTCGACCAGCACACCGCCAGCATCCTTCGGGTGGACGAAATTGATGCGCGAATCGGCGGTCCCGCGCCGCGGCGCCTCGTACAGCAAACGTATCCCGCGATCGCGCAGATATGCGGAAACAGCCTCGATATCGGTGACCCGGAAGGCCAGCTGCTGCAGGCCCGGGCCGCTGCGGTCGATGAACTTGGCGATGGTGGAGGTCTCGTCCAGCGGTGCCAGCAACTGTAGAGCAGTCGAATCGTCCTCGGCGGCCGGGGCGGACAGCATCGCTTCCTGAACGCCCTGTTCCTCGTTGACCTCGCGATGGGTTTCGACCAGGCCGAGGTTCTCGGCGTACCAGGCCACGGCCGTGTCCAGATCGGGCACGGCGATGCCGACGTGATCGACTGCGACGATGTAGTCGGCGGGAATGAATTCTGATGACGGGGTAGCGGTGCTCACCCTTCGAACGTAGCGCGTTCCGGTGCGCGGCCGGTGTGTACCCACCCGGATCGGGTCGACTGAAGTCGGCCGCCTTCACATACCGGCAGGTGATCCGCGTATCCCTGTGGGCTGTTCCCGGCGTCGGCGGGTTACCGTGGAGTCGTTCCGCACGACGTGCTACCTCCGCGTAGCGCGTCGGGTCGGCTCAGCCCGAGTCGGCCGAATGTGGCCCGGTCTGCCGTGGACCGGTTGGAGTGGGCCGGCTCGAAGCGGGGAATCGCAGCGAGTCGATCCGATCGAACCTTCCGCTGTGCACCGAATCCGCATCCGGTCGGCACGGACCTCGCCCAGGGCAGGATTATGGACCCGCTTGATCGTCGATTCAGGCGGGGCCGACCCGAACAGGTCCGGCAGTGGACACAGCTCGAGCCGGCCGCGGCCAACGCCGACCTCCGGCCTCCAACACTCCCGTGGTGGGGGGGCGGCCCCCGGGTGGGACCCGCGCACGGGGGCGGGCGACCGCGGAGGGGCGGGGGGTGAGCCACCCCGGCCGGGGGGCGCCCCCCCGCGG
>NZ_JARWPM010000047.1 GCF_029869215.1 Nocardia carnea
CCGCTCCGAGGGGTCCCGGGCGATACACCCGGGGCCCCGCACGGGCGGTTAGCGGCGGGCGCGGGGCCGGGCACGGCGGCCGCGGGTTACGCGGGGTGGCCGGCGGGGGGCCGGGGGGGCGCCCCCCGCCCCCCCCCGGGACCGTGGTGCAGGTCAGTGTGCTGCCGGATCTGAACGCCGGAATCCGCACCAACTACGGCACCGGCTGCACCTACACCGTGCGGGCGCGGCTCAGCGAGGCGGTGACCCCGGTGACCTTCTACGACAACGGGGTCCCGTTCGCCACCGTCCCACCGGCCGGAGGTGGTATCGCGCTGGTCCAGTGGGTGCCCGCCTACGAGGGCGACCACTCCCTGCAGGCGGCCCAGCCGGGCGGGGCGGCCGCGCCCTCCGTGCAGGTGTTCGTCGGTCGCGGCGCGCATATCGGGTATGCATGCTGGGTGGTTTGACCTGCGTGGTGACGCTGCGCTACCGCCTCCGGGCCTGACCCGCTCATGCTGTGTCCATGGCGCATGAGCGGGGGCCCTGCGTGGTGACGCTGCGCTACCGCCTCCGGGCCTGACCCGCTCATGCTGTGTTGATGGGGCATGAGCGGGGGCCCTGCGTGGTGACGCTGCGCTACCGCCTCCGGGCCTGACCCGCTCATGCCCAGGGCACCCGGCATGAATCGGTGCTGAATCCCTGCGCGGTGATACCGAGGGCGTGGTTGTTGCGTGCCCGGGAGTTCTCCAGGGCGATCTGGTAGGTCAGTTCGATCACACCCGCCCGGCCGAACCGGTTCTCCAGGTCGGCGACCTGTTCGTCGGTGACTGTC
This sequence comes from Nocardia carnea, assembly GCF_029869215.1. Taxonomy (GTDB): domain Bacteria; phylum Actinomycetota; class Actinomycetes; order Mycobacteriales; family Mycobacteriaceae; genus Nocardia; species Nocardia carnea_B. The sequence goes on from NZ_JARWPM010000047.1 coordinate 815, forward strand.
ATCGGGGTGGCGGTCATCGCGTCGGCGTAGGCGATGGCGGCCCGCTCGTCGTCGGTGTAGTGCGGGGAGGTCTCGTATTCGGCGATGTGCTGGAGCCGGTCGATATCCAGGCCGTCCAGCCGCTGCAGCATGGTGCCGAAATCGACGCACCAGGAGCAGCCGATGGTCCACGCCGTCCGGTACACGGCGATCTCCCGGATATTGGCGGGTAGTTTCTTCGAGACCCGCTCCGCCAGAAGTTCGTGGATGCCGCCCGCGACCAGGATGCCGGTGTGGTGGCCGCTGACCGCGAACGGTTCGGGAACTTCGCCGACCTTGCGCCGGGCGAACCAGTACATGACCTTGGTCAGCAACCCCGCGTCCTTCGGGGCGAGCGCGGGAATACGGGAAGTGCTCATCGGGTCTCCTCGGTCCTGGTGTGGTGGTTCTACTATCTGGACGAGATAGGGTTCCGCGGCGTGACGCCCGGGGTGCCCACGATCACTGCCCCGTGCGCCGGGAATCCTGATGACCGGGATACCGGGCGCATGATGGGGGGCCAGGGCCGGTCGTGGGCGACCCCGGGGTTCGGCGATGCGACGGCTCAGCGCAGTAGAGTCGCCGCATCGCGGCTCATTCGGGCTCGACGGCCATATCGTCGGCGCTCCAGTAGGCGCGCATCCGGGTGATCCGGCCCTCGGCGTCGAATTCCATGACGTCGATCGGGCTCAGTGTCATCCGCTGACCGCCGGCCTTCGTGACCAAGGTGAACACGAAGGCGGCATGGTTGCCGGCGATGCGCACGGTTTCCGGAGCCAGGGAGGTCTCCCGTTCGAGGCTCGCGATGACGTTGTAGAACTCGCGGATCGCCTCATGGCCCTGCTTCGGCTCGGTGCCGATGGGGTCCTCGATCACGGCGTCGGGCGCATAGAGAGCGACGATATCTTCGGTCGGTCCGGCGCCGACCAGTTTCACGTACTGCTCGACAACGTCGCGGATCTCCCGGGCCATCACCACTCCTACGAATTGAAACGTGTTCTAGGTTCGGGAGCGTAGCAGCTGTGCGGGAATCCGGCACGGGAATCGCGGAACGGCCGGGTCGGGCCGAATGCGGCCTGCCGCGGTGTTATGGGGGAAGAAGTACCTGATCACAGCGCATACCGGGCACAGCGGGCGGGAATCTGCGCTGATCCCTCGATTCGCCGTTGAACCGCCGCCGTACAGAGGATGCGTCTGCCTGGATTTTCGCTGCGCGGGCGGCGAATGTTACGTGTTCCAGCACGCCGAACCGGATATTCCCGGTCAACCGTCCGATTCGGATCGGGCCGCGCCACCGGGACGTGAATCAGAAATCATTGCTATGACTGCAGGTCTGGCCGGTGTGTCGGCGGTTCGGTGTCGGTATTGTGATGTTGAATCGACCCGATCAACCAGATGTTCGAGCGACGAGTGAAAGCGGAGGAGATATGGCACTGCCAACGATGACCGCGGAACAACGCACGGAGGCTCTGGCCAAAGCGGCGGCGGTGCGCAAGGCGCGCTCCGAACTGATCGGTCAGGTGAAAGACGGCAAGGTTTCGGTCGCCGACCTGCTGCGCAAGGCCGATAGCGACGAACTGGTCAAGAAGACCAAGGTCGTCGCCGTGATCAAGGCGCTGCCGGGCGTCGGCCCGGTGAAGGCCGCCAAGCTGATGGACCAGGCGGATATCCCGGAGGATCGCCGGATCGGTGGCCTGGGTGCCCGCCAGCGTGCGGCGCTGCTGGAGGCGCTGGCCAACTGAGGAGGGGAGCGTCCGGTCGCGGACGCTCCGAACTCCGGCCGTGGCCGAGCCGGTCGTCATATCCAACGACCGGCAGGCCCGGCGGGCCAGGTGGTGCTATGTCTGTTCGTGCGGAACTCGAAGCCTTCCTCGACGAGTACCAGTCCGCGCTGAGTGCCTTCGATCCCGAACGCACCGCCGCGTTGTGGGGGATGCCGGGCACCATCGTCGGCGACGAATTCGTGGGGGCGTTGTATACGCGGGAAGAAATGGCGCAAGGGCTCGCCCAGGCGCATCCGCTGTATCAGCTGCTCGGTCTGTCCCGGGTCGATCACACCGTGCTGGAGTACGCCGAGCTGACCCGCGCGCTGGTGCGGGTCCGGGTGCGCTGGCATTTCTACGACGGCGACGATGCCCTGCTCACCGACAGTGATTACGAGTATCTGCTGCGCCGTGACGACGAGGGCTTGCGCACCTATGTCGCCGTAACCATCGACGAGACGGAGAAATTATCGCGGCTGGCAGCGGAGCGGGGGATCCGGCTGCCGGGCATCTGAGCGCGGCCGGCGGACGCGGGAATTCCGGCCTCACCGGCCGGTGCGCTGAGCCAGGAGGGCGGCTACGCCGTCGAGGATGCGCTCAATTCCGAATTCGAGGGCGGCGTCGCGTTGCTGTGCCCGCTCGGCCGGCGGCTGTTCGTCCGGGTAATCCGAGATCGCCTCGATCAGCCGTGGGAAACGGTCGCCCGCCAGTTCCAGCGCCGCGGCCATCGTCGCGGTGAATTCTTCCTCCCCGGTTCCGGGGCCGATCAATTGCTGGGCGAGGCTACGTACGTGCCCGTTCAGGACGACGAGGGTGTCCAGCCGTTCCGGGCCGGTCAGCGCGATATCCGCCATGGCGTCCAGGGCGGCCTCGGTCCAGCCGAGTTCGTTGGGGCCCACGGGCCGGGCGCCGGCGAGGAGTTCCATCACCCACGGATGGCGCCGGTATCTCGCGAAACTCGCCAATGCCCAGGACCGCAGGCCGCTGCGCCACCGTTGCGGGCCCGCGGTGTCCAGTTCGGGTAGGCCGGCCATGGCCGCCTCCGTCATCAGCGCGGTGAGCTCGGACTTTCCCGGCACGTGGCGGTACAGCGACATCTTGGTGTAGCCGAGCCGGTCGGCGAGCTTCTGCATGGATACCGCGGCGAGGCCGTCGGCGTCGGCCAGTTCGACCGCCGCAGCCACGATCGCGGCCCTGCTCAGGGTGGGTTTCGGTCCCCGGGTCGGGCGGCGGTCGGTTCCCCAGAGCAGTTCCAGGACGGTCGGGGTGGCCATGGGATGCCTCTCGAAATCGGGTTGACGTGAAACTGTGTCTACCATACGCTGTCGGCGTCCGGAGGAAACAGTTTCTACTGGACGCATATTGTGGATGGAGCTCGTCATGCAGAACCGCAGTGTCCTCATCTCCGGCGCGAGTATCGCCGGGCCCGCACTCGCCTACTGGTTGAACCGCTACGGATTCGAGGTCACGGTCGTCGAGCGGGCCGCGTCTCTACGGCTGGGCGGGCAAGCCGTAGATTTCAAAGGTGCGGTGCACCGAACGGTGCTCGAGCGGATGGGTGTCTACGACGAGATCCGGCGCCGCAGTACCGGCGCCACCGATATGGTTTTCGTCGACGCGGCGGGGCGGGAGCGGGTGCGGATGTCCGGTGATTTCACCGGCGGAGATGTGGAGATCCGGCGAGGCGATCTCGCCGAGATCCTGTACGCGGCAACTGCCTCGCAGTGCACATACCGCTTCGGTGATTCGATCACGGCGCTGTGCGATACCGATGACGGTGTCGAGGTCGAATTCGAGCGCGGGCCGGCGGGCCGGTTCGATCTGGTCTTCGGCGCGGACGGAATCCATTCCCGGGTACGCCGGCTGGTATTCGGGCCGGAGGAGGAATTCGTCCGGCATCGGGGCTACTACTACGCGATCGCCGGGGAGCCGCTCAGCGGCGAAGAGTCCGGCGGTCCGCGCCGGCGGGAATCGTATGCGTACGCCGCGCCCGGCCGCCTCGCGGTGCGCGGCGGACCGAAGGCCGAGCAGATGTATCTGTTCGCCGCGCCCGAGATCCGGTTCGCCGACGACGACGAAAAGCGGCGCGTACTGATCCAGGCATTCAGCGGAATGGGCTGGCAGGTACCCGAAATGCTCGCCGAACTCGGCGAATCCGGTCATTTCTATCTGGATGCGCTGGCTCGCGTGCGCGTACCGAGCTATGTGACGGGGCGGGTCGCGCTGGTCGGCGACAGCGCCTACGGGAACACCCTCGCCGGTTTCGGGACAGGTCTGGCGGTCGTCGGCGCCTATGTTCTCGCTGGTGAATTGGCCGCTGCCGCCGGCGACCATACGATGGCGTTCGCCCGATACAACCGGATCATGCGCCGGTACGCGAAGGTCGGGCTGGGCAGCAGCCCCGGCCCCTTCCTGGCACCGAAAACCGGCTACGGCCTGCGGCTGCGGGATTGGTTCCTGGGTTCACGGTGGTTCGGGCTGATGGACCGATTCGCCGGCAACGCCAAGGACGATATCGACCTGATGGACTATCCGGCGCTCACCGTCCGCTGACCAGCCTGTGCCTATTCCCGGTTCGACGTGCCGCCGATCCGTTCGGGGCAGGTGTAGATGTTCATGGTGTCGCCGCGAACGAAACCGGCAAGGGTCAGCGATGATTCGGCGGCCAGGTCCACGGCCAGCGAACTGGGGGCCGAGACCGCCGCGAGGATCGGAATACCGGCCAGCACGGCTTTCTGCGCGAGTTCGAAGGAGGCGCGGCCGCTCACCACGAGCACGAGATCGGTGGCCGGGATCCGGTTCTCCCGCAGTGCCCAGCCGATCACCTTGTCCACGGCGTTGTGGCGGCCGATATCCTCGCGCACGGCCAGAACCTCGCCCGTGGTGGTGAAAAGACCGGCGGCGTGCAGGCCACCGGTGGCGTCGAAGACCGCTTGCCGGCCGCGCAGGGCCGCCGGCAGACCGGCCAGAATCGCCGCATCCACCAGTGGTTCCGGCGTGGGCAGGGGGTAGCGGGTGCGCTGCCGGATCTCGTCGAGGGCGGTGCGGCCGCAGATGCCGCAGGCGCCGGTGGTCAGGAACGGGCGGTCCGGCCGGGCGATCGAGCCGACGGGGTCGATATCGAGGACGTTGTAGGTGTTGCGGCCCTCGTCGTCGGTGCCGGCGCAGTAGCGGGCGGTGCGGATATCGGCAGCCGTGGCGATCAGTGATTCGCCGAAGAGGAAGCCGTGCACCAGGTCGATATCGTTGCCCGGGGTACGCATGGTGACCGTGAGCGATTCCCCGCGCACCCGGATTTCCAGGGGTTCTTCGACGGCCAGGGTATCGGGACGGGTGATCTCGCCGGCCGGGGTGATACGTACCATCCGGCGTCGCGCGGTGACTCTGCTCATTGCGGGCTGCGCTGGTGGTTATGGGGTTCGAGCCGGATGACGACCGCTTTCGATACCGGTGTATTGGACCGCGCCGCCACATGGTCGAGCGGGACCAGCGGATTCGTCTCGGGGTAGTAGGCGGCGGCGTTCCCGCGCGGTGTGCGGTACTCGACCAGCCGGAAGCCCGTCACCCGGCGTTCGGCACCGTCGGTCCATTCGGCGACCAGATCGACGAGATCGCCGTCGCGGAAGCCCAGCTCGGCGATATCGCCCGCGTTCACCAGTACGACGCGGCGGCCGTGGTGCACGCCGCGGTAGCGGTCGTCGAGCCCGTAGATGGTGGTGTTGTACTGGTCGTGGCTGCGCAGCGTCTGCAGGACGAGCCGGCCGGGCGGGACCGGCACCCAGCTGAGCTCGTTGACGGCGAAATTGGCTTTACCGGTGGCCGTACGGAATTCGCGGGAATCACGGGGCGGATGCGGGAGGACGAAACCGTTGCGCTGCCGGACGCGGGTGTTGTATTCGGCGCAGCCCGGAACCACACGGGCGATGGCGTCGCGAATCCGGTCGTAGTCGCCGCGGAAATCCTCCCAGGGCACCGGATGCTGCGGACCCAGCAATTCCCGGGCGAGTTCGCAGACGATCGCGACCTCGCTGCGCAGTTCGTCGCTCACCGGGGTGAGCCGGCCGGTGGACAGATGCACCATCGACATCGAATCCTCCACCGATACCTGCTGGCGGCGCCCGTTCTGGATATCGCGGTCGGTGCGGCCCAGGGTCGGCAGGATCAGCGCGGTGGCGCCGTGCACCACATGACTGCGGTTGAGTTTGGTGGAGACCTGCACCGTCAGCGCGCACCTGCGCAGCGCCGCCTCGGTGACGGTGGTATCCGGGGTGGCGGCGACGAAATTACCGCCCATACCGAAGAACACGCGTGCTTTCCCGTCGCGGAGCGCGCGGATGGCGTCGACGGTGTCGTAGCCGTGGGTGCGGGGGCTGGTGATACCGAACTCGCGGTCGAGCGCGGCCAGGAAGGGTTCGGGCATCCGTTCCCAGATGCCCATGGTGCGGTCGCCCTGCACGTTGGAGTGCCCGCGGACGGGGCAGACACCCGCGCCCGGTTTACCGATCATGCCCCGGGCGAGCAGCAGGTTGGTGGCCTCCTCGATGGTGGCCACCGCGTTCTTGTGCTGGGTGAGACCCATGGCCCAGCACACGATGATCTTGTCCGAGCGCGCGATCAGATCGGCGGTGCGGGCGAGTTCCTCGTGCGTGAGACCGCTCGCCTCGTAGACGGTGTCCAGGTCGACCGCGCGGGAATGGCGTTCGTACTCGGCGAAACCGGCGGTGTGCGCGTCGATGAAGGCGCGGTCCAGCACCGTGCCCGGGGCGCGGTCCTCGGCCTCGAACAGTAACTTCGCCACGCCCTGGAACAGCGCCATATCGCCGCCGAGGCGGATCTGCAGGAAATCGTCGGCGAGATCCACGCCGGTGGTGAGCCCGCGCACGGTCTGCGGATCCCGGAACCCGAACAGGCCCGTTTCGGGCAGCGGATTGATCGCGACGATATGCGCCCCGGACTTCTTCGCGTCGGCGAGCGCGCTGAGCATGCGCGGATGGTTCGTGCCCGGATTCTGGCCCGCCACCAGGATCAGGTCGGCGGCGGCGAAATCGTCGATGGTCACCGAGCCCTTACCGATACCGATCGAAGCGGTCAGCGCGGTGCCCGAGGATTCGTGGCACATATTGCTGCAGTCGGGCAGGTTGTTGGTGCCGAAACTGCGGACCATCAGCTGGTAGAGAAACGCGGTTTCGTTCGCCGTGCGGCCGGAGGTGTAGAACACCGCCTCGTCCGGGGAATCCAGTGCCCGCAACTCGCCGGCGATGAGCCGGTAGGCGTCGTCCCATGCGATGGGGCGGTAATGGGTATCGCCGGGTCGCAGCACCATGGGATGGGTCAGCCGGCCCTGGCGGCCCAGCCAGTATCCGGACTTGCCGGCCAGTTCGGCGACCGAATGCTCGGCGAAGAACTCCGGGCCCACGGTGTTCAGGGTCGCTTCCTCGGCGACCGCCTTCGCACCGTTCTCACAGAATTCGGCGGGCCGGCGGTGCCCGGTGGGCTCCGGCCACGCACAGCCCGGGCAGTCGAAACCGTGCACCTGGTTGACCCGCGCCAGCGTGCGCGCGGTACGGACCACACCCATATCGGCGACGGCTCGTCCCAACGCGACACCGACCGCCGTGACCCCCGCGGCCTGCGTTTTCGGCGGTGTGACGGTGAGCGCGGATTCGTCGATGTCCCCGGTCGGGCCGTTGCGGTGCATACCGCCATTGTGCGCCGCGCGGCCTGGGCGCGCGGCCCGGGGCATACCGGTCAGTTCCCGGCGTGCGGTGTTTCGTCCTGGTAGGTGAGGACCTGTTCGCTGATGCGGATCCGGCCGCCGGGCGGCAGTTCGGTGGGGGACTGGCCGATCCGGGTCCACCGCGGTTCACCCGGGGTGGAGACGAAAGTGCCCGCGGCGGTGCCGGCGTCGCGGAGGAAGACCTTGCCGCCGTCCACCGAGAGGTACGCGTGCACCCGGGAGATGTGACGGTCGCGCTGCAGGACCAGCGGGGCGGCGGTTTTGCGGCGGACCGATTCGTCGACCGACGGGCCGCGGCCGATCACGTACGCCCGGTCCAGCGGATAGCTCGTCCCGTCCTCGGCCACCAGCGTGGGCGCGGATTTCTCCGGTCCCTCGGCGCCGTTGCGCGCGGCCGGTAGCAGCCGCGAATTCGCCGGCTCCTTGCCCAGGCGGATGGGGTCCGGCACCGGTCGTTGCGGTGCCGCGGACCATGCCCGGGTGCCCGGCAGCGGCTCCGCGGCACGGGCACCCGCGAACCCGGTGGGCGGACCGGATTCGGCCGCGGGTTCCGGTGCGGCGGCGGCCAGTCCGGCCGGGGCGGTGGCCTGCGGTTGCGCGCCGGCCGCCGGTCCCGCGGCCGCCGGGGTCCGGTTCTGCTTGCGGCTGCGGCGCACCGCCGCGTGGATGACGAAACCGCCGCCGGGTACCACCCCGGCCCGCAGATCGGTGCGCGGGTACGGCGTCACCTGGGCTTCCGCCCCCGGGCCGACAGCAAGGGTGCGGACCGGGTCACGCACGATCTCGTCCACCCAGGTGAACGCCCGCGCGCCGACCAGCCGGCGCGACCCCTCGGCCCCCGAGATCAACGCCGACACCGGACCCCGCAGCAGTACGAGTGTGCCGTCGGCGGTAGGGGCGACCAGGCCGAACGGTGGCGGTTCCGACCCGGTCCCGAACACCACGGCCGCAAGCCGCTGCGCGATCGCCGCACCGGGATGCTCCGCGTCCGCCACCGCCTCCACGGCGCCGAGGATCCGCTCGGTGGACGCGTTGGCCCCCACCAGATAGATCACGACATCACCGAAGCGCGCGACCAGGCCCTCACCCGGCGCGATTCCGATGGTGGACGTATCGACACGCACCCGCGGCTCCTTCCTCAGACCACCGCACCAGCATAGATGCGCGCTGTATATATGGCGCCGCCTCCGGCGGCGCGGGGTTTGGGGGGGGCCCGCGAGGGGGGGGGGGGGGGAGGGGAGACCACCCCGACGCAGCCCCCCCCGCCGCGCGCCCCGACCACGGGCGACACGCGCACCGGGTACGTCGAACACGAATGGGATCACGTGCTGGTGGGGTCGCTCGACGACGTCGCTCCGGAACCCGACCCCGCCGAGGTCGCCGCGTACCGCTGGATGCGGCCGGACGAGCTGC
>NZ_JARWPM010000048.1 GCF_029869215.1 Nocardia carnea
GGGGGGGGGGGGGTCTGGGTGCCCCCCCCGGGTCCGGGCGCCCGGGGGGGGCGTGTTAGCGCCTTGGGGGGGGGCAAAAAACTGCCTCCGGCCACCGCGGCGCGACTGTGCACGAAGGGCGCCACCCATCTCGAACTGACGCGGGCGCCGGGCCGGATGACCACCGCCTACCGCCGGCCCGGACGCGGGGCCGAACCGCAGCCGGTGGGAGTGGACGAGGCCGTGGCCGAAGCCGCGGCGCGGCTGCGCGCGATCCTGGACGAACACGGGCCGGACGCGATCGCGCTCTACGTCTCCGGGCAGATGTCGCTGGAGGCGCAGTACCTGGCGACGAAACTCGCCAAGGGCTATCTGCGGACCGTGCATATGGAGGCCAACTCCCGGCTGTGCATGGCGAGCGCCGGAACCGGTTACAAACAGTCGCTGGGTGCCGACGGCCCGCCGGGTTCCTACGACGATTTCGACCATGCCGACCTGTTCTTCGTGATCGGCGCGAATATGGCCGATTGCCATCCGATTCTCTTCCTGCGGATGGCCGACCGGCTCAAGGCCGGCGCGAAACTGATCGTGGTGGATCCGCGCCGCACCGATACCGCCGCCCGTGCGGACCTGTTCCTGCAGATCGCCCCCGGTACCGACCTCGCCCTGCTCAACGGACTGCTGTATCTGCTGGTGGAGGCCGGCGATATCGACGAGGAGTTCATCGCCGAGCACACCGAGGGCTGGGCGGCCATGCCGGAATTCCTGGCCGATTACACCCCGGACCGGGTTGCGGCCCTGACCGGGCTGGCCGAGGAGGATATCCGCACGGCGGCCCGGTGGATCGGCGCGGCGGGTGAATGGATGAGCCTGTGGACGATGGGCCTCAATCAGTCCACGCACGGCACCTGGAATACCAACGCCCTGTGCAATCTGCATCTGGCCACCGGCGCGATCTGCCGCCCGGGCAGCGGACCGTTCTCGCTGACCGGCCAGCCTAACGCCATGGGCGGCCGGGAAATGGGCTACATGGGGCCCGGGCTGCCCGGCCAGCGCAGTGTGCTCTCCCCCGCCGACCGGACCTTCGTCGAGACCGCCTGGGAACTCCCACCGGGGACTCTGCGCGCCGAGGCCGGTCCCGGCACCGTGGAAATGTTCCGCGGCCTGGCGGCCGGCACGATAAAAGCGGCGTGGATCATCTGCACCAATCCGGTGGCGACGGTGGCGAACCGGAAAACGGTGATCGCGGGGCTGGAGGCCGCCGAACTGGTGATCACCCAGGACGCCTACACCGACACCGCCACCAATACCTATGCCGACCTGCTGCTCCCCGCGACCTTGTGGGCGGAAACCGATGCCGCGATGGTCAATTCCGAGCGCACGGTCACGCTGCAGCAGCGCTCGATCGACCCGGCGGGTGAGGCCCGGCCGGACTGGCAACTCATCGCCGGAATCGCGACCGCGATGGGTTTCCCCGGCTTCGACTACACCTCCAGCGCCGAGGTATTCGAGGAGATCCGCCGGTTCGCCAACCCGGACACCGGTTACGACCTGCGCGGGATGAGCTACGACCGGTTGCGCGAGGGACCCATGCAGTGGCCGTGCCCGGACCCCGCTCGGCGCCGCAACCCGATTCGCTACGTCAACGACGGAGTGAGCCAGACCGCGTTCGTCGACGAGCATGGGCACCGGCCGCGCCTGGCCTTCCCGACGCCGAGCCGGCGCGCGGTGTTCTGGCCGCGCCCGCATATGCCGCCGGCCGAGCTGCCGGACGACGACTACCCGTTCCTGCTCAACACCGGCCGTCTCCAGCATCAGTGGCATTCGATGACCAAAACGGGCCGGATCGACAAACTCAACAAACTGAATCGCGACCCGTTCGCCGAGATCCACCCCGCCGACGCCCGCGAATTGGGGCTGGCCGCGGGCGATCAGGTGGAGATCACCTCGCGACGGGGTCGCGCCGTGCTGCCCGTGCGGGTCAGCGACCGGGTGCGTCCCGGCGGTTGTTTCGCGCCGTTCCATTGGAACGACGAACAGGGCGAATACCTGACCATCAACGCCGTCACCAATGACGCGGTGGACGCCGCTTCACTGCAGCCGGAGTTCAAGGCGTGCGCGGTCGCGCTGCGCCGGGTGGCGCCGGTGGTGCGGGCAGAGTCGCCCGAAATGCCCGGTAGCCGAGCGGCATCCGCTGGGAAACATCCACTGGCGGCGATCCTCGGGCTCGACGGCGCGGCCTCGCCCACACTCAGCGAGACCGAACGGATCTACCTCGGCGGCTATCTGGCGGCGTTACAGTCGCTGCCGGTGTCGGGGCAGCCGGTGCTCCCGGAGACCGCGCCGCTGTCCCGGCAGAGCCGGCTGTGGGTGGACGGACTGCTGGCCGGAATGTATTCGCGCGTCGAGTCAGCGAATCCACCGGCATCGGCAGACACCGCGGCGGCGACGGCGAGTCCGGTGGTGACGGTGCTGTGGGCCTCGCAGACCGGCAACGCCGAGGAGTTCGCGGCCACCGCGGCGCAGCGGCTGACCGAATCCGGCTTCCAGCCGCGCCTGATCGATATGGACTCCTGCGATCTCGCCACGCTGTCCGGCGATGTCCTGGTGATCAGCAGTACCTTCGGCGACGGCGGCCCGCCCGACAACGGCGCCGATTTCTGGACCCGGCTCGCGGCGAGCGCGCAGCGGTTCACCGGTATGCGGTTCGCGGTGTTCGCGATGGGCGACTCCTCCTACGACGACTTCTGCGGTCACGGCCGCCGGCTGGACACGACATTCGCCGAACGCGGTGCCATCAGGCTGCTGCCGCGAGTCGACAGCGAACCCGATTTCGCCGAACCCGGCACGGACTGGCTGGACCGGGTGATCGCGGCGCTCACCGGCGGCGGTGCGGATCCGCACACCGACAGCAGTCCAGGCCCGGATGCCGGCAGCGGGTTCGGCGACCACCCCGGTGGCGTCGGCAACAGGTTCGGGGGGCGCCCCGATGGCGCCGGCGATGGATCCGGAATACGCACCGGTGGCAGAGCCGGTACGGCGGGTCGAGCCGAGCGGGCCGGACTTCCGGCCGGCCGGACCACGGCGACCGGTGTCCTGGAACGCCCAGCGCCGACGCCCACCCGCCGTCCGGCGCCGGCCCCGTTCACCCGGAACCTGCCGGTCCCGGCGCCCCTGATCCGCAACGAGATGCTGACGGCAGCCGATGCGGCGAAGGAGGTCCGGCGGATTGCCTTCGACCTCAGCGATTCGGACGCCCGCTACGAGGTGGGTGATTCGCTCGGGATATGGCCGGCCAACTGCCCGGCACTGGTCGCCGAATTCCTCGAGGCCACCGGCTTGGACGCCGGACGGACGGTCTCCGCGGGCGATACCGAGATGCCGTTGGAGCAGGCGTTGCGCACGCGGTACGACATCGCCAAGATCTCCCGGGACCTCCTGGAATTCGTGGCCGACCGGAATCCGAGCAACCGGCTGGCCAAGCTGCTGCGCCGCGACAACCGCAACGAGCTGGCCGGTTACCTGTGGGATCGCCAGGTGGTGGACGTGCTGCGCGATTTCCCGGTCCGGGCCGACCTGGTGGAATGGCTCGATGTCCTGAAAAAGTTGCAGCCGCGCCAGTATTCGATTTCGTCGAGCCCGCTGGTGGACCCGCGGCAGGTGGAACTGACCGTCGGGATCGTCCGGTACGGCGATCCGCGGGCCGCCGGTTCGGCCGCCCGGCGCGGGGGCGTGTGCTCCACCTTCCTGGCCGATCGCGCCGCCGGCGCGCAGGTGCCGGTCTTCCTGCAGCGCGCCCCGCATTTCCGGCCGCCGCTGGACCCGAGCGTGCCGATGATCATGGTGGGTCCGGGTACCGGGATCGCGCCGTTCCGCGGTTTCCTGCACGAGCGCCGCGCGCTGGGCGCCACCGGGAAGAACTGGCTGTTCTTCGGCGATCAGCACGCGGCGCAGAACTTCTACTACCGCGCCGAACTCGAGGATATGTTCCGCTCCGGCCATCTCTCGCGGCTGGACCTGGCATTCTCCCGGGATCAGCGGGAACGGATCTACGTGCAGCACAGGATGATCGAACACGGTGCGGAACTGTGGTCGTGGCTGCGCGAGGGCGCCCACTTCTATGTCTGCGGTGACGCCACCCGGATGGCCAAGGATGTGGACGATGCGCTGCTGCGTATCGCCCGCATCCACGGCAAACTCGACGAGGACGGTGCCCTGGCCTTCAAGAAGCAGTTGGTGGCCGAGAAGCGTTACGTGCGTGACGTCTACTGACCCGCGGTGACCGGTACGGCGGGCGGATTCAGCCGGGTGAAGTCGGGCAGCCGGTAGTACGGGTAGTAGGGGTAGGGCGGGGTGAGCGCACTCGCGGCATCGAGCCGGGCGATCTGGTCGGCGGTGAGCTCCCAGCCGACGGCGCCGAGATTCTGCCGCAGCTGTTCCTCGTTGCGGGCGCCGACGATCACCGTGCCGACCGTCGGACGCGACAGCAACCAGTTCAGGGCGATCTGCGGCACCGTCCGGCCCGTTTCGGCGGCGATGTCGTCGAGCGCGTCCACGACGTTGTAGAGATGTTCGTCGTCCACCGGCGGCCCCGCTTCTGCGGTGCGGTGCAGCCGGCTACCCGCGGGCAGTGGTTGACCGCGGCGGATCTTGCCGGTGAGCCGGCCCCAGCCGAGCGGACTCCAGACCACCGCGCCCACTCCCTCGGCTTGTCCCAGCGGCATCAGTTCCCACTCGTAGTCGCGCCCGGCCAGCGAGTAGTACACCTGGTGGGCGATATAGCGGGTGAGCCCGTGCCGGTCGGCGGCGGCCAGCGATTTCATCAGCTGCCAGCCGGCGAAGTTGGAGGCGCCGAGGTAGCGGATCTTGCCGGCGCGCACGAGATCGTCGAGGGCGCGGAGAACCTCCTCGACCGGGGTCCGGGCGTCGTAGGCGTGCAACTGGAACAAGTCGATGTGTTCGACGCCGAGCCGGCGCAACGCGGCCTCCACGGCACCGATCAGCCGGGCACGACCCGAGCCGGCGTCGAACGGGCCGGGTCCGGTGGGCAGGCTCGCCTTGGTGGACAGCAGCAGCCGGTCGCGCCGGCCGCGGATGGCGGCGCCGAGCACTTCCTCGGAGGCGCCGTCGGAATAGACATCGGCGGTATCGAACATCGTGACCCCCGCGTCGAGGCTGATATCGACCAGCCGGCGCGCTTGGTCGGTATCGGTATCCCCCCAGGCGCCGAACAACTCCCCGCGGCCGCCGAAGGTACCGGCACCGAAGCTCAGTGCGGGTACGACCAGTCCGGAGGATCCCAGGCGACGGTATTCCATCTCGACTCCTAAAGGGTCTAGAGTTTCGTTAATGCCTAGAACATACATCGTCTGCCACACAAATGAAACTGGAGTTCCGTTATGACTGCTGACGAGGCCGCACCCGGCTCGGCCCGGCCCGGTGGCCGGACCGCTCGCGTACGCGGGGCGGTACTGCGGGTCGCCGGCGATCTGCTCGCCGAGCACGGCTTCGCGCGACTCGATCTCACCGAGGTCGCCGCGCTCGCCGAAGTCGGCAAGACCACGGTCTATCGGCGCTGGCGCACCCCCGCCGGACTCGTCGCCGACCTCCTGGTCGATATGGCCGAACAATCGGTACCGCGCGCGGACACGGGATCGCTGCACGGCGATCTCGACGCCAACGCCCGCCTGGTGGCGAAAACCCTCACCGACCCGCGGCAGGGCCGCCTCTTCCGGGCCGTTATCGCCGCGGCGACCTGCGACGAAGCCACCTCCGAAGCGCTGCACCGCTTCTACGAGGCACGACTCACCGAATGGTCACCGTGTATCACCGACGCCGTCGAGCGCGGCGAGGTACCGACCGGCACCGACCCGCGCGCCGTACTCAGCGCCGTCTCCGGACCGCTGTACTACCGCCTGCTGGCGAGCGGCGACCCGATCGACGAACACGCTGTCCGGTTCGCGGCCGAGGCCGCGGCGAGCGCTGCCGCCGCCGGAGTTTTCGTTCGTTTCACCACCTGAGCGCCCGGCGCGCCCACGGTCTCCGGTTCACCACAGGTGGTCGTAGTCGAGGGCCACCGCGGTGATCAGGCCGAGCCCCAGCAGCACGAAGACGATACGTACCGACAGCGGACCGTATTCGGTGACACCGCGCAGAACAGCCCGGTAGACCCGCTGCGCGGCGGGCGTACGGCGGGTCGCCAGCGCGAGCACCAGCAGCGGCGGCAACAGCGCGAGCGCGCAGTAGGCGACGACGATGAGCGGCCACAGGGCAGGCCGCGGATCGCGGGCCGAAATCATGGCCAGGCCCGCCAGATACGGGATAGCGGTCGGCGCCTGCGCCAGACCGATGGCCATTCCGAATACGCCGAGCAACCAGGGTCGCCGCCGGATGGCTACCGTCCACGCCGGTGGTTCGGCCCGCGCACCGGCGGGCACTGCCGCCAGGACCAACAGCGCGAGAGCGAAAGCCAATGCGCCCCAGGTGCGGACGGTCGGGGTCAACTCGAAATCCACCAGATCGGTGAGGAAATCGATCCCCAGCACCGCCAGCAGGCCGAACGTCGTGGTGACCACGAAAACCCCGGCGATGAAACTCGCCCCTCCCGGCACCGGCGACTGCCGGGCGAGCCGGCTGTCCACCACCACCGCCGCGGTGACCCCCACCAGCAGCAGATCGAGCGAATCGATGAACGCGAACCCGGCGAGAGCAATCAGGAGAGCGATCATGACGCCGACAGCCTACGCGCCGCCGCCACCTCCCCCGCCGCGCATCCGCGCTTCGACTCGGCCGGTACCGCGAGCTCCCTGGTTTCGCGTTCGGCGCCGCGATTCGTCGCGCGACGCCGTGCCGGATCAGCCGGACGACGTGGTCCGGAGCGAGTCGGCGGAGGGAATCCAGAAGGGATCGCGGCCGGTGAGGCCGAGCACCCGGTGCACCGCCGGGGCCGCCGGGCCCATCGGGACCACGGGGCCGAAGAGGCCGGGTGTGCCTTCCGCTGGGGTGTCCTGGAGGAATTCCAGCAGCACGGCAAGATCCGAATCGCTCACCTTCAGGTCCTGTCCGGTGGCGCGCGCCAGATCCCAGGCGTGAATGACGAGTTCGTCCAAGGCGACCCGTGCGGTGACGGGCGCCGGCATCGTCACCCCGCCGGCTTCGGTATCCCCGTCCCATGCCGCAGGCGCTCGCCAGGCTCGCGCCAGCGCGCTCAGCCGGGCGGGTACGGAGGTGCGCCAGTCGCCGGGAAGCGCATCGCCGGAACCGAACTCGGGCGCGGCGGACGCACCGAGCGATTCCTTGGTGGCGGCCGCCCGGAACGCCTCCGCCAGACCGCCCACATGCTCGATCAGGGCGCGGACGGGGATATCGGCGGGCGTGGGCGCGTCGAGTTGCGTGTCGTCGATCGCGGTGACGATATCGGCCAGCGCGTCCGCCGCGGGCGACAGGTCGAATTCGGGGTGCATGCGGTCTCCTCGATCCAGGGCTGATCCAATGGAGACGAGGCGAAGACCGCGAACTCATCGCTCGGATCCCCACACGGACTACCGCGCGACCCAGCTCATCACGTGGCAGCCGGAACTGCCGAGGATCAGGAGACGATGCCGTGCGCTACGCGTCGATCTTGGCACGGACCGCGGCGTGCAGTTCGCGCAAGCCCGTGCGATCGGTGAGCACCTCGAGCACCCGGAAACCGCCGCCGGGGCCCGCGAGTTCGGCGGTCAGTCCGGCCGGGTCCACCTGCCGATGCGGGATGCGGTACGCCGCGCACAGGGCGGAGAGATCCATGCCGTGCGGGGTGCCGAAGACACGCTCGAAGACGCCTGCGTATTGGGGGTCGCCCTGCTCGAGGAGTTCGAAGATGCCGCCGCCGTCGTCGTTGGCGACCACGATGGTGAGATCGTCGGGGCGGGGCTCGCCGCGGCCGATCAGCAGGCCGGACGCATCGTGCAGGAAGGTGAGGTCGCCGATCAGGGCGATCGTGCGGCCGGGATGATGCAGTGCGGCGCCGACCGCGGAGGAGACCGTACCGTCGATCCCCGCGACTCCGCGGTTGGAGAGCACCCGCACACCCCGTTTCGGCGCCGCGACCAGCGCGGCGTCACGAACCGGGTTCGACGCGCCCAGTAGCAGCTGATCCCCCTCGCGCAGCGCGTCCATGACGACCGCGGCCACATGCAAGCCGGTGGGTTTGGGATGGCGGGCCAGTTCCTCGCGCACTACTTCGCGGGCCCGTAGATCCAGTTCCCGGCAGCGGGCCAGCCACTGCGCGGTGGGTGCACCGCTGGTCACCGCGCGGGTGCCGGTGCCGACCACATTGCCCGACACATCGGGCCAGCGCGGGCCGGTGGTCAGCGCGTACACGGTGACCTCGGGATCGGCCAGCACCCGCGACACCTGCCGGTGCAGGGTGGGCCGGCCGGTGATGATCGCCTGCCGCGGTTTCAGCAGCGATAACGCCAGTGGATGCAGGGCCGGGCCGTGGACGGGCGCGGTGGGTTCGGCGACCGTCGGCAGAGCGGCCAGCTCATCGCGTAAACCGGCGCCGTGGCCGGAGATCACGACAGTGTCCGGAGTGAGATCGATATCGAGCGGAACGTCGAGCGTGGCGTACTGGGTCGCCGTCCACGGCTGGTCCTCGCCGCGTCCGGCGGGAGTGGTTTCCTCGCTCGCGGCGTCCGGCACCAGCGGTTCGCGCAGCGGGATATCGAAATGGACCGGGCCGGCATTGCCCGACCGCGTGCCGCGCGCGGCGGCCAGTACCCGGCATACCGCGGAACGCCACACGCTGTTCTGCCGGGGGTATTCGGGGGTGGGTTCGGCTTCGGCGAGGCCGAGGCTGATGGTGGCGCGGACCTGGCTGCCGAACAGGCCGAGTTGTTCGATCGTCTGGTTCGCGCCGGTCCCGAGCATCTCGTACGGGCGGTTGGCGCTGAGCACGATCAGCGGTACCCGGGCGTAATTGGCCTCCAGCACCGCCGGGCCCAGATTGGCGACCGCGGTACCCGAGGTCATCACCACCGGTACCGGCGCGCCCGAGGCCACGGCCAGGCCGACCGCCAGGAATCCGGCCGTGCGCTCGTCGATACGCATATGCAGCCGCAGCTTCCCGGCCGCGTCGGCGGCCTGCAGCGCGAACGCCAGCGGAGCGTTGCGCGAGCCGGGGCACAGGACCACTTCCCGCACCCCGCCGCGGGCGAGTTCGTCGACGACCACCCGGGCTTGCGCTGTTGACGGATTCACGCCTCCAGACTGTCAGACCCCGGCGGACGCGTCTGCGTCACCCTGCTCACATAGTGAGCGCTGGTCGCGGGCACACCCTACTCCGGCCGCGAACCTCTTTACTGTCCCCCCGTTGGGGACCTCGTCGTCGAGGCCCCCACGTGGGGGGGGGGCCGCCGCCCCGGGGGGCGGGTTTTAGGCGGGGGTATGACCCACGGAGCCCCCCCCGGGGGGCGCGCGCCCGCCCGCCGCGGGATCCGGTTATCCGGCGTGCTTCTGCACCAGGTCGCCGACCCGGGGCAGCGCCTCGATGACGTTCTTCTTGGCCGAGGAACGCATCGAGTTGTACACCTTCTGCAGTGCGGGACGGCTCGAGGCCGCGGCACGCGCATCGGTGACGGTCAGCAAGGCCTCGGCGACCTCGTCACCCTTACCGGCGAGCAGTTCGCCGAAGCTGCCGGCGGCGCCGGCCTTGTACTCGTTCCAGTACGGCTCCAGCTGCTCGAGCAGTTTGGGCGCCAGCGATTCCAGGGCGTCGGGCACGATGGACGGGCTGATCTTCTTCACCGCCGCGTACCCACCCTTCACGGCCAGACCCGAGGCACCGCCCTTATCGGAGACCTCGGCGTCCAGGACCTGGACGGCGTCGGCGAGGAAGGCCGGGCGCGTAGCCTCGTCAAGCAGTGATTCAGACAGTGCTGCAACCAATTTAAGGATCCTCCGGATCAGTACTCGTATGGACGGGCAACGCAACTATACGCATCGCCCACACGAATGCATTCCCGCACCAATTCGTCCGCGGGGGTACCGAAGTAACTGCCGGCCGAACCGGTTACGGCTGCCAGGGCAGGAGTTGCACCATCAGGCCCTCGCAGTCGGCGAGGACGGTTCCTTCTTCGTCGAGGAGTTCGGAGCTGACGAACGTCTTACGGCCCTCGATCCGCTCGACCCGGGCGCGGGCCGTCAACGGTGTGTCCAGCGGGGTCACCTTGCGGTAGTTGACGTGCAGGAAGGCGGTCCGGCTGATCGGGCGCCCGGCGTAGTGCACGGTCATTCCGAAGAGATCGTCGAAAAGCAGCGGCAGCACACCACCGTGGGCGGCGGCGTTCCCGCCGAGATGGAACCGGCGGAACACACCCTCCATGACG
Source organism: Nocardia carnea (assembly GCF_029869215.1). Taxonomy (GTDB): domain Bacteria; phylum Actinomycetota; class Actinomycetes; order Mycobacteriales; family Mycobacteriaceae; genus Nocardia; species Nocardia carnea_B. Next base: position 10,347 of record NZ_JARWPM010000048.1, read on the forward strand.
ATGCCGTCCGGACCGGCCGACACCGTGCGCCACGGCAGCAGCAGCAGACTGCCGCGACCCGGGAGTTCGACGGCCCGCCCGGCCGGGCTCTTACCCTCCGCCGCCCGATACGGCGCGAGCAGTTCGACCAGCTCGCCGACCTTGTCGCGCGCTTCGCGGTAGACCTCGATCGGAGCGTCGGCCGAGACCGCCAGATCCTGCAGCGTGCGCATGGCCTCGACGAATTCACCGAATTCCGGGCCGACCTCGGCGGGAGTGAGCTTCGGGAACCCGCCGTGCTGCTCGTACTCACCGGCCGGCGCATCGGCTGTCCGCTGCGCAGCTCGAGCGACCGGGCGCTGGGCCGGCCGGGCGGCCGAGCGGTGCGCCACCGCCGCGCTGCCGCGCCCCACCGCGGGGGCCGCCTGGTGCGCGATCCGATCCTCGACGACCCGGTCGTCGACTGCCGGTTGGGTCTGCTCGCTCATACCTTGCACGGTATCCCGGGGTTTTACGGCGTCCAAACGATTCGGTGCAGATGTGGTGAAGTCAACGCGCCATCGCGGCCCGTACCCGGCCTGATGTAATCACCCCCATGACGTTCAATCCGACGCTGTGGCGCGACGTGGCCGGGTTCGAGGGCCTGACCGATATCACCTACCACCGGCATATCGAACAGGGCACCGTCCGGATCGCCTTCGACCGCCCCGAAGTGCGCAATGCCTTCCGCCCGCATACGGTCGACGAACTCTATGCGGTGCTCGACCACGCCCGCACCACCTCCGATGTCGGCGCTGTCCTGCTCACCGGGAACGGCCCGAGTCCCAAGGACGGCGGGTGGGCCTTCTGCTCCGGCGGCGACCAGCGGATCCGCGGCCGCAGCGGCTACCAGTACGCCAGCGGCGATACCGCCGACACGGTCGACAAGGCCCGCGCCGGACGGCTGCACATCCTGGAGGTGCAGCGGCTCATCCGCTTCATGCCGAAAGTGGTGATCGCCCTGGTCAACGGCTGGGCGGCCGGCGGCGGCCACAGCCTGCACGTGGTCTGCGACCTCACCCTGGCCAGCCGCGAACACGCGCGTTTCAAACAGACCGACGCCGATGTCGGCAGTTTCGACGGTGGCTACGGCAGCGCCTATCTGGCCAAACTGGTCGGCCAGAAATTCGCCCGCGAGATCTTCTTCCTCGGCCGCCCCTACACCGCCGAGGAGATGCACGCCATGGGGGCGGTGAACGCCGTGGTCGACCACGCCGAACTCGAGAATGTAGCCCTGGAATGGTCCGCGGCGATCAACGGTAAATCCCCGCAGGCCCAGCGCATGCTCAAATACGCCTTCAACCTCGCCGACGACGGCCTGGTCGGCCAGCAACTCTTCGCCGGCGAAGCGACCCGCATGGCCTATATGACCGACGAAGCCGTCGAGGGCCGCGACTCCTTCCTGGAAAAGCGCGCACCCGATTGGAGCCCCTACCCCTGGTACTTCTGAACCGTCGCCGTTCGGCGGTTCAGCGATCGGTTACCTGCGCGGCGGCGGCCGGCACGGAGTCCGTCATCGCTGCCGACTTCCGCTCGCGGGTTTCCAGATACTGCCGGAAATCGCGGAGGTAATCGCCGAACTCCGCACCGGTCAGATACGCCTCGTACTGCCCGAGGCAGTCGCGAATCTCCGAGTTGTCCCCGGTGGCGAGAACGTGCCGGACGTAGCCCACGACGACCGCTTTGTCTTCGACCCAAGCGGCGAGGCTCTGCGACGTCCAGCGATTCAGGCCGTCGAAGCGGTAACAGCCGAATACTTCTTCGGAGTCGGCACTCATGATCGCCGCGAGTTCGTCGTCGTCCCGGGGCTGACGGAAGACGAATTCGCGGTAGTCGTGGTCGTAGGCCACGTTCTCGGGCGCGCTCAACCGCCCGGTCGCGCAGGTATCGCTCGAGACCGTCCAGACGACACCCGGGACCGTCAAGAAGGCCCGGGTGTCCCAGTCGTCCAACGGGTGGTCGATCTTGCCCAGCAGCCAGTCCCTTGCGCTCGGATGCCAGTTACGCAGCCGTGCGCCCAGGGCAACGGTTCTGATCTGCTGATGGTCCGGCAGGTAGAGCGTCACGATCCGATTGTCGCCGAAACGCGGCGGCTCGGGGGGCGCGGGCGCCGGGCCCCCCCCCGCGCGCGCGGGGCGCCTTGGGTACGGGTTCTTTTTTGCTGTGGGGCGGGCGGTTTGTGCGTCCTGTCCGTTTGGGCGCCGACCGGGGGGGGCTGGGGGGCCGCTGACGCCGGTCCCACGCCTGCGGTCGCGGCGCCCCTACACTTGTTCAGGGTGGATATCCTCAGCAGCCGGATCATTCTGCGCC
>NZ_JARWPM010000049.1 GCF_029869215.1 Nocardia carnea
CCACTGAGGGCCTCGTACGACTCGGCGCCGCCGTGGTTGCGTTGGGTTTCGGGTTATGTGAACCACTGAGGGCCTCGTACGACTCGGCGCCGCCGTGGTTGCGTTGGGTTTCGGGTTATGTGAACCACTCAGGGCCTCGTAGGACTCGGTGCCGCCGTGGTTGCGTTGGGTTTCGGGTTATGTGAACCACTCAGGGCCTCGTAGGACTCGGTGCCGCCGTGGTTGCCTTCGGTTTTCGGGGTTGTGTGAACCCTTGAGGGCGTCGTTGGATGCCGCACCGCCGTTGTTGCGTTGTTTCCGGGGCTGGTCCGGGATGGGTGTGCGAATACGCCGGTGGCCGGCTGTTGAATCGGAGTCGGCGCGGGGTATTGCCGAACGCGGAGCAGGTGGATGTGCAGGGACTTCTGTCGACATGACACATCGGTAGTTCGGCTGTGCCGCTGGGCGGGGCCGGGACGGGTGCGGCCGAACCCGGGTGGGCATCGCCGGGTTCGGCCGCTGCCGGGAATGTTGTGGACGGCTGTGGACAGCCGCCGAGTGCTTCGATCGGCATGGCGACGTAAGGCGAGCCGAGCTACGGCCCGGCCGGGGTGCTCAGGTGGGGTCAGCGGGGTGGGAAGAGTCCTTCTACGGCGGTGATGAAATACGGGAAGTGGCCGGCGAAGCGGTGCAGGTCGCGGTCGGCTTCGAAGCCGCCGAACCAGTACAGGCCCGGGTCGTCGTCGGCGGAGGGGTCGAGATCGCGGAAGGTGCGGACCCAGTTGTCGGCGCGGCTCCAGACGATCATGTAGGGGAGGCCGCGGGAGAACACCAGTTCCCGGTCGCCGGCCGGGATCTGCTCGGTGGTCACCTGTTCCAGGCCTTGTTGCAGGCCGCGAATCTGGCCGGTGAGGGTGCGGCCGAAGGCGGTGCGGGCCGGGAGGAATTTCTGGGCGCCGAGCAGACCCGCGCCGGCCAGCGCGATCGCCACGCCGACCAGCGCGTGGCCGGACAGCAGCGCGGCGGCCACCGTCACCGCGGCGCCGAGGGCGACGAGTGCGCCACCCAGCCACAGCGGGATGCGGCGGCGGGCCGGAGCGATGAGCGCGCCGCGTTCGACCGCGTCGGCGAGCATGGCGGCGCGCAGCGGCTCGGCCGGTAGCCGGCCGGGAACGCGCAGGTCGGCGAGAGTGACCTCGGCGGTGCCCGCGGGCAGCAGCGCGTCGTAGACCGCGCGTTCGTAGGGGCGCAGCTGGTCGTCGGCGGGATTCACCCGGACCAGCCGCCATTCCGTTTCCCCGGTGCGGCCGATCCACAGATAGTTGCGGACGGCCAGATCGACAACGGTGGCCGCGATATCGGTGGGGTCGGCGTGCTCGTCGAGCAGGACGCCCGCTTCGCCCGGGAGAATACCGGCGGGGGAGCTGAACTGGGTGCGTCCGTCGGCGCGGATCAGCGGCGGCAGCGGTTCGCCGGGCGCGGATTGCCGGCGTGCCCAGACGATGTAGCCGGCGAGGGCGGCCAGTGCCGCGAGCAGCAGCGCGAAGGCGATGAGGACGGGCCCGGTGATCGCGAAGGGGGAATCCCCGGGGCCGGTGATATCGGCATTGGCCGGGACCGTACCGGGCGGGATCTGCAGTGTCAGATCGACCGATTCGCCTTTGCGGAGGTTCGTCTGGTCCAGGTACAGCACGCCGTCGGGTTCGATCCGCACCTGGGCGCAGGGCCTGGTCTGGCCGATCGGGCCCAGTACGCAGTCCACGATGCCCATTTCGAAACTGGGGCTGATGAGCGTGGCGTGGATTTCGGCGATATCGACATTGAGCACACCGAACCAGCGGAACACCTGGCTGCCCTCGGCATCGCTGACGGTGTTCTGGACCGAATAGCGGAAAGTCGATTCGCCGGGGCCGGCATCGACGGTGAACAGATCGTCGGCGACTTTCGCGCTACCCGGACCGGTGGTTTCGATATCGGTGACCGCGAACCGGCGTTCGGAATCCTCACTGATCTGCACCCGCAGCGGTAGCGACATGGTGAAATGCCCCTCGGGCGGGACCGTCACCCGTTCGGTCACCTCGAGCACACCTTCGCGGCTGAGCGTCATGTCCAGGTGCAGGATCACACCGGCGGGCTGCTGCGCCCGGGCGGCCGGTGCGGCGGGTGCGAACAGCGTGAACAGTCCGGTCAAAGCGAGTAGCAGCGCGGCGGCGCCCCCCCGAAAAGTGAGCATGACTCGTAACTGTAGACAGCTTGCTATCCTTCGTCAGCGGCTGTTGGTGTTCGAGAGTTACAGGGGGTCCGGGGGCGTGACGCAACCACCTTACGGCCGCGGGCCGGTTCCTCCTGGCCGGCAACCGATCCCGCCGCACGGCCGTCCGCCCCACGGCGCACCGCCCGCTCGACCACATCGCCCGCCGCCGCAGGGCGGGTACCCGGGTTACCCGCCCGCCCCTGGTTATCCGCCGCCGCGTCCCGGTTATCCGCCGCGTCCGGGCCCGCCGCCGCGCGGTCCCGTTCCCGGCTACCGGCCGATCGTGGCACCGCCGATGCCGCCCCCGGTTCCGCAGCGGCCGCCACGTGGGCGTCAGCCCCGCCCCCGCAGTGGGGGCGGGCGGATTCTCGGCATCCTGCTCCTGGTGATCGTCGTCGTGCTCGCCGCATTGGTGCGTGGCGCACTGGATTCGGGCGGTTTGAACGTCCTCGGACCGCAGCCCGAGCACAGTTACGACACCGGCGAGACCGGGCCCGCGGAGACCGCCACCAATCCGCTGCTCACCGATACCGACGCCACACTCGTCCCGGCGAACTGCCCGTACTCCGAATGGTCGACCGACGAGGACACCGCCCGGGCGTTCTTCGGCAGCGCCGAGAAATGCCTGGAGTCGGCGTGGCGGCCGGTGCTGGAGGCCGCGGGCTTGCCGTTCGAACCGCCGACCGTGCACGTTTCGGCCACCACGGACGGGATCTCCACCCCGTGTACCGGATCCACCAGTGATTTCGCCGCCTTCTACTGTCCGGCCAACCGCACCGTCTACATGCCGATCAGCCAGTTGCAGACCGACTACTACGGCGACAACTGGGTGGTCTACCTGTCGGTGTTCGCGCACGAGTACGGCCATCACGTCCAGAATCTGTCCGGGATCCTGCTGGCCGCCAACAGCGAACGCGTCGATGTGGGTGCGCAGAGCCCGGACGGTTTGGAGCTGTCGCGCCGGATCGAACTGCAGGCCAACTGTTTCGACGGAATGTATCTGGCGTCCTCGGCCGACGGCGGTTCACTGACCGATGAGCAGATGGCCGAGGCCCGCACCGACGCCGACCATCGCGGTGATCAGCGCGGTGATATGCGTGATCACGGCACCCCGGAGAACGGCGGCCGCTGGTTCGGGGTCGGCGTGGAGCACAACCGGACGGCCCAGTGCAACACCTTCACCGCACCGGACGAGGCGGTCAGCTGAATCAGCCGGGCGCCGTGCCGGACTCGCCCATCCGGGCGCGGAATTCCGTGACCCACCGGGTTTTGTCCTCCGGTGTCGCGCCGGGGCCGATCAGTTCGTTCACCACATGCCCGAAACATGCCGCGTCGAGCACCCGTTCGGCGGCGGACATCGGATCGCCCCACGGCAAGTAGGGTTTGGCCAGCAGCAACGAGGCGATACCGTGCGCGGCCGCCCACAGGTCGAGCACGATGGGGGTGGGGTCGCCGGGCCGGATGAAACCCTCCGCCATGGCTTCTTCGATGGTGGCGGCGAAGTAGCGGAACGCGCCGCTGGACAGCGCCATATCCACCGCTCCCCGGCCGGCGGTGGGGACGGTGGCCAGCCGGTACTGCTCGGGGTGGTCCAGCGCGAAACGGACGTAGGCCAACCCGAGCCGGCGCAGGCGCAAGGTGGGTGGTTCCGCCGGGTCCACCGCTTCGTGCATCGCGGTGTTCAACGCTTCGAACACCTCCGCGACCGCGGCGTCGATCAGCGCGTCCTTATCGGCGAAATGCCGGTAGATCGAGGGTGCGCTCACCCCGACCGCCTCGGCGACGGCGCGGATGGAGACCGCCCCGACGTTGCCGGTTCGCTCCAGTAGTTCCCGGGCAGCGGTGAGGATCTCCGCGCGTAACCGCCCGCCGGAGCCGCGTGGAGATCTCGGCCGCCCGGTCATACGCGGACCGGGGGTTCGGTGGTCGCCGGACGTTCCTCGGCTTCCTCGCTGAGACCGAACCGGGCGTGCAAGCGGGCCAGCGGTTTCGGCGCCCACCAGTTGAGCGGGCCCATCAGCCGCATCAGCGCCGGAACCAGCAGCGCCCGGATGAGGGTGGCGTCGGCGAGGACCGTCAGGGTCAGGCCCAGCCCCATCAGCTGGATGAACGACACCTTGGAGGTGGTCAGCGCGCCGATCACGATGGCCATCAGGACGGCCGCGGCGGTGAAGATCCGGCCCGTGCGAGCCACGCCGACGGCCACGGACTGGGTGTTGTCCTCCGCGGCGAACTCGCGGCCGGTCCGGCCGGCGCGCCGGCGCAGCCATTCCTCGCGAATCCGGGACAGCAGGAACACCTCGTAGTCCATGGAGAGGCCGAAGGCCAGGCAGAACATCAGGATCGGCATGGTCGGTACCAGATAGCCGACGGCGGTGAAACCGAGCAGGCCCTCGAGGTTACCGTCCTGGAAGATCCACACCATGGCGCCGAACGCGGCGGTCAGCGACAGGGTGTTCAGCAGCAGGGCTTTCAGCGGCAGGATGACGCTGCCGGTGAACAGGAACAGCACCGCGAAGGTTGCCAGCACGATCAGCAATCCGGCCAGGGGGAGCCGGTCGGCCAGCGCGTCGAGCGAATCGTCGTTCATCGCCGCCGCGCCGGAGAACAGCGGAACGGCCGGCGCGGGTACCGAACGGAGCTCGGCCAATTGGTCACCGGCGGCCGGTGAGAACGGGTCGAGCGAGGAATTGACGGTGAGATAGGTACCGGTGTCGTTGGCCATACCCGGTGGAGTGGGCGCGAGCCGGTTACCGGAGACATAGACCCCGGCGCTCGACAGCACGCCGGTGACATCACCGACCTCGGACAACCGGGCGGCGTAGGCCCCGACGGCGTTCTCGTCGTGGAAGCCGTCGAGCACGATCGTGGTGTTACCGCCCGGATCGGCGCGCGGGAATTCGGCGCGGACCTCGTCACCCACCTGCCGGCTGGCGGCCGTGGTGGGCAGTACCCGTTCGTCCGGATAGCCGAATTTCACCGAGAGGAAAGGCGATCCGAGCGCCAGCATCAGCGCGATGATCACCACGGATACCGGAACCGCGAACCGCATAACCCGCAGCACCAACCGGTACCAGCCGGCCTGCTCCGGCACCATGGCGCCGAGCGGAGCCGGTGTGCGGCCGAACAGTCGCAGCAGCGGGGCGCGCAAGTCCAAGGCGTTCACCCGGTGTCCCAGCAGCACCAGCGCCGCGGGCAGCACGATGACCGAGGCCGCCGCCGCGGCCACCACCACCGCGACACCGGAGTAGGCGAACGAACGCAGGAAGTACAGGTCGAAGACCAGCATCGCCGACAGCGACAACGCCACGGTGAGCGCGGAGAACAGGACGGTCCGGCCCGCGGTCTGCAGGGCGCGCACGGTGGCCGCGCGGGGGTCGCGGCCGTTGGCGAGTTCCTCCCGGAACCGGCTCACGATGAACAGGCTGTAGTCGATGGCCAGGGCCAGGCCGAGCGCGGTCGTCAGGTTCATCGCGTAGATGGATACGTCGGTGAACAGCGTGAACAGTCGCAGGATCGCCAGGGTCGCGGCGATCGCGAACAATCCCACGAGCAGCGGTAGCGAGGCGGCGATCAGGCTGCCGAAGACGAGCACCAGCACGATGAGGGTGAGCGGAATGGCGGCGGCCTCGGCGACCGCCAGATCGTGGGTGATCTGCTCGTTGACCTCGTGGAAGGTCGCGGCGGCGCCGCCCGCGCGCACGGTGACCCCGTCGGCGGTGCCGGTGACCTGCGCACTGAGTTCGCCCGCGGCTTCCTGCATCTCGGTTTCGTCGCCGTCCAGATGAACGGCGATCAGCCCGGATTTCCCGTCGGTGCTGCGCAGCGCCGACGCCACCGCGGGCGAGGGCGCGGTCCAGTACGACTGGATCTCCGCGGCGTCCTCGTGCCCCCGGATGGTCTCGACGGCCGCCAGGGCCCGTGCCCGTACAGCCGCCGAGTCGACGCCTTCCGCGGAGTCGACCAGCAGGATGTAGTTGGGGGCGGCACCTTCGAAGTTGTCGGCGAGTAGATCGGCGGCGCGGGTCGATTCGGCGTCCGCGGCGACGAAGCCACCCGATTTGAGTCCCGACGCCGCGGTGGCGCCGAAGATTCCGCACAACAATGCGACGACCAGTGCGCCGGCGAGTATCGCCCGCGGGAATCTCGTAACGAACTGCGCGATGCGGATCAGCATGAGCAAGCCCCCGGCTCGGTAGGTTAGTGGCGTTAGCGTAACGCTGTTAACTCTCGATGGGAAGAGCGGAAATCCGCGGCCCGGCGGCGCCGGCCGCCGGTACCCGGTGCTGTCAGCCCCCTTGCCGGGCCTCGGGCCCCGCGCGTCGGACCGCGCCAATAGACTCGCCCCGTGGCTCTGTACCGGAAGTACCGACCGGCAACGTTCGCTGACGTGGTGGGCCAGGAGCATGTCACCGACCCGCTGTGTACCGCGCTCGATACCGGGCGGATCAGTCATGCCTATCTGTTCTCGGGTCCGCGGGGTTGCGGGAAGACCTCGTCGGCCCGGATCCTGGCCCGATCGCTGAACTGCGTCCAGGGGCCCACCTCCACACCGTGTGGGACCTGCGCTTCCTGCGTTTCCCTGGCGCCCGGCGGGGGCGGGAATCTCGATGTGATCGAACTCGACGCCGCCAGCCACGGCGGCGTGGACGACACCCGCGAGCTGCGTGATCGCGCGTTCTACGCGCCCGCCGAATCCCGGTACCGGGTGTTCATCGTCGACGAAGCCCATATGGTGACCACCGCCGGCTTCAATGCGCTGCTCAAGATCGTCGAGGAGCCCCCGGCGCATCTCATCTTCGTTTTCGCGACCACCGAGCCGGAGAAGGTACTGCCGACCATCCGGTCGCGGACCCACCACTATCCCTTCCGGTTGTTGCCGCCGGCCACGATGCGCGGCCTGCTCGGCGATATCTGTGAGCAGGAGCGGGTGCCGGTGGAAGAAGCGGTGTATCCGCTGGTGATCCGGGCCGGTGGTGGATCGCCGCGAGACAGTCTGAGCGTTCTCGACCAGTTGCTCGCGGGCGCCGGTAGTGACGGCGTGACCTACGCGCGCGCCGTCGCACTGCTGGGGGTGACCGATGTGGCGCTGATCGACGACGCGGTCGACGCGCTGGCGGCCGGTGACGGGGCGGCGCTGTTCCGCACGGTCGACCGGGTGATGGAGGCCGGGCACGATCCGCGGCGCTTCGCGGTGGACCTGCTCGAACGCCTGCGCGACCTGATCTTGATGCAGGCGGTGCCCGATGCCACCGAACGCGGCCTGGTCGCCGCCCCCGGCGATCTGCTGGACCGGATGCGCGAGCAGGCCGCCCGGCTGGGGCAGGCAACCCTCACCCGCGCGGCCGAACTCCTGCACGCCGGACTCGGCGAGATGCGCGGCGCCACCGCACCCCGGTTGCTGCTCGAGGTGGTGTGCTCGCGGATGTTGCTGCCCGCGGCCGACACCTCCGAGGCGGCGACCCTGCAGCGGCTCGAACAGCTGGAACGGCGGGTGGCCGCCGGTGCGGTGGCGGCCCCGGCGAGTTCCGCGCCCGCTGCCGCCGGCGAACCCGCCGCACCCGCTCGGCCGGCCGCCGATCCGTCCCGCCGGCGTGGAGCCGAGGCGCTGGCCGCGCTGCGGGAGTCCAAGGGGCCGCAGCGGCCGGAGGACGCCCACCCGGCCGCCGGCGCCGAGGGCCGGGGTGGTGCCGCGTCCGATGCCGGCGGGGGAGACGGCCCTCGGACATCTGATCGCGCATCTGGTGGAGGTGATCGCGGGCCGGTCGCGGAGGAGTCGGCCGCGGACCGCGCCGCTGTCCGGCCGGAGCCGGCGTCCGGCTCGCCCCGGTCTCCCGAGGGCGGCGCCTCGTCCACCGGGCCGAGCGGCCCGCTTGCCGGGCCCGGCGGACCTTCTGCCGGGCCGCACGGATCCCCTGTCGCGCCGAACGGACCTGCCGCCGCCCCGGACGGGTCTTCCGTCGCTCCGGATGGATCGGATGTCGCGCCGAACGGAGCTTTCGACGGTCCAGGTGGACCTCTGGATGGACCGGGCGGGCCTTCTGGCGCGCCGGGTGGAGCTCCTGGCGGACCGCGTGGATCTTCAGCTGGTCCGGATGGACCACTCGGTGAGCCGCACCGACAGCAAGGTGAGCCGAGCGGATCCTCGGCAACGTCCAGTAGCCGTCCGGCCGGGTCGGACGGACCTGGCGCCGGTCCGAAAGAACCTGCCGCTGGGCCGCCCGGGCCTGTTACCAGGCCGAATGGACCCGCTACCGGGGCAAGTGGGCCTGCTACCGGAGTGAGTGGACCTGCGGCCGGTCCGGTTCGACCTTCCTCCGGTCCGGACGGGCCGACTGCCGAGCCGGTTGGTCCGGCGGGCGACTCCGAGTTGCTGGCGGCGGTGGAGGCCGCGTGGTCGGAGATCAAGATGAAGGTCAAGGAGTCCGGGGCGACTCTCGGTGCGATGCTCACCTCGGGTGCGTCCGTCGCCGGTGTCGAACGGGGCGAGATCGTGCTCGCCCACCATGCCGCGCTGGTGCAGCGGTTGTCGCAGCCCCAGCCGTTGCAGGTGGTGCGCTCGGCGGTCGCCGCGGTGCTCGGGCGGGAACATCCCGTGCGGTGGGTGGTCGCGGGCCAGCAGGTCACCCGGGGTCCCGGCGGCCGGGAGCGGGGCGGCCGGCGTTCCGGGGATACCGAATCGGGAGATTCCGAAGGGAGCCGCCGAGGCGGGCCGCGGCGATCCTGGACCGGGCGGCCGGGGAGTGCGGCGGCCGGGTCCGGCGACGGCGTATCGGGGCCGGAGGGAAGTTCCGCGACCGAACGCGAGGCGGATACCGGCGCGACCGCGGCCACGGGACGGTCCGGCGGCCGGGGTGGCGCGGGCGAACCGGACCGGGCGGCGCCCGGATCGGCCCGGAAAGCGGCTGGTGCGCCCCGGTTCTCGCGGCCGAGCCAGACTCGTGGCGGTAACGCGGTGGCCGGTGCGCCGGGCTCGGCCGGGGCCGGAAACGCAGGTCCCGGAGGAGCCGGTAGTCCCTACGACGACATCCCGCCGCCGGACTATCCGGACCTACCGGACGATCCGGGCCCGGACGATTACGGTTACGGATCGGGGGTCGTTCCGCCTTCCACACCGGAGGAGGAACAGGAGATGTTCGAGGACGCGGCGCGGCCGGTCGCACCGGAGCATCGGCGCGATCCGGACGAGGTCGCTCTGGAATTGCTGGCCAGTGAGCTGGGCGCCACCCCGTTGAACGGTTGACAAGCACCGGTTGTACCGCGTTAAGTTAACCGGAGTTCGCATCCGGCGGTACTATGGGCGGGTGGCTGCGGACTCCCGCGGGACGAGGTTCTATGGTGGGCCGTGACGAGCGGGCCGCCGGATACCCGTCCGCTGGTTCGTGCCGTGGTTTGTACAGCGTATGCCCGCGCGGGTTCTACCGGCCCGTCAGCGCTGCCAACTGAATACGGACGGTCGGTCGAACGGCCGGTCGGCGAGGTAACTCGCGTCTGCTCCGCCAGGGCGCGGCGCGGGCGTATTCCTAGGAAGGGACACTCCGATATGACCACAGAGGCCTACATTTACGAGGCCATCCGCACCCCGCGCGGCCGCAACAAGAAGGGGTCGCTGCATTCGGTCAAGCCGATCGATCTCACCACCGGCCTGGTGCAGGAACTGCGTAACCGCTTCCCGAACCTCGACGAGGACCGCATCTCGGATCTCATCCTGGGTGTCGTCTCCCCGGTCGGTGACCAGGGTTCCGATATCGCCCGCACCACTGTGCTGACCGCGGGCCTGCCCGAAACCGTCGGTGGCGTGCAGATCAACCGCTTCTGTGCCTCCGGTCTGGAAGCCGTGAACATGGCCGCCCAGAAGGTGCGCTCCGGTTTCGACGATCTGGTGCTCGCCGGCGGCGTGGAGTCCATGTCGCGCGTGCCGATGGGCTCCGACGGCGGCGCCTGGATGCTCGACCCGGCCACCAACTACGACACCTATGTCGTACCGCAGGGCATCAGCGCCGACCTGATCGCCAGCATCGAGGGCTTCTCCCGGGAGGACGTCGACGCCTACGCGGTGCGCTCGCAGGAACTGGCCGCCAAGGCGACCACCGGCGGCTACTTCGCCAAGTCCATCGTCCCGGTCAAGGATATGAACGGTCTGACCGTGCTGGACCGCGACGAGCATATGCGCCCCGGCACCACGCTGGAGGATCTGGCCAAGCTGAACCCGTCCTTCGCCGGCCTCGGTGAAATGGGCGGCTTCGACGCGGTGGCGCTGCAGAAGTACCACTTCGTCGAGAAGATCGACCACGTCCACCACGGCGGCAACAGCTCGGGCATCGTCGACGGTGCCGCGCTGGTGCTGGTGGGCACCGAAGAGGCCGGTAAGGCCTCGGGCCTGACCCCGCGCGCCCGGATCGTCGCCACCGCCACCAGCGGTGCCGACAGCACCATCATGCTCACCGGCCCCACCCCCGCCACCAAGAAGGTGATGGCCAAGGCCGGGCTGAGCATCGACGATATCGATCTGTTCGAGATCAACGAAGCCTTCGCCTCGGTGGTGCTGAAGTTCCAGAAGGATCTGCAGATCCCGGACGAGAAGCTGAACGTCAACGGCGGTGCCATCGCCATGGGCCATCCGCTGGGCGCCACCGGCGCGATGATCACCGGCACCATGGTCGACGAACTGGAGCGCCGCAACGGCCGCTACGCCCTGATCACCCTGTGCATCGGCGGCGGTATGGGCGTGGCCACCATCATCGAGCGGGTCTGATCCCACCGGTCACTGATTCAACAAGGAGACACAGAGCTGTGAGCGAAGCCAACATGATCGGTTGGGAGAAGGATTCGGACGGCATCGTCGTGCTGACGATGGACGACCCGAACCAGGGCGCCAACACGATGAACGACCTCTACAAGAAGTCGATGACCGCGACGGTCGACCGGCTCGAGGCCGAGAAGGACGACATCACCGGTGTCGTGCTGACCTCCGCGAAGAAGACCTTCTTCGCCGGCGGCGACCTGAAGAACATGATGCAGGTCGGCCCGGACAACGGCCCCGAACTGATGGCCGAACTGACCGAGATCAAGTCGGCGCTGCGCCGCCTGGAGACCCTCGGCAAACCGGTCGTGGCCGCCATCAACGGCGCCGCGCTCGGCGGTGGCCTGGAGATCGCGCTGGCGACCCACCACCGGATCGCGGCCGATGTCCCCGGTTCGCAGATCGGCCTGCCCGAGGCGACCCTGGGCCTGCTGCCCGCCGGCGGCGGTATCGTCCGCACCGTGCGCATGCTCGGCCTGCAGACCGCGCTGATGGGTGTGCTGCTGCAGGGTCAGCGCAACAAGCCCGCCAAGGCCAAGGAGATCGGCCTGGTCGACGAGCTGGTCGGTTCGATCGAGGAACTGGTTCCCGCCGCCAAGGCGTGGATCAAGGCCAACCCCGAGGGCGGCGTGCAGCCCTGGGACAAGAAGGGCTTCAAGATCCCCGGCGGCACCCCGGCCAGCCCGGCGTTCGCCGCGAACCTGCCGGCCTTCCCGGCCAACCTGCGCAAGCAGCTCAAGGGCGCCAATATGCCCGCGCCGCGGGCCATCATGGCCGCGGCGGTCGAGGGCTCGCAGGTCGATTTCGACAATGCGTCGCTGATCGAATCCCGTTACTTCGTGCACCTGCTCACCGGGCCGGTCGCGAAGAACATGATCCAGGCGTTCTTCTTCGATCTGCAGACCATCAACAACGGTGGTTCGCGGCCGAAGGATGTGCCCAAGCGCGAGATCAAGAAGGTCGGCGTGCTGGGCGCGGGCATGATGGGCGCGGGTATCGCCTACGTTTCGGCCAAGGCCGGCTACGAGGTCGTGCTCAAGGACGTCACCATCGAGGCGGCCGAGCGCGGTAAGGGCTACTCGGAGAAGATCGAGGCCAAGGCGCTGTCCCGGGGCAAGACCACCGAGGAGAAGTCCAAGGCGCTGCTCGACCGGATCAAGCCGACCGCCGATGTGGCCGATTTCGACGGCGTCGATTTCGTGATCGAGGCGGTTTTCGAGAGCACCGAGCTGAAGCACAAGGTGTTCCAGGAGATCGAGGACATCGTCACCCCGGACGCGCTGCTGGGGTCGAACACCTCGACCCTGCCGATCACCGGCCTGGCCAAGGGTGTCAAGCGCGAGCAGGACTTCATCGGTATCCACTTCTTCTCGCCGGTCGACAAGATGCCGCTGGTGGAGATCATCAAGGGCGAGAAGACCTCCGACGAGGCGCTGGCCCGGGTGTTCGACTACACCCTGGCCATCAAGAAGACCCCGATCGTCGTCAACGACAGCCGTGGCTTCTTCACCTCGCGCGTGATCGGCACCTTCGTCAACGAGGCGATCGCCATGCTGGGTGAGGGCATCGAGCCCGCTACCATCGAGCAGGCCGGTTCGCAGGCGGGCTACCCGGCTCCGCCGCTGCAGCTGACCGATGAGCTGAACATGAAGCTCATGCAGAAGATCGCCCGGGAAACCGAGGCCGCCGCCAAGGCCGGCGACGCCGCCATGGGCACCGAACGGCACCCGGCCATCGACGTGGTCGACTACATGGTCGAACAGGGCCGTCCGGGCCGTTTGGAGAAGGCCGGTTTCTACGAGTACGACGAGAACGGCAAGCGTCTCCACATCTGGCCGCAGCTGCGGGAGCACTTCAAGACCACGCGTGACTTCACCGTGCCGCTGCAGGATCTGATCGACCGCATGCTGTTCGCCGAGGCCATCGAAACCCAGAAGTGCTTCGACGAAGGCGTACTCGAGTCCACCGCCGACGCCAATATCGGTTCGATCTTCGGTATCGGGTTCCCGGCCTGGACCGGTGGCGTGCACCAGTTCATCGTCGGCTACCCGGGCGGCCAGGAAGCCTTCGTGGCCCGCGCCGACGAACTGGCGAAGAAGTACGGCAAGCGCTTCGAGGTCCCCGCCTCCCTGCGTAAGTAAGTCCCGGCCCGGCCCCAGCGGCCCGGACCGTACAGCCGGCACAACACATAACCCGTCCCACCTGGCGTGGGGCGGGTTATGTCGTTCATGCCCAGCCGGCCGCGATCCATGACCACCAGGAACCCGAACGCAACCACGGCGCCGCCGAGTCTTACGAGGCCCTGAGAGGGTTAGGCCCCGGGGGGGGGGGGGGGGGGGGGGGGGGGGGAGGGGGGGGGCCCGCGGGGGGGGGGGGGGGGCGGCGGGGCGCACGCCGGGCGGCCCCCCCGCCGCCCCGCGCCGGCGCGCGCCGGACAA
>NZ_JARWPM010000050.1 GCF_029869215.1 Nocardia carnea
AGCGCAGACTGCCTGGTCAGCGGGGCAGGCCACCGGACGGGGCGGGCCGTCCGCCGGGGGCCGCCGGCCGGGGGGGGGGGGGGGGGGGGGGGGGGGGGGGGGGGTCCCCCCGGCCGGGGGGCCCCCCCCCCCCCCCCCCCCCCCCCCCCCCCCCCCGCGGGGCGGGGCCCCGGCGGACGGCCCGCCCCGTCCGGTGGCCTGCCCCGCTGACCAGGCAGTCTGCGCTATCGGTCCGGCTGTGTCAGAGTTGAGCCATGAGCTCGAACCCACTGCGTCCCTCCGGCCGTTCGCGCTATCGGCTGCTCGCCGCCGCCGCGGTGGCGGCGGCCGGTGGCACCGCATGGCTGGTGCGTAGTAAACGCCCGCAACCGCCCGAGCCCGCGGCCGCGCCGCCGCGTATCGGCCAATCGCGTCCCGGCGTCGCGGCGCCCGCCACGAACGGCGCCGCCGCGACCACCGAGAGCTGATCCGTCAGCGGCTGACCGTCTTGCGGTATTGCCGCAGCGCCAGCGGAACGAACACCGCCAGGATGATGACCACCCAGATGAGGGTCGTCGCGACGGGATGCTGCAGCGACCACGCCTCCGATACGTCGACACCGGGTGCGGAGTTCCCGAACAGGTCACGAGTCGCCTGAGTGAGTGCCGATACCGGGTTCCACTCGGCGAAGATCTGTAGCGGTCTCGGCAGATCCTGCAACGGGACGAAGGTGTTGGCCAGGAAGGTGAGCGGGAAGATCACCATGAAACTCGCGTTGTTGAACACCTCGGGGGTGTGCACCAGCAGCCCCACCACCGCCATGATCCACGAGATGGCGTAGGCGAACAGCAGCAGCAACGCGTAGGCCAGTATCGCGTCCAGCAGCGACCCGCGGATCCGCCAGCCGACCACCAGACCGGTGAGCGACATGACCACCAGGCTCACCACATTGATCACCACATCACTGACCGTGCGGCCGATCAGCACCGACGACGGCGCCATCGGCAGCGACCGGAACCGGTCGATGATGCCCTTCTGCATATCCTCGGCGAGACTGAGCCCGGTGAAGGTGGATCCGAACACCACGGTCTGCACGAAAATGCCGGCGATGAGGAACTCCCGGTAGCCGCCCTCCAGGCCCGGAACCTTGATCGCGGTACCGAAAATATAGGCGAACAACAGCACGAACATGATCGGCGAGAGCGTGCTGAAGATCAGCACATCCGGCACTCGCTTTATCTTGATCACATTGCGCTTGGTGACGGTCAGGCTGTCGCTGACCATCATGGACAGCCGTTCCCGCAGACCGAGCGATTCCTGGGGAACGCCGGCCGGTGCCACCGCGGTCATCTGCTCTTTCCTTCCATGACTTCGAGTTCACCGGCGTCCGGCGCAGTGCCCGCAGCTTCGGAACCGCCCTTTCCGCTACCGAGATCGCGGTATTCGCCGCCCTCGTCCGCTTGTTCCTGCGCCTCGTGGCCGGTGAGCGAGAGGAAAACATCGTCGAGCGAGGGGCGCCGCAGTCCCACATCGTGGATCCGCACGCCCTGCTCGGTCAGCCGTCCGATGGCGTCCACCAGCGCCTGCGAGCCGTTGCTCACCGGCACCACGACCCGCCGCAGGCCGGGCTCGAGATGGATATCGCCGTCGGCCAGCGGGCTCAGCGCCTGCTGCGCGACGGCCAGGTTGTCGGCATGGTCCACAGTCAGTTCGATCCGGTCCCCACCGACCATGCTCTTCAACTCGTCCGCGGTGCCGCGGGCGATAACCCGTCCGCGGTCGATCACGGCGATGGCATCGGCCAGGCGGTCGGCCTCCTCCATGTACTGGGTGGTGAGCAGCAGGGTGGTCCCGGCCGCGACCAGTTCCTCGATGACATCCCACAGATCCAGCCGGGCTCGCGGATCGAGGCCGGTGGTGGGCTCGTCGAGGAAGAGCACGGGCGGATTGGCCACCAGAGCGCCGGCCAGGTCGAGCCGGCGGCGCATACCACCGGAGTAACCGCGCACCGGCCGGTCGGCGGCATCGCTGAGCCGGAACCGCTCGAGCAGTTCGCGGGCGCGTTCCTTACTGCGCCGCGTACCCATGTGATAGAGCCGCCCGACCATTTCGAGGTTCTCGAAGCCGGTGAGGTATTCGTCGACCGCCGCGTATTGACCCGACGCACCGATCCGCGAGCGCAACGCCCTCGGCTGCGCGAGCACATCGATCCCGGCGACCGTCGCACGGCCGGCATCGGGTACCAGCAGCGTCGTGAGTACCCGGACAGTGGTGGTCTTACCGGCGCCGTTGGGTCCCAGCAGGGCGGTCACGGTGCCCTCTGGCACGGTGAGATCGAGCCCGTCCAAGGCGCGCACTCGCGGACCGTAATGTTTGACGAGACCCTCGGCGACTATTGCGTCGGGCATATTTCTCCTGAAGTGGGTGAGGTGCGGGGCAGAGGTTTCGCCGGTGCCCACAGGGCCACCGACCGCAAGCGCATCCGGCGATCGGCCGTACTGTGCGCCAGTATTGTCGCGACCGCTGGTGTTTTCATCCGATTTATCCGGTTGCCCGGCCGCGGCGCATCCCGCACGCGAAAAAGGGCCGCACCCCGGCCCGGCTGTGCTCGGGGTAGCCGGTACGAGGTGCGACCGGTTTCGATCCTCGCGGCCGCCGGGCGCGCGGTCGCGCGTAGCGGACTACTCGAATCGGCGGCCCGCCGTACTCGAATGCGGGCCGGGTCACCGCAATCGAGAGAGCGCCGGAGTTCACAACCGGTGTACACAGCCGCATAGTCGCATCGATCACCGACAGGTTCGGGGCCCCTGTCCGGCACCGTCGTCGCAGCTCGCGACCCGGCCCAGACAACTGTGATCCGGCCCAAAAAAAGTCGGAAACTACTGGGCCTCTTGTGCGCGCAAATACGGATCATCGCGTAGGATCGAACGCGTCGGCCCCTCCCCCCCGGGCCGACCTTACGCGGGCCTCGGCTAACTCCCCCCCTTCGCCGAGGCCCGCTCTCATGTCCGGGGTCGGTCGCGATGCGCCCCCTGTCCTCCCCCTGCCGTTTGCCGTCCCGGTCTTTCACACCGCGATATCGCTCCGCCGAATCACCACTCCGCAATGGTGAGAGAGATGGAGTATCATCGTCTCATCAGATCGATGCAGTAGATCAAGGGAGATCCGCATGACCGCGTCCGTCGACGTCGCAGCCATCGACACCCACGCGCCGGCCGAGCGCCGGCCGTTCGGTCCCGGTACCCGCACCTGGGAAGAAGTCGGGCTGATCACCTTCTCACTGACCGCGGGTTCGGCCTTCCTCCTGCAGACCATGGAACCGTCGATTTCGGCGGTGGTCGATGCCCACTCCACTTTCCGTACCGACCCCATCGGCCGGGCCCTGCGCAGCCTGTCGGCGGTGATGATGTGGACCTATGGCGGCGAGGAATCGCTCGGCGAAACCGATCGGCTGCGCAAAATGCACGCCACCCTCAACACCACCGACGCCAACGGGAAACGGCACACCGCCCTGTCCAGCGGCCCGTGGGCCTGGGTGCTGCACACCGGCACCTTCGCGTTCGCCGAGAACGCCAAGTATTTCGCGAAGCGGCCGCTGACCACCGCGGAGAAGGAAGACTACTACCGCGAGACGCTGCAGCTGATGCGGAACTTCTACGTACCGCCCAAGGAGCTGCCGGCGACCTACGCGGACTTCGAGAAGTTCTTCGCCGAACAGGTGGAAAACCATCTGGAAGCCACCCAGACCGCGCAGGATTACCTGAAGGTCATCCGGACGATCGCCCCGCCCGCCCAGCTGCCGCGGGCCCTGCACCCGTTGTGGCGCGCCCTCACCGGCCCGTTCGGCCGCATGCAGCACTTCGTCACCGTCGGCACCACCCCGGAGGTGGCACGGCGCAAACTGGGACTCACCTGGACCGATTCCGATGAGCGCAAACTGCGGATCCTCGGCTGGTTCATCGCCCGCCTGGTTCCGCTGCTGCCGGAACGGCTGCGCTACTTCCCGATCGCCTACGAGGCCCGCAAACTCGAACGCGACAAGGCCCGGCTGCGCAAGGTGATCGACACCCGGCCGCTCTGATCGACGCGAGGGCCCCCGGAACGGCGCACGTTCCGGGGGCCTTCTGCTGCCTCGATACACTGCGGAAAGAGCCGCGAACGTTTAGGAGAACCACCCCGTGACCAGCAGCACGACCACACTTCCCGACTATGAACAGGTGGTCCGGCTGCCGCGCGAACTCGGCCCGATCCGCGTCCCCGAAAGCTTCCGGGACGAAAACGACCATATGAACATCCGGCACTACTTCGACCTGTGTGTCGACGCCGCGGGACAGATGTTCGAACGGGCCGGATTCACCGACAATTACCGCTCCGCGCGCGGCAACGGGGTCTTCACCGCCGAACACCACATCCGCTATTACGCCGAAACCAGGGTCGGCGAAGAGGTTTCGGTCTACGTGCGCGGAGTGGCCCGCTCCGACAAAGTGGTGCACGTGGTGGCGATGTTGTTGAACGACACCACCCGTCGCCTCAGCTGCACCCTCGAGATCACCGCGATCCATGTGGATCTGCGCACCCGCTCGGCGGTGCCGTTCGCCGCCGATATCGCCGCCGCCATCGACCGCGAGCTCGAATCCACCGAGGCGGATTGGCCCGTGCCGATCTGCGGCGCAATGGGAGTACGCCGCTGAACTCCCGGGGACGCGTTATGCCGGATCGGCTCCGGCCCCCTGGTCGGACCGGCCGGACGATACCGGGCGAACCGTGACCGCCTCGTGGCCACGCGGGCGGGCGGTGCTGACGAACACCACCGGCTGCCCGGCGTGCAACGTCCGGTAGCCGTCGGTTTCGATACACCGGTACTCCACGAAGACCTGCTCGGTCCCGTCGTCGGGTTTGATGTAGCCGAACCCTTTCTCGGAGTCGAACCAGAAGACTCTCCCCCGTCTCCAATCCGCTCGGTCGATCCCGGGTGCGACAGCCTCCGAAGGGGTCATTACCAGGTCTTCTCCACTCGTGATTTCAGGGTCGACACCCTCAAAAGTACGCTCGGTGCCGGTGGACGTCACGATCGGTTCCCTCGGCACACCGATACGGTGCACATGTGCCAGAAGCATCCTTCCTCACCGACACCCGCACCGGCTACGACACCATCGCGGCGGCGTACGCCGAACAGTTCGCCGACGAACTCGACGCAAGCCCGTGGGAACGCGCGATACTCACGGCCTTCGCCGAAGTGGTCGGCCCCGGGGAACCGGTCGCCGATATCGGCTGCGGCCCGGGCCGGGTGACCGGTTTCCTCGCCGAACGGGGTCTGGCGGTCCGCGGGCTCGACCTGTCGCCGGCCATGGTCGAGCTGGCTCGGCGCCGCCATCCGGATATCCGGTTCGAGGTGGGTTCCATGACCGCGCTCGATATCTCCGACGGCTCGCTCGCGGCGGTGGCCGCGTGGTACTCCCTGATCCATATTCCGCCCGCCGAACGCCCCGGGGTGCTGGCCGAATTCCACCGGGTCCTGCGACCGGGCGGACGCGTACTGCTCGGGTTCCAAGCCGGCACCGAGACAAAGCATTACGACGAGGGGTTCGGGTTCGCGGTCTCGCTCGACTTCCACCGGATCGCCCCCGACGGGCTGGCCGCGGAAGCGGAAGCCGCCGGCTTCGCCGTCGAGATGCGTTTCGTGCGAGCACCCGCCGGCACGGAAACAACCCCGCAGGCGGCACTGCTCCTGCTCCGCTCGAGTTGATAGGCCGGTGTTATGGCATCGGGAAGATCTTGATCCCTATCATTTCGATGCGATCAAGATGAGCTGAGCAAGCCTCGGATAGGTCGGCTATGGCCCGGTCATAACGATTCTTGACGCAATCATTTCGATAGATAAACCTGGTCAGGTGGTGATCAAGAAGAACCCGCTCGGCCCGACAGGTACTACTGTCCGGGAAAATATCCTGCGCTATCGCACCCGGCTGAACCTGGGCTATGCCGATCTCGCCCGCAGGCTCGAGACCCTCGGGCGTCCCATCCCGGTCTTGGGTCTGTCGCGGATCGAACGGGGCGAGCGGCGGGTCGATGTGGACGATCTGATGGCGCTCGCGGTCGCCCTGGGAGTTTCGCCCACCAGCCTGCTGCTGCCGGATACATCCGATTCGGACGCGGCCGTCAGCGCCACCGGAATCGACGGCACCGCCGCGGATCTCCTCGGCTGGTTCCGGCTGCACACCCCCTCGGCCCATATCGGCAAGCCCGCCGGGCAGCGATTCGTCCGCGACGCCATCCGCTTCATCGCCGACGCCCGCCCCCGCTGGGATATCGAAAGCCTCACCCTCGAAGAGCTTCCCGGTGTCGGACATCAGGAGTACGCCGCCGAGATCGCCCAGAAGTCGCGCCGGGCGGATATCGAGCCCGGCCACTGATCTGCGCCGCGGGGGGGGGGGGGGGGCGGGGCGCCGCACGGCCCCCCCCCCCGCCCCCCGCGGCCCCCCCCGGCCCCCCCCCCGGCCCCGGCCCCGGCGAGAGGGCCCGGGGCGCCCGCGCGGCCGAAAAAA
>NZ_JARWPM010000051.1 GCF_029869215.1 Nocardia carnea
AGTGGAACGCCACGGAACACGCGTTGCCGGAAAGTCTGCTGCTGGACGGGTTCGAGCGTGCGGCGGCCGCTTATCCGGATCGGGTGGCGGTGTCGTTCGAGGGCACCGATCTCACCTACGGGGAGTTCGCGGGCCGGGTGAATCGCTTGGCGCGGTTGCTGGTCGCGCAGGGTGTGGGTCCGGAGTCGCTGGTCGGGTTGCTGGTGTCGCGGTCGGTCGACTTGGTGGTCGGCATGTACGCGGTGCTCACCGCGGGCGGTGCGTATGTGCCGTTGGATCCGGCGCATCCGGCCGAGCGGATCGGTTACATCCTCGATACCGCGGCACCGGTGTGCCTGTTGTCGACCACTGCTGATGTGCAGGCAGTCGGCGCGGGTGACGACAGTGCCGGTGCGGACGGGGCCGGTGCCGTGGGCGAGATCGCCGGAGTTCCGGTGCTCACCCTCGACACTGTGGAGACCGATGGTTTCGATGCTTCGCCGGTGACCGATGCGGATCGGTTGGCGCCGGTGCGGCCGAGCAATACCGCGTATGTGATCTTCACATCCGGTTCGACGGGTCGTCCGAAGGGTGTGGCGGTGCCGCATTCGGCGATCGCCAACCAGGTCGCGTGGATGCTCGCTCAGTACCCGATGGGTGCCGAGGATGTCTATCTGCAGAAGACCGCCACGACATTCGATGTGTCGTTGTGGGGTTACTTCCTGCCGCTGGCTGCGGGTGCCCGCCTGGTTGTCGCGACGCCGGACGGTCATCGTGATCCCGCCTACCTGGCTCGGGTGATCGCCGAACAAGGTGTGACGGTGACCGACTTCGTGCCGTCGATGTTGACCGTGTTCGCGGCGCACACCGCGCCGGGGTCGATCCCGACGTTGCGGGAGATCTTCGCGATCGGTGAGGCGTTGCCGCCGGAAACCGTGACCGCTGTGCAGGCGGTCTCGGAGGCCGCGGTGCACAACCTCTACGGTCCGACCGAGGCCGCGGTGTCGATCACCTACTGGCAGGCCACAGGTGCCGAGTCGGGCAGTGTGCCGATCGGTGTGCCGCAATGGAACAGCCGTGTCTACGTGCTGGATTCGCGACTGAATCCGGTGCCCGAGGGTGTGACCGGTGAGCTGTACCTGGCCGGTGACCAGCTGGCGCGAGGGTATGTCACGCGTCCGGATCTGAGTTCCGACCGATTCGTCGCCAGCCCGTTCGATCCGGGTGCGCGGATGTACCGCACGGGCGACCTCGTGCGCTGGCGCAAGGCCGGCACCACGGCCGACGGAGCCGATGCGGACCGGCCGGTGCTGGAATACCTGGGCCGTACCGACTTCCAGGTGAAGTTCCGTGGTCAGCGCATCGAACTCGGGGAGATCGAGTCCGCGTTCCTGGCGCAACCGCAGGTGAGCCAGGCCGTGGTCACCGTGGCAGGGTCGCAGCTGGGCGAGCAGCTGGTCGCCTACGTGGTGCCGGCGCCCGGGCAGCATGTGGTGTCCACCGAGCTGCTCGAAGCGGTCCGTGAGGTGCTGCCGACCTATATGGTCCCGGCGGCCGTGGTCGCGCTGGATGCGTTCCCGCTCAATACCTCCGGCAAGCTGGACCGTAAGGCGTTGCCGGAGCCGGTGTTCGAGACCCGGGAGTTCCGGGCGGCCTCGACCCCGGTCGAGGAGATCGTGGCGAATGTGTTCGCCGATGTTCTCGGTGTGCAGCGTGTCGGTGCCGACGACGATTTCTTCGCGCTCGGTGGTAACTCGCTGATCGCGACCCAGGTCGCCGCGCGGCTCGGTGCCGCATTGGATACCCAGGTCCCGGTCCGCGTGCTGTTCGAGGCGTCGACCGTCGCGGCGCTGGCCGCGCGGGTCCACGAGCAGGCCGGGTCCGGTGGGCGTGCGGCGCTGGTGCCGCAGCCGCGTCCGGAGCGGGTGCCGTTGTCGCTTGCCCAGCAGCGGATGTGGGTGATCAACCAGTTCGATCCGAGCTCGGCCGCGTACAACATCCCGCTCGCCCTCCGGCTCACCGGCGCTCTCGACGAGACGGCGGTGTACGAAGCGGTTTCCGATGTCGTGCAGCGGCACGAGTCGTTGCGCACCCGGTACCCCGCTGATTCGGACGGTGTTCCGTATCAGGAAATCCTGCCGGTCGCGGAGGTGATGCCCAGGGAAGCGGTCGCTGTTTCCCCGGACGACGTACTGCCCCGGGTCGCCGAGTTGATGTCGGCGGGCTTCGATGTCAGCGTGGAGGTCCCGGTGCGGGCGTTGCTGCTCACGACCGGGCCGCAAGAGTACGTGCTGGCGGTCGTCGCCCACCACATCGCGGCCGACGGGGCGTCGATGGCACCGCTGGCCCGGGACCTGATGACCGCCTATCTCGCCCGCGTCGGCGGCGAGGTACCCGGCTGGGCACCCTTGCCGGTCCAGTACGCGGACTTCGCGCTCTGGCAGCGCGCGACGGTCGGTGACGAGAACGACGAGAACTCGGTCGCCGCGGGCCAGCTGGCCTACTGGCAGAAGCAGCTCGACGGAGTCAGCGGTGAGGTCGGGCTGCCGCTGGACCGGCCGCGTCCGCCGATACCGTCGATGCGTGGTGGTGTCACCGGTTTCGCTGTGGACGCCGATGTCCATCGGTCGCTGGACGAATCCGCGCGGGCGAGTGGCGTGACCATGTTCATGGTGATGCATGCCGCGGTGGCGGTGCTGCTGTCCCGGCTCAGCAATGCCGGTGACGTCCTCGTCGGCACCCCGATCGCCGGCCGCGGCGAACGGGAGCTGGACGATCTGGTCGGCATGTTCGTCAATACGCTGGCACTGCGTACCACGGTGAATCCCGCGATGACCTTCGCCGAACTGCTGGATCAGGTGCGGGAGACGGACCTGTCGGCCTTCGCCAACGGCGATGTCCCCTTCGAGCGCGTGGTGCAGGCGGTAATGCCGGACCGCGCGGCCGTGGGCAATCAGCTCCTCGGTGTGATGCTGTCGTTCCGGAACACCGAGGAGGCGGCGCTGGACCTGCCCGGACTCACGGTGCAGGTGCTGGACGAGGGCGCGCTGGCCGCGAAGTTCGATCTGGGGATCGGTATCGACCCCCGCCGCGACCCCGATGGCGGTTTCGGCGAGTTGTGGACCGTGTTCAACTACGCCGCGGACTTGTTCGACGAGTCGACCGTGCAGTCGTTCGGGCGCCGGTTCGAACGGATCCTCGCCGCGGTGGCCGCCGATCCGCAGGTCCGGGTGGGTGATATCGATATCCTCGATGCCGAGGAGCGCGACCGGATGGCCGTCCCCGAGCGGCCGGCGGCGGCCGCGGCCACGTCGGGCACCGCACTGCCGCAGACGCTGCGCACCTCGGTGGAAGACGATCCCGACGCCCCCGCGGTCGTGTGGGGTGAGAACGAGATCACCTATCAGGAGCTGGACGCGCGTTCCTCCCGGCTGGCACGGGTTCTGATCGCGCGCGGTTACGGACCGGGTACCGGTGTCGTGGTCGGGCTCGAACGCGGCGTCGATGCAGCGGTCTCGACCTGGGCCGTGCTCAAGACGGGCGCGGCGCTGGTCCCCGCCGGTGCGGTGGATACCGCCGCGGCGGCCGGCCTGACCGCCGTGGCCGGGATTGTGACCGGCACGGCCCCCGGTGGGGCCGGGGGGGGGGGGGGGGGGATCGGCGGTACGGCGGCAGGCGCGGGGGGGGGCCCCGGGGGCTGCGGCGGCGGCGCGTTCGCGCCCCCCCCCCCCCCCGGGGCCCGCGGGCGCCCCGTGCCGGTCAAAATCCCGGCCACGGCGGTCAGGCCGGCCGCCGCGGCGGTATCCACCGC
>NZ_JARWPM010000052.1 GCF_029869215.1 Nocardia carnea
CCGCCCCCCCCCGCGCCCTGCCGGTCCTTCTACACCCCCCCCCGGCCCCGCGCCGCCGGCCGCCCCCCGCCGGGCCTGGCGGCCGCGCTGCGCGGGCAGGGTATCGGCGTCCTGGTACTGCGCAACGATCTGGATCCGGACACTGCCCGGTCGACCCGGCCGCTGCTGGCGCACAGCGCGGTGGAGGGGTCGCCGGGGTTGCGTAAAGTCGCCGAGTTCGGTGAGCCGATCGAGCACGGGCCGGACAGGGACGATTTCGTGGTCGACGCGGATCTGCGGCCGGAATATCCGGCGGTGGAGATCTACCGGGTCGAAACGCCCGCGCCGGGCACCCCGGCCGAGGTGCGCAGCGGTAGCGGCGCGCCCGCCGAACTGCCGGGCGCCTACACGGTTCCGCTCGCCTCGGTACCGGTGGTGCAGGGCGGACCGGAGGTGCTGGAACGGCTCCACCGCGACCCCGCGACCGCGCACGAACCGACGCTCATGGCCGCCGACGCGCAGGCCGCCGGCCTGCCGATCGGCCCGGTCACGGTGACCGATACACCGATGAACCGGGAAACCGATTTCGGCAAGGTCGACAACCACAACTCCGCGCTACGCGCCCCCGACGACGCCCGCCGCACCCACAATCTGGTTCCCGACTACGCCGTACGGGGCACCGAACCGGTCACCGGCGACTGGACAGGCGCCACCGTCACCGCGTCGAGTTCGGCGGCCGACGCCACCCAGATCGGCGGTGCCGCACCCGGTAATTCGACCGCGGCGATCGTGGACGGGGATCCGGCCACGGCCTGGATCAGCAATGCCGCCGAATACGCAGTCGGCCAATGGGTGCGGCTCGATGTGGACCGGCCGTTCCGGTCCGGATTGCTGCGTTTCACCACCACCCCCGCCGCCATCGGCGACCCGGTGAAATGGGTGGAGGTGCGCACCAACAACGGCAGCGTTTCCGCCCGGATCACCGAACCCGGCGAACCGGTTTCGGTGGCGCTGCCGGTGGGCTCGACCGACTGGGTGAAGATCACGGCGCGGCAGACCGAACGCGGGTCCACCGGCGGCCAGTTCGGGATCAGCGAACTCGCGCTCGAGGACTACTCGAATCGCGAATTCCCCGTACCCGTCGATATCCGCCATCGCACAGTACTTCCGGAGACACCGCCGGGTGCCACGGTCACCGCCTGGGATCTCGGCCAGGAATTCCCAGGTCGCAGTGCGTGTTTCGATGCCCCGGATCGCATCCGATGCGCGAAGGGTATCGCGCTGGCGCCCGAGGAGATGGGCGCGTTCAGCCGGACGCTGTCGGTACCGGCGCCGGTGACGGTCGACCCGCAACTCACCGTCCGGCCCCGGCAGGGCCCCGCGCTGGAGGCGCTGCTCACGGATCCGGCGCGGCCGGTGGCCCGCGGTACCTCCGATGTCGGTGATCTGCGGGGTTCGGCGTTCGCCGCCACCGACGGCGATCCGCGGACCAGCTGGACGGCACCCGAAGAGTCCGCCCGCGACACCCGCGGCCCGAAACCGACACTGACGATCGAACTCCCCGAACCCACCCTGGTGACGGGGCTGGAACTGACCCCGTCACTCGGCGGGCTGCCCGCCGCCCCGACCTCGGTCGCGGTGAACCTCGGTAACGGCCCGCAGATCCGCGAACTCGACGAACCGCACGAGGTCTCCCGGATCGACCTGCATCCCACGGTGACCGATCGGATCGAACTGAGCATCCGCAGCTGGGAATCGGTACTGGACCGCACCGCCCTCGGCTACCACCAGCCGCAGCCGGCCGGGCTGGCCGAGGTGAACGTGCTGGGGCCGCAGTATCCGCCGCCCGCACCGGCGGACCGGCTGGTCACCGTCGGTTGCGATATCGGGCCGACCGTCGCGGTGGGCGGGCGGCTGGTGCACACCGGTATCACCGCCACCGCGGGCGAATTACGTTCCGGCGCACCGGTTCCCGCGCAAGTGTGCCCCGAGCCGGTGCCGGGCACCGAGACGGTCGCGGCCCTGCCGGTCGCCCTGCCCGCGGGCGAGGTCGATGTGCTGGTGGCACCGACCGAGCTGTTCTTCGTCGACCGGCTGCGTTTGGTGAACACCACGCCCGCGCCGCCGGTCGCCGAGACCGGGACCCGGCTGCTGACACTGCCGCTCAGCACGAATGTCGGCTGGTCGGCCCGTACCGCCGACGGCCGGGAACTCGAACCCGTCGTGGTGGACGGCTGGCAGCAGGGCTGGCTGCTTCCCGCGGATGCCGCCGGGCCGGTCACGGTGTCGTTCCCTATCGACACGTGGTACCGGACGGCCATATTCGGTGGCTTGCTCCTGCTGATCCCGCTGCTCGTGCTCGCCTTCCCGCGCGGTCCGCGAAGAGATCCCGCGGTACCCGTCCCGGCCTGGCGGACACCGTGGACGCTGGGAGGTCTGGCGCTCCTCGCGGCGGCGACGGTGATCGCCGGGCCCGCCGGCACCGTGCTCACGGTGGTGGGTCTGGCCGTGGTGCGGTTCGTCCCGCGGTTGCCGCGGCGCGCGCCGGCCGCGGTGGCCGGGTTCGGTACCGCGCTGTCCGCCGCCGCGC
>NZ_JARWPM010000053.1 GCF_029869215.1 Nocardia carnea
ATGCCCTTCGCTCCCGAGCCGCTCGCGAAGTCGGTACCCGGCCGCGCGCGGTTTACGGGCGGGCGCCCCGGGGGGGGGCGGGCCTTGTGCCGATCGCTGAATTCAGTCCGGGTCGGCCAGGGTGACCTGGATACCGCCGACCATATCGCAGCACTGGTTGTAGATGAACGTGCCGACGGTGGCCAGCGCGGTGAACAGGACCACGTTGATCAGCCCGATCACCCCGGCGTAGCCGAAGACGGTACCGGCGTCGATAAGACCCACCGACCCGCTGTCCGGCGACACCATATCGGTGAACGTGCTGTTCAGCCGCTCCCAGACGCCCATACCCGCCAGCACCATGTACAGCAGCGCCACCGCGATCATCCAGACGAAGAACATGGCGACGCTGATCACCAGCGTGATCTTCAGCGTCGACCACGGGTCGATCCGCCGAACCTGGACCGTGGCCCGCAACGGCTCCCCGCCGAGCACCGCGTGCGGCAGCCCACGAGGTGCCGACGAGGACACCGGCCCCGACGACGCCGGCGGCGCGTACGCCGGCGGCGGAGCGGGCTGCTCCGGCGGCAGGGGGTGCCGGATCTCGGAGAGATCGGGCATATCCTTGGCCAGCTCGGGCCGGGCGATACTGCGCGTGGGCCCGTCCAGGCCGACGGACTTCGCCATGGCCGCTTCCTTACGAGCCGCCTTGGCCGCGAGATCGCTGGTGGTGCGGGCGTTGGTGACCCCGCCACTGAGCCCCACCGAACGCCCCTGCGGCCCGCCGCTCACCGGCATATGCCCCGGCCGCGGCAGGTTGGACTGGGGTTCCCGCTGCGGCAGCTGCGACCAGCCCTCCTGGAAACGGCCCTCGCCGCCGTTGCCGCCCTGCTGCGGCGGCTCGCCCTGGCCACCTCCCGGCGCGGGATTCGGGGCCGATCCGGAATTGCGCGATTCCGGGCCGAATTCGCCTTGCTTCTCCTGATTTTCGGGCGCGGAACCCGCGGCGGGCGCGCCGCCGGGCGAATTACCGCCCGGCTGCCCGCCGGCGGCCTGGTCGTTGTCCGCGGCATCGCCCTGCCGCTGGATCGGGCGCGGCGACATCGGGGACGGGGTGACTCTCTCGGTCACACCGTTCGTCTGCTGCCGCTCGTCGCTCGGCTGTTTCGGAGTGGTCAATGGGAATCCTCGGATCCGTTCTTTGCCGCCGATATGGGTTTACTGCTCGGGGGAACCGCCACCGTCGATCTGCTCGGGCTCGTCGGCGTTACGTGCGATCGCAAGCAAGGTATCGCCCTCGCCGAGGTTCATCAATCGCACGCCCTTGGTCTGCCTACCGGCCTTGCGCACCTGCCGGGCGGCAGTGCGGATAACCCCACCGCTGGACGTGATCGCGTACAGCTCGTCGTCGTCGTCGACGATGAGCGCCCCCACCAGGGTGCCACGCCGGGCGTCGAACTGGATGGTCAATACACCTTTTCCGCCACGACCCTGGGCCGTGTACTCCTCGATGGCGGTGCGTTTCGCATACCCACCGGAGGTCGCGACCAGGAGATATGTGCCGTCGCGGACCACGTTCAGCGACAGCAGCGCGTCGTCGGCGTTGAACCGCATCCCCTGCACACCGGAGGTGGCACGGCCCATCGGGCGCAGCGCCTCGTCGGTGGCGGAGAAGCGGATCGACTGGCCCTGCGCCGAGACGAGCAGCAGATCGTCCTCGGCGGAACACAGGACGGCCCCGACCAATTCGTCGTTGTCGCGCAGGTTCACCGCGACGATGCCACCGCTGCGGTTGGAATCGAAATCGACCAGCCGCGACTTCTTGACCAGACCCTTCTGGGTCGCCAGTACCAGGTAGGCCGCATCCTCGTAGGACTTGATCCGGATCACCTGGGCAATCTTCTCGTCCGGCTGGAAAGCCAGCAGATTCGCCACATGCTGCCCGCGTGCCGTGCGGTTCGCCTCCGGCAGCTCGTAGGCCTTGGCCCGGTATACCCGGCCTTTGTTGGTGAAGAACAACAACCAGTCGTGGGTCGAGGTCACGAAGAAGTGCCGGACGATATCGTCCTGCTTCAGACCCGCACCCTGCACACCTTTACCGCCGCGCTTCTGGCTGCGGTAGAGATCGGTCTTGGTGCGTTTGGCGTAACCGGTTTCGGTGATCGTGACCACCACGTCCTCGCGGGCGATCAGGTCCTCGTCGGCGACATCGCCATCGGCGGAGACGATCTGGGTGCGCCGCTCGTCGCCGTAGCGTTCCACGATCTCGGCCAGCTCGTCCTTGACGATGGCGCGCTGCCGCTCCGGCTTCTCCAGAATGTCCTTCAGATCGGCGATTTCGGCCTCGAGCTTGGCCAATTCGTCGATGATCTTCTGCCGCTCCAGTGCCGAGAGCCGGCGCAACTGCATATCCAGGATCGCGGTGGCCTGGGTTTCGTCGATATCGAGCAGTTGCATCAGGCCGGTGCGCGCGGTCTCGGTATTGGCCGAACGGCGGATCAGCGCGATGACCTCGTCGAGCATATCCAGCGCCTTGACCAGGCCGCGCAGGATATGGGCCCGTTCCTCGGCCTTGCGCAGCAGGTAGCGGGTGCGCCGGACGATCACGTCGAGCTGGTGGTTCACATACAGCCGGATCATCTGGTCCAGCCGCAGCGTCCGGGGTACGCCGTCGACGATGGACAGCATGTTCGCGCCGAAACTGGTCTGCAGCTGGGTGTGCTTGTACAGATTGTTCAGCACGACCTTGGCGATCGCGTCCCGTTTGACCGTGACCACGATGCGCAGACCCGCCCGGTCCGACGATTCGTCGTGGATATCGGCCACGCCGGCGATCCGGCCGTCCTTGACCTGCTCGGCGATCGCGTTGATGAAGTTGTCGGTGTTGACCTGATACGGCAGTTCGGTGATGACGATGGTGGTGCGGCCGCGCGCATCCTCCTCGATCTCCACCACCCCGCGCATCCGGATGGAACCGCGGCCGGTGGTGTAGGCGTCATGGATGCCCTGGGTGCCGACGATCAGGCCGGAGGTCGGGAAGTCCGGGCCCTTCACCCGCTCCATACAGGCCGCGAGGGTGGCTTCCTCATCGGCCTCGTGGTTGTCCAGCGCCCAGTAGATGGCCTCGGCCAGCTCGTTGAGGTTGTGCGGCGGGATATTGGTCGCCATCCCGACCGCGATACCGTTGCTGCCGTTCATCAGCATATTCGGCACGCGGCTGGGCAGAACGACGGGTTCCTGGGTCTTACCGTCGTAGTTCGCGATGAAATCGACCGTGTCGTGGTCGATTTCGCGCAGCAACTCCATGGCCAGCGGGGTCAGCCGGCATTCGGTGTACCGCATGGCGGCGGCGCCGTCGTTACCGCGGCTGCCGAAGTTGCCCTGGCCGTCGACCAGCGGATACCGCATCGCCCACGGCTGAGCCATGCGCACGAGGGTGTCGTAGATGGCCGAGTCGCCGTGCGGGTGGTAGTTGCCCATGGTGTCGGCGACCGGGCGCGCGGATTTCACGTAGCTGCGATCGGGCCGGTAGCCGTTGTCGTACATCGCGTACAGGATCCGGCGGTGCACCGGTTTGAGTCCGTCGCGGACTTCGGGCAGTGCGCGGCCCACGATCACGCTCATCGCGTAATCGATATAGCTGCTCTGCATCTCCTGCTGGATATCGACCGGCTCGATCCGGTCGCCCGCGCTCTCCGGCGGCAGGGTTGTGTCGGTCATACGAATCTCCTAGGTACTGGCGGATAACGACGGATCACCGCGCGCCGGTGCGCTGCGGGCGACCGTCGCTCCTACACGTCGAGGAAGCGGACGTCCTTGGCGTTACGGGTGATGAAGCTGCGCCGGGCCGCGACATCCTCGCCCATCAGCACGCTGAACAGTTCGTCGGCGGCGGCCGCGTCGTCCAGCGTCACCTGACGGAGCACGCGTACCGAGGGGTCCATGGTGGTCTCCCACAGCTCCTTCGGGTTCATCTCGCCCAGACCCTTGTACCGCTGGATACCGTCGTCCTTGTTGATCTTCTTCCCGGCCGCCAGACCGGCCTCGACCAAACCGTCGCGCTCACGGTCCGAATACGCGAACTCGGGTTCGCTGCGCTGCCATTTCAGCTTGTACAGCGGCGGCTGCGCCAGGAACACGTGCCCGTGCTCGATCAGCGGGCGCATGAAGCGGAACAGCAGGGTGAGCAGCAGGGTGGAGATGTGCTGGCCGTCGACGTCGGCGTCGGCCATCAGCACGATCTTGTGATACCGCAGTTTGCTGATATCGAACTCGTCGTGGATACCGGTGCCGAAGGCCGTGATGATCGCCTGGACCTCGGCGTTCTTCAGTACCTTGTCGATCCGCGCCTTCTCGACGTTGATGATCTTGCCGCGTAGCGGCAGGATCGCCTGATACATCGAATCGCGGCCGGATTTCGCCGAGCCACCGGCGGAATCGCCCTCCACGATGTAGATCTCGGACTTGCTCGGATCCTTGGACCGGCAGTCGGCCAGCTTGCCCGGCAGACCGCCGATATCGGTGGCGCTCTTCCGCCGCACCAGCTCGCGCGCCTTCCGCGCCGCGACCCGGGCCTGCGCCGAGGAGACCGCCTTGTTGACGATGGTCTTGGCGTCCGCGGGATTGGCCTCGAACCAATGGGCCAGATGCTCGTTGCAGGCACGCTGCACGAACGATTTCACCTCGGTGTTACCGAGCTTGGTCTTGGTCTGCCCCTCGAACTGCGGTTCGCTCACCTTCACGCTGACGATGGCGGCCAGGCCCTCGCGGATATCGTCACCGGTGAGGTTGCCGTCTTTCTCCTTGAGCAGCTTCTTTTCCTTGGCGTACCGGTTGACCACGGTGGTCAGCGCGGCCCGGAAGCCCTCTTCGTGAGTACCGCCCTCATGGGTGTTGATGGTGTTGGCGAAGGTGTGCACCGACTCCGAGTAACCGGAGTTCCACTGCATCGCGACTTCCAGCTCATGCCCGGTGCCCTTACCGCTGAAGCCGACCACCGAATTGTGGATCGGCTGCTTGGTGCGGTTGATATGGCGGACGAAATCCTCCAGACCACCGGGATAGTGGTAGGTGCGGGTCTTCACCTTGTGCTCGGCCGGCGCCGCGGCTTCGTCCGAATGTTTGGGCGCCTCGGCGGTCTCGCTGACGACCTCGTCGGTGACCTCGGCCTCGCTGACCCGCTCGTCGGTGAGGACGATGGTCAGGCCTTTGTTCAGGAAGGCCATCTCCTGCAGACGCCGCGAGACGGTCTCGAAGTTGTAGGTGGTGGTCTCGAAAACCGCCGGATCGGCCCAGAACCGGATGGTGGTACCGGTTCTCTTGGTGGGCTCACCCTGGACCAGCGGGCCCGGGACCGCATCCTTGTAGGTCTGGGTCCAGTGGTAGCCGTCGTGGTCCACCTCGGCCTCGAGCCGGCTGGAGAGGGCGTTGACCACCGAGATACCGACACCGTGCAGACCGCCGGACACCGCATAGGAATCGGAGTCGAACTTACCGCCGGCATGCAGCTGGGTCATGACGACCTCGATGGTCGGGATGCCCTGCGCGTGCATACCCGTGGGGATACCGCGGCCGTCGTCGACGACCTGGACGCCGCCGTCGGCGAGGAGAGTGACCTCGACCTTGGTCGCGTAACCGGCCATCGCCTCGTCGACCGAGTTGTCCACGACCTCCCAGATCAGGTGGTGCAGACCACGCTCGCCGGTGGAACCGATATACATGCCCGGGCGCATCCGCACCGCCTCGAGGCCTTCCAGGACCTTGATGGAGGAGGCACCGTAATCCTGTTTGTTCGATGCGCTCGAACCCGATGCTTTGGAGTCTTTGGCAGCCACTGGTCGGTAGCTCTCCTTACTTGCTGATCCCCGGGACGGCGGTGGGACAGCGCACGTGGGCCCGGGACAGATAAGAGGGCTGCACACAACGCGCCGAGGGTATCGCCGCTGATTTACGTTTCCATCTTACTTCGCGGCCCAACTTACAGTGCATCTGCGACACCCCTGACAGCTCCCAGGGCCGGAGAAATCGGACCGGCACGGGTCCCCTGGCGGATCGACCGGTTTCGGACCATCAGATTCGTCCTGAGAGTTCACTGAGGGCGGCCCCCGGAGCGGACCTCGCCGCGGAACCCGGACCTACCCGTAGGTGTCGCGTGGACCACGGCCCCGGATATGCCGCTCACCCTTGCGCCAGCTGGGTGCGGTCGGCCCCGCGATCCGCAGCGAGCGGACCACACCCGGGCCGACGGCGGCGTGGATCTTCGCGAGCAATTGGGCCTGCAGCAGCCGCAATTGCGTGGCCCACGCCGTGGATTCGGCCGCCACACTCAGCACACCGTTCTCGAGTTTCACCGGTTTCGCGTGCGCGGCGATGTCCTCGCCCACCACCCCCGACCAATGCCCGAACACCGTGCCCTCGGCGACCTTGGTGGACCAGCCGCGACTGCGGGCGATGGAGGTCGCGAGTTTGGCGAGCGGCTGCGGATCGCGATCATCGGGGCGCGGACCGGACCATCCGCTGCGCCGGCGTCCGCCGGCCCGCTGCCCGCGGCGGGGTGACGAACGGCCCTGCCCGACGGATTTGCCGCTCGCTCGCGCGGCCGCCCGCGCTTCCTCGAGCGCGCGGCGGGCCAGGTCGATCCCACGCAGCTCCGGTTCGGCCGGTGGTACGGCACCACCGGATGTCGCCGGTTGGTCGGTCATCGTCGTACTCCGCTCGCCGGCCGAGTTATCCCCAGGGCCGGTGCATATCTGCTCGGGTTGTGCACATCCGCGGACGACACCGCGACGGCGCGGTCCCAGGATCGGACATGCACTGTTCGACAGGGCATCATCCCTGCTCGAGGTAGGTATTTCGAGTTCCGGCGCAGGAAGCCGCCGACCGGACTCGGTCGCTGCCCTGGTGTGAGCCGACGACCTGGCCGGATAAGTTATCCACAGGCTGTGGATAACTGTGTACTACGTGGCGGGCGCGGGATAACGGCCCGGCGTATCGGCTCACTCTACGAATGCCCCGGCCCGGGTGCAAGGTGCGGGCCGCCGCGTGTTCCCAGTGCCGGGGGTTCGCCGGACACGGCAGGCGGCGGGCCATCTCCGGCCGCCGAGGCGGGCTCGCCGGCGAGGGCGGATATCCGGTGTTCGGGGTCGCCGGTGGTCGTCACACGCAGGATCGTCCCCGCCAGTTCGGCGGGCACATCCTCGGGAACGGCGGCCGTGATCAGCACCTGTTCCGCATCGGCGGCCACCGCGGCGAGCGCGGTCCGGCGGCGGCGGTCGAGTTCGGCGAATACGTCGTCGAGCAGTAGCACCGGTTCGGTACCCCCGGCCCGCAGCAACTCGAAGGCGGCCAAGCGCAGGGCCAGCGCGAACGACCAGGATTCCCCATGGCTGGCGAATCCCTTGGCCGCTGTTTCGCCGAGCGCCAGCTCCAATTCGTCGCGATGCGGCCCGACCAGGCAGAGGCCCCGCTCGAGTTCCTTGGCACGGGCCGCCCCGATCTCGCGGAGCAGGATCTGCTCCAGCAGTGCGGGGTCGCCGGGTTGCGGTTCGCGGGCGGGATCGAGTAATTCGGGTGGCAGCGCGGTACTGCGGTACGCGACGGTGGCGGGTCGCGATTCCGGCGCCAGCGCGGCGTAGGCCCGGGTGATGTGCGGATGCAGGTCGTGTACCAGGCGCAGGCGTTCGGCGAGCAGCACCGAGGCATGCCCGGCGAGGTGACCGTCCCATACATCGAGGGTGCCGAGGTCGGCGCGGTTCGACCGGCCGGCGGTCTTCAGCAGGGCGGAGCGCTGCCGCAACACCCGGTCGTAGTCCGCGCGCACCCCCGCCAGCGCGGGGCGGCGGGCCGTGCACAGTTCGTCGAGGAAGCGGCGGCGTTCGCCCGGATCACCGCGGACCAGCGCCAGATCCTCCGGCGCGAAGAGCACAGTGTGCAGGATGCCGAGGATCTCGCGCGGACGGCGTACCGGCGACCGGTTGATCTGCGCCCGGTTCGCCGCACCGCGGTTGAGCTCCACGTCGACGCGCAGTTCCCGGCCCAGGTGCACCACATTGGCGCCGATCCGGGCACGGTCGGCCCCGGTGCGGATGAGCGGCGCATCGGCCGAGACCCGGTGCGAACCCAGCGTGGAGAGGTAGCCGAGCGCTTCCAGCAGGTTGGTTTTACCGTTGCCGTTGGACCCCAGGAAAACCGTAGGGCCTGTGGATAACTCGATCTCAGCGTGTTCCCAGGAACGGAAATCACGCAAGGTCAGAGCACGGATATGCACCTGTTCACACCGTCCGGAGTAGGCCCTCGAAGTTATCCACAGCTGTGGATAACTCGGGTCCACGCAGGTCGCGGTGCGCGTTTGCAGAAGTATCGCTGCCCTCGGCACCCGCGGTGGCGATCACTCCGCCGCGGCGCGGGGTGGCTCGGCGCCGAGACAGCGCTGCCGGACCCACGCCCGCTCAGCCCGGCAGCCGGACCGGCATCAGCAGGTAGGTGTACGGGCTTTCCAGCGCCGGATACGCGCCGGTATCGCTGGGCTCCGGCTCTTCGTCGCGGGCGGGGAGCAGCACGGCGGGCCGGCTCGGGGTGGTGAAACCGAAAGTGACCCGATCCGAATGCAACGCGGACAAGCCGTCGATGAGGTATCCGGGGTTGAAGGCGATGGTCAGCGGCTCGCCCCGGAAATCGGCGCTCAGCCACTCCTCGGCCCGTCCGGCGTCGTCCCCGCCCGCCGCCAGTTGCAGTCCCTCGGCAGAGAACTCCAGCCGCACCTGCGCGCCCCGCTCGGCCACCAGGGCGACACGTTTGATCGCTTCGGTGAGCGTGGCGACTTCCAGGGTCGCGAGGGAGGTGTGTTCCTTGGGCAGCAGCTGACGGAACTTCGGGAACTCGGCGTCCAGCAACCGTGTGGTGGTCCGGCGGCCGCCGTTGACGATACCGAGCAGCCCGTCGGCGCCGGCGCCCGAGCCCAGCGAGAGCTGCACCGGCTGATCGGACGCACCCAGCGTTTTGGCTGCTTCGGAGAGCGTGCGGGCCGGAATCAGGACCGCGGTCTCGATATCGGCGCGGGCCGGCTGCCACTCGATATGGCGGACCGCCAGCCGGAATCGGTCGGTGGCCGCCAGCACCACCCGGGAGCCTTCGATCTCGACCCGGATACCGGTGAGCATCGGCAGCGTGTCGTCGCGCCCGGCCGCAACCGCGACCTGGCCGACGGCCTCGGCGAACACATCCACCACCAGTTCCCCGCTGGACTGCGGGACCTCGGGCAACTGGGGATAATCCTCGACCGGCATGGTGGGCAGCGAGAACTTCGCGCTCCCGCACTGGATCAGGACCCGGCTGCCGTCGACCGAGACATCCACCGGCTTGTTCGACAACGCCTTGGTGATATCGGCCAGCAGCTTCCCGGAAACCAGCACCTTGCCCGGCCCCGCGACCTCGGCGGCCACCCGCATCTGGGCCGAAACCTCGTAGTCGAATCCGGAAACGGTCAGCCCGTCGTCGTCCGCGACCAGCAGGACTCCGCCGAGAACCGGGACCGGAGGGCGGGACGGCAGACTGCGCGCCACCCAGGCGACCGATTCCGCGAAATCCTCACGCGCGACCCGAAACTTCATGCCTGCAAGGTCCATCGCCCGAGGTGTCCTCTCCCGTTCAGTGTGGATCGGTGGCGGTGCCGCCCCGTACCTCCCCGCCGCGCCGAGCCGGCCGCGCGGCGGTGTTGCGCGGTCGCGGAGCGTGCCGGACCGCCGAAGAATTCTGGCACAGCGACTACTCGAAACCGTACTCCGCCGTGTCGCAGCGGATCGGCCGCCCCTCCGTGGAGGATACGTCCTCGCACCCACATCGGGCGAGGCCCGCTACCACCGTCCCGGGACATCGGGGTCAGGTGTGGACGACTGTGGACAGCTGCCGGATCGGCGGTTCGCTTCGCTGTCCACAGTTATCCCATGGCAGGGCTGGGGACAACTCGCAACGATCGGGTCGGCGAGTTCCCCGGTCGGAAACGGTTGTGGCCGGAGGACCGGCCCGAGAAGGCTGGGCGGGCGAGTTCGCTCGTGTACCGGCGACTCGCAGGACGGAGCGGGATCCGGTGACCGTATAGAGAAGTCGGCGCATGTGCGCCCGCGCACAACAGCCGGCTCGCTGAAGCAGATGTCCCGACGGTATTCACGCCGGGACGACACCGCCGCCTTGCCGCCGGCTGTCTTCACGCGACGGCAGCCGACCGCTTCCTCTATCCGTCTCATGCTGTCCGCTCCGGCGCACTGCCGGGCTGTCCTTGTCTTCATCCCGACTTGCCCGGGTGTCGGGGCGATCCGAGCTTTGTCCACACATCCTGTTTTCAAGAGAAATTTTCTAGAGGAAGAACAGGGGTAGTAATAGGCCCTGTGGAAACTGTGGATTCACGCCGTTGGAGCAGGTCAGTAGGCGTGTCCGGCTGTGGACTGTCGTGGGATAACTCGAGGATGAATCCGCGTCGCCTGTGGACAGGGTTCGTTGTCCACACTGCGTCCACAGTTCATCCCCACGTTGCTCCCCAGAATCCGGGCAGTTGTACACACTGTGTACGAATCGGTGGACAACCTGTGGATTCCTCGAGGAATCCACAGGGATTCCCCAGGTTGTCCCCAGGCCTCTGACCGGAACATCCCCTGCTCAGTGGGTGTGGATGAAATCGCCTGTGGAAACTGTGCATAACCAGGGTGTGGACAAGTCGTGTGCACAGCCACCCGAAAGCTGTGGATGGATCCGTGGACAACCTGTGGATTCCACAGCGAAATCTCTCCTAAAACACCTGGTCAGAGGATTCACAGGCTGTTAGCGACACACCTGTGCATGGATTCGACACGCCCACCACCGACGACCACCGGTGCTGAGCGCGAAATCGCCTGTTTCGATACGCAGGCGCGAGGCCAGTTGCCCCGGAGAAACTTCCGCCGAATGCGTGTCCATCGCGACGCCACCTTCGACGACACGACGCGGAGGCATGAGTTGTCCGTTCGGACTGCTCACCCACCCTGGAAGCGGCCCCGGCCGGCCGGGCGGGCGGTTGACGGGTATCGGGCGGCTACGCCGCTCGGCGTGACACGGGATGCTGAGCGGCGGTGCGATCATGACGCCGATTCGGTGCTTTCGCGCGTTGCTGGTCCTCGGGCTGTCGGCCAGGCCGTCGGTCGGTGCCGCAGGGCGTGAGCCGACAGTTGGTATTCGGACCGGTCGCTGCGCGCCCGCTGGTGCGCAATGCGTAGAGGCTTCGACAGCAGAGGTAGCTGCCACCCGCGCCACCGTGCCCCGCGTCGGCAGTACTATCCGGCCTCCTGCGTGCGTCCGGTATTCGCCGGGACGTCCGTCCACTGGGCGTTCGCCGGCAGAGCAGCCGAGAATGGCAATGGCTGTGACCAGCGGTGTGCGAAGGGCAGAAACCGCCGCCGGGCGGCGGGGTGGTAACTCCGGGTCAGCGGGAGCGCTGTTTGATCCGGGCGGTGAGTTCCTGGACCTGGTCGTAGACCCGGCGCCGCTCCGACATCTCCTTGCGGACCTTCTTCTCCGCGTACATGACCGTGGTGTGGTCGCGGCCGAACGCCTGGCCGATCTTCGGCAGGGAGAGATCGGTGAGTTCGCGGCACAGGTACATGGCGATCTGGCG
Organism: Nocardia carnea; assembly: GCF_029869215.1. Lineage (GTDB taxonomy): Bacteria > Actinomycetota > Actinomycetes > Mycobacteriales > Mycobacteriaceae > Nocardia > Nocardia carnea_B. Next base: position 11,621 of record NZ_JARWPM010000053.1, read on the forward strand.
GGCCTGGGCGAGCGGGCGTGCCTTACCCGGACCGGTCAGCTCCTCCATGGAGGTGTTGAAATACTCCGCCGTGACGCCCATGATCGTCGATGCGGTGATCTCGACATCCTGCGATTCGGGCATCAGATCCCGCAGCACCACCTCGGCCACCGACTGATCCAGTGGCTGGCCGTTCAGCGAGGCGAAGGCGGTGACCCGGATGAGCGCGCCCTCGAGCTCCCGGATATTGCGTTCCACCCGGCTGGCGATGAGTTCCAGCACGTCGTGCGGTACGTCGAGGCGGTCCATCCGTGCTTTCTTGCGCAGGATCGCGATGCGGGTTTCCAGTTCGGGGGGCTGTACATCGGTGATCAGGCCCCATTCGAACCGGGTACGCAGCCGCTCTTCCAGCGTGGCGAGCTGCTTCGGCGGGCGATCCGAGGACACCACGATCTGTTTGTTCGCGTTGTGCAGCGTGTTGAAGGTATGGAAGAACTCCTCCTGGATACCTTCTTTGCCCTCGATGAACTGGATATCGTCGACCAGCAGGATATCGGTCTCGCGGTAGCGGCGTTTGAACGCGACCTTGCGGTCGTCGCGCAGGCTGTTGATGAAGTCGTTGGTGAACTCTTCGGTCGATACGTATTTGACCCGCATCCCTGGGAACAGCCGCTGCGCGTAGTGACCTGCGGCGTGCAGGAGATGCGTTTTGCCGAGTCCGGAGGCACCCCAGACGAACAGTGGGTTGTAGGCGCGGGCCGGCGCTTCGGCGATCGCGACCGCCGCGGCGTGCGCGAAGCGGTTGGACGCGCCGATGACGAACGTCTCGAAGGTGTACTTGGCATTCAGGCTCGCCGACGATTTGCTCGTATCCGCGGTTTCCGAGCTCTTGGCGAAGTAGGTGGGCCAGGAATCCCGGACGTTCACCACCTTCTCGTCGCCCCGGTGCCCGTCCGGTGCCGGATCGATGCCGGAGTCACGCACGCTTTCGCGCAGGCTCTCACGCTGAGGATCGTGCATCGGCTCGCGCGGCGCGGGATCACCGGTGGGGAGGTCGGGGACGAACAGGGTTTCCTGTGCGGGCCGGCCGGTCCGCCGGGGCGGCAGGATGGGGTCGAGTTCGGGTACCGGTTCGCGGGCCGGCGGGGTAACCGGATCTCGGCCGTTGCCGACCGGTTCGCCGAGGTCGGCGCGGTTCGGCGGATAGGTCTCCCCGTAATCGGCCGGCGGGTATTCGCGATCCCGTTCGTACTCCGGTTCCCGGGTGTACTCGGGTGCGGGCGTGTACTCGCGGGAGTACCCCCGGGGCGCTGCGTAGGTTTCCACGGTCGGTGGTTCGGACTCCCGGGCGCCGGCGGTGCCGCGCGGGAACCCCGGGCCCGGCGTGCGGAAATCCGTCGCCGGTGGCGCCGTTTCTGCCCCGTGCGGCAGTTCGGGCAGGGTGGCACGCCGGACCGGATCGGAGTTGTCGGCCGGTTCGGGACCGCGGGCGTGGGTGGGGTTGCGAGGCAGCTCACCGGTGAGCGGCAGTTCGGCTTCGTGTGAGAAACCCGCGGCCGGGAAATGAGGCTCGCCGGATCGGCGGGGTGTGCCCGGGAAGCCGGGGGCGGGATAGCTGCCGCTACCGGGCTCCCGGAGTTCACCACGCCAGGGGGCTTCGCCCGCGCCGGGACCGCCGGCCGCGCGTGCGGCACCCGTGCCGGCGAACGGTTCCGGCCGGGAACCGCCGGGATCGGGACGGTTGGTCATCCGGGCATGCCGCGGCGGGCCGGATTCGGCCGCCGTGGGAACCGGGGCGGCGATCCGTACCCCGAGGCCCTCCACCTGCGGCCCGAGCCGGCGGCCGAGGGAACGCAGGATCGGCTCCCGAAGATCGCGTTCGATAGCTTCCTGGGCGAGGGAGGACGGCACCGAGAGCAACGCGAAACCCTGGACCACCATCAGCGGTTTGACCAGCTTCAGCCAGGCTTGCTGGGCCCTGGTCACCGCGCCGATGGCACCGTCGGCCGAACCGGTGGTCAGCTCCGTGACCACCTCCGGCCACACGGTGGCCAGTACGTTCTGCTCGTCGTCCATCCAGTGTCCTCCCCGGGAGTCGGTTGCTCGGCGCAGACGTCCGGGGCTCGCGGTGCGTCTACTGTACTGGTTCGTTCGAGTGACACCGCATACGTTGCTCACCGGGGGCGGCCGCATCCGACGGATACGGCGCCCGGAGCGCTGCCCGGAACCCCCTCTTCCGGCTGCTGCGTGGCACCGTCGGCCCTACGAATATGCCATTCACAGGGTATTTCCACACAATTATCCACAGATGTGGACAATCTCCGGGGACCGCCGCCGTCCGCGCGCGCTGCACCGGAACCGGTGCCGGGCGCCCGACCTGCGGTCCACCGGCCGGCGTGTGCGCGGCGGTGACTATCACCACCACCGGACCATGGCGAGCGACGCCGATCTCATTCCGGATCCGGCCCGGAGGGCCGAGTTTGACCCGGTAGAACTGGATAAGTACCCTCGTACAGTCACCCTCGGCGTGGTGACTGTCCTGTGCTGACCACTTCCCAGGACAGCGCGCCGAACCGACATCGACAGAATCACCGAAAGCTTCGGGCGCCGCAGGGCGCCCACCAATTCGAGGAGTGTTGACCGTGGCCAAGGGCAAGCGGACGTTCCAGCCGAACAACCGTCGTCGGGCGCGGGTCCACGGTTTCCGTCTCCGGATGCGGACCCGTGCGGGCCGCGCCATCGTTTCCGCGCGGCGCCGTAAGGGCCGCGCGAGCCTCACCGCCTGATTTCCGGCCGAACTCGGTGCCCGATGCCCGGTCCGCCGAACCCCGTGGCCTACGCCGCCGGTAGCTCTGCCGGTCCGGCGGCTTCGACGACCGCCGGATGTCCGGGTGCTTCCTGAACCGCACCGGCTGCACCAGCGCGCCGACTTCTCCCGGACGGTGCGGCGCGGCCGGCGGGCGGGAAAGCGGGATCTGGTCGTCCACGCTCTGGTGGTTCGGCCCGACCCGGCCGATCCCGAGATCCGGGTCCGATTCGGCGGCCCGCGTTTCGGGTTGATCGTCAGCAAGGCGGTGGGTCCCGCGGTCGTCCGGCACCGTGTGGCCCGCCGCCTGCGTCATATCTGTGCAGAACTGACCGCGGATATCTCCGCCGAGGTGGATATCGTGATTCGCGCTCTCCCCGGCGCCGCCGGCGCCGACAGCGACGAGCTACGCCGTCAGTTGCGTGGCGGGCTCCGCCGGCTCGACCTCACCGCCGCCGATCCGGGCGCCCCGCTATGAGCGCCCGTACCGCATCGGTGGCCGTCTCCCGATGGCCGGCGAAAATTCTGATCTTCTCGATCGAGCTGTACCGGACCTACGTCTCCCCCACCCGGATGCCGGTCTGCCGATTCACTCCCACCTGTAGCGAGTACGCGGTGACTGCCCTGCGTACCCGCGGACTGTTCGTCGGCCTCGGACTGACGGTCGTGCGATTGGCCAAATGCGCACCCTGGCACCCTGGAGGTTGGGATCCCGTGCCGGAGCGGCAGCGCAGTGTCGGCCACGACGACCCGCGGCCCACAGCTTGTAAGGGATCACCGCACGCGGTGATCGGTGACTCTACCGACGGGAGTGCATAGAGCCGTGCTCGATTTCATCTACTACCCGGTGTCCTGGATCCTCTGGTTCTGGCATCGGGTATTCGGCTTCGCCTTCGGGGCCGACAACGGCCTGTCCTGGGCGCTGTCCGTGGTTTTCCTCGTCTTCACGCTGCGGTTGGTGCTCTACCGGCCCTTCGTGCGGCAGGTGCGTACCACCAAACAGATGCAGGAACTGCAGCCGCAGATCAAGGAACTGCAGAAGAAGTACAAGAACGACCGCCAGAAGATGGCCCTGGAGATGCAGAAGCTCCAGAAGGACCACGGCTTCAACCCGCTCATGGGCTGTCTGCCGATCCTGGCTCAGGTACCGGTCTTCCTCGGTCTGTTCCATGTACTGCGGTCGTTCAACCGGACCGGCCACGGCTTCGGCCAGCTCGGGATGGACCCCTACACCAACGCGCATACGCCGAACTACGTCTTCAATGTCGACGATGTGCAGTCGTTCCTGAGCGCTCGTATCTTCGGTGCCCCGATCTCGGCGTTCATCACCGCACCCTCGGAAGAGTTGCTGGCCTTCGCCGATTACGGCGGTATCCCGAGCCGGCTGAGCATCGCCGCGGTCTCGATCCCGCTCATGGTGATCGCTGCGGTCGCGACTCATTTCAACGCCCGCGCGTCGGTTGCCCGGCAGACCCCCGAGGCGGCAGCCAACCCGCAGGCCGCGATCATGAACAAGCTCGCGTTGTGGGTCTTCCCCTTCGGCGTCTTGGTCGGTGGCCCGTTCCTGCCTATCGCCATTCTGTTGTACTGGGTGTCCAACAACATCTGGACCTACGGTCAGCAGCATCTCGTCTTCGGCCGGATGGCCAAGGAAGAGGAAGCCAAGCTGGCGGCCAAGAAGGAGAAGCAGGCGCAGAATGCGCCCAAGCCCGGCGCGAAGCCTGTCGACACCCGGAAGAAGCAGCCGGCGAAGCCCACCGGTGAATCCGAGGAGCAGGCCACCGAGAGCACGGCCGCCGCGAACGGCTCGAGTCCGGCCAAGGCAAACGGTCGGCCCAAACAATCCGGACAGCGCAAGCCGGGTGGTCAGAAGCGATCCGGTAGCCGCGGCCGCGCCAATCAGAAGCGGCGTCGCTGACTCTCCCCCGCAGACCCCTTGTGATCGGGATACCGGCCGACGGGTGGCAGGTATCCCGGCGAGCAGATAAAGGAAACATATGACACTCGAGACCGAAGGTGGCGACGCCACCGTATCGTCCACCGTGGTCGAGGCCGAGACCGCGGATTCGGTGAGCGATGCCGAGGAAGCGCTCATCGAGGAGGGTGAGATCGCGGGCGACTATCTCGAACAGCTCCTGGATGTGCTGGATTTCGACGGTGATATCGACCTGGATGTCGAAGGTGATCGCGCGGTGGTCAGTATCGACGGCGGCAACGATCTGTCGAAACTGGTCGGGCACAGCGGCGAGGTTCTCGACGCGCTCCAGGAGCTCACGCGGCTGGCCGTACAGCAGGCAACCGGTGTGCGTAGCCGGCTGATGCTGGATGTGGCGGGCTGGCGTGCGAAGCGGCGGGAAGACCTGAGCGCGCTCGGGGAGGCCGCCGCCCAGCGCGTGCTGCAGACCGGTGCGCCGGAGCAACTCGCACCGATGACTCCGTTCGAGCGCAAGATCGTGCACGACGCGGTCGCGGCGATCGACGGAGTGGCCAGCGAGAGCGAGGGCGTGGAGCCGAACCGGCGGGTTGTCGTCATACCGGACTGAGTCCGCGCCGCCGGTGGGTAACCGGATGAACACGAGATGGGCCCGAGTCGCAGGACTCGGGCCCATGCTTTTCCGGGGTCGGCTGCTTGCGCGGCGGTCGGTGGCAGGGGGCTACGGTTGAGTCGGTAGTGGGTGGTTCCGTTAGGTAGCTTCGTCGGCCGCGATCGGACAGAAGGGTGTTTCACGTGAAACCAGAACTCGGCGATTCGTCGGTGGTGCCGCAGTTGCCCCCGCCGGCGGAGGCGGAGGTCGTGTTCGGGGATCGGCTTGCTTCCGCGTGTGACTATTGGACAGCGCTCGCTACGGCCGGCGTGGAGCGCGGGCTCATCGGACCGCGCGAAGTCCCCCGGCTCTGGGATCGGCATATCCTCAATTGCGCGGTTGTCGGTGAGTTGATCGGTGAGGGCGCCTCGGTGGTCGATATCGGTAGCGGTGCGGGTCTACCCGGTATCCCCCTCGCCCTCGCACGCCCGGACCTCCGGATCACACTTGTCGAGCCGCTCTTGCGCCGGACGGTCTTCCTTAAGGAATTCATCGACGCCGCGAGCCTGCCGATCACCGTGGTGCGTGGCCGCGCCGAACAACCCGGGGTGATCCAGGAAGCGGGCGGGGCCGATGTGGTGACCTCCCGTGCTGTCGCTCCCCTGGCCAAGTTGGCGGCATGGTCCATCCCGCTACTGCGCGATCACGGGCATATGCTCGCGCTCAAGGGATCAAGTGTGGCCGAGGAATTGGAGCGCGATCGCGCAGCGGTGGAACGGGCCGGCGCGGGCAACTTCACGGTGCTGGAATGTGGTGCCGGGATCGTTGCCACCCCGACGGTCGTCCTCTCCGCCGAACGCCTGCGCCGTTCGGAGCGCCCGGCCAAACGTCAGAAGAAAGGGCTGCGCGCGGACCGGCGTGGCGGCGCGGCACGTCGCTCCTGACCGAACCGAGCCGCGGCATTCGCCGACGGCCGACGTTTCACGGGAAACATCGCACGTGTGGTTGTGCGCGCCCCCGCGTTCTGCGACCCCCCTGTCCCGGAGTCCCGGAGTCCCGGAGTCCCGGAGTCCCGGAGTCCCGGAGTCCCGGAGTCCCGGAGTCCCGGAGTGCCGGAGTGCCGGAGTGCCGGAGTGCCGGAGTGCCGGAGTGCCGGAGTGCCGGAGTGCCGGAGTGCCGGAGTGCCGGAGTGCCGGAGTGCCGGAGTGCCGGAGTGCCGGAGTGCCGGAGTGCCGGAGTG
>NZ_JARWPM010000054.1 GCF_029869215.1 Nocardia carnea
GGGACGGGCCAAAACCACTCAGGGCCTCGTAAGACTCGGCACCGCTGTGGTTGCGTTGGGTTCCGGGGTTATGTGAACCACTCGGGGCCTCGTAAGACTCGGCGGCGCCGTGGGTGCGTTGGGTTCGGGGTTATGCAGACCACTCGGGGCCTCGTAAGACTCGGGTGCCGCCGTGGTGGCGTTCGGGTTTCGGGGTTATGCGAACCACTTGGGCCTCTAAGACCCGGGCGCCGCCTGGTTGCGTTGGGTTTCTGGGTTATGTGAACCACTCAGGGCCTTGTCGAGTCGGCGCCGCCGTGGCCGCGTTCGAGACATGGTGGCCGATTTTTTGGCCGTATTGTCCTATTTCCGGATGTTTTGAATGTGTTTGTCAATTGGTCGGTTTTGCGCCGGTTGTCCGTAATTATCGGGCTCGCGCGGCGGTCGCTGCGGGCGCAGGGCAGGATGGGGTTGTCAGAACTCATCCTGGATAAGGAGTGTCATCGTGGGGCAGGTCAAGGCCGGCAGTTCGATCGACGTCGCGGCGGATCCGCAGCGCACGCTCGCGGCGATCACCGACTACACGGAGGTGCGGCCGAGGATCCTTTCCGAGCAGTACCGTGACTACAAGGTGGTGGAAGGCGGCCAGGGCGACGGCACCGTGGCCGAATGGACCCTGCAGGCCACCGAGAAGCGCGTGCGCAACATCCGGGCCCAGGTGTCGGTGGCCGATCTCGTGGTCACCGAGAAGGATGCCAACTCCACGCTGGTCAACACCTGGACGGTGATCCCGTCAGGTTCCGGTTCGACCGTGCGGCTGGAAACCACCTGGCAGGGCGCCGGCGGTATCTCCGGCATCTTCGAGGGCATTTTCGCCCCGCTCGGCCTGCGCAAGATCCAGGCCGCGGTGCTGGAAAACCTGCAGCGCGAGCTGGGCTAGATCCCGCCACTCCGGCGTGGACGGCCCGCCCCGTCCGGGGGGGCCGGTAACGCCGGGGGGCCTGCCGGGGGCGAGGCATAACCATAGGCCGTCACCGGGGCCGGAAGACGGCCGGCGCCGCGGTAACCGACCTGGTTGGCCCCGCTCCGCGGCCATCGACCGTTCAGGAATGGGTGGCGATATCGAAGAGGTTGCCCTCCGGATCGGCCAGCGTGGCCCACTGGAAACCGTGTTCGTCGAAATCGCCGATATGCTTCGCGCCCAGCGCCACCGCGCGCTCGACCTCGGCGGCCAGATCGGTGGCCATCAGGTCCAGATGAACCGAATTCTTGCCCGGGGTCCGGTCGGGCACCTGCAGAAACATCAGCGGCGGTGTCATCCCGGAGTCGCGGCCGACGGTGGCAACGTACTCGCTGGCATCCGGGTCCACCGGCTGGTCGAGCAGACGTGCGTAGAAATCGGCCAGGGCGGCGGCGTTCGTGCAGTCGTAGGTGGCGGCGGCGATGGTCGGGGCCATATGCACTCCCTGTCGTCGAATGAGTGGTTGCCCGCATCATGCACCGGCCCACCGACAACAAATCGCATTACCGCACTAGGCTGAACCATGTCCCGTCCGTAGAGAGGAATGCCGTGCAGCCCGATGGTCAGTTCGATATGCAGCAATTGCTCCAGCAGGCCCAGCAGATGCAGGAGCAGGTGATGGCGGCGCAGGCCGAGATCGCCGCTGCCGAAGTGGAAGGGCAGGCAGGAAACGGCCTGGTCAAGGTGACCATCAAGGCCACCGGGGAGATCGTGTCCCTGACCATCGACCCCAAAGCGGTGGACCCCGAGGATGTCGAGACCCTGCAGGACCTGGTGATCGGGGCGATCAACCAGGCGATGGGCAACGCACAGGAACTGGCCGCCGAGCGGCTGGGTCCGCTGGCCGGCGGCGGTGCGCCGGGCCTGCCCGGCTTCTGAGACGTTCCGGGTAACGCGGTGTACGAGGGGCCGGTTCAGGATCTCATCGACGAACTGGGCAAACTTCCGGGCGTCGGCCCCAAGAGCGCCCAGCGGATAGCGTTCCACCTGTTGCAGGTGGAACCGCCGGAAATCGACCGCCTACAGGCGGTGCTGCAGAAAATCCGCGACGGTGTGCGGTTCTGTGCCCAATGTGGCACCGTCGCCGACGGCGAACTCTGCCGGATCTGCGCGGACCCGCGCCGCGATCGCAGCATGATCTGCGTGGTCGAGGAACCCAAAGACGTTCCGGCGATCGAGCGCACCCGCGAATTCCGTGGTCGCTACCACGTCCTGGGCGGCGCGCTGGACCCGCTCAGCGGTATCGGCCCCGAACAACTACGGATCCGGGAACTGCTCACCCGGATCGGAAACCAGGACGACGGAGTCGACGTCACCGAGGTGATCATCGCGACCGACCCGAACACCGAAGGCGAAGCCACCGCCACCTACCTGGTCCGCATGCTGCGCGACTTCCCCGGACTCACGGTCACCCGCCTGGCCTCCGGCCTGCCCATGGGCGGCGACCTCGAATTCGCCGACGAACTGACCCTGGGCCGAGCTTTCTCGGGGCGCCGCGCGCTGTAATTTTGGCGCCGACTCCGTCGGCGCGGGTTTTGGCCCCCCTAGGTCCCGGCTGTCAGCGCTCGACACTCGCGCCTGCGGCGCATCGCATCGAGCGCTGACAGCCGGGACGGGCCAAAACCCGCGGCGCCGCAGGGGCCGCAAAAAGACACAGCATGTCAGTTGGTGGGGAGGGCGCCGTCCACGCCGCCGACATCGGTGATCTGCCAGCCGGCGTTCTCGTCGAG
>NZ_JARWPM010000055.1 GCF_029869215.1 Nocardia carnea
CCCCCTGGGGGGGGCGGGGCCCGGCCCTGCGCGTCCCCGCGGGGGGCCGGGGGGGGTTCTCTTCCATCGCGTCCCGGGGGCCCCCCCACACCCCGCGCCGCCGGAGGCGGCGCAGATAAACACTGTCCGAGGTCGCTACTAACCTAGGACGCGTGGCAGATCCCGCGACGTACCGGCCGCAGCCGGGCAGTATTCCGCTCGAACCCGGTGTCTACAAGTTCCGGGACTCCTACGGACAGGTCATCTACGTCGGTAAGGCGAAAAGTCTGCGGAACCGGCTCAACTCCTATTTCGCCGATGTGGCCGCCCTGCATCCGCGGACGCGGCAGATGGTCACGACCGCGGCGAGTGTGGAATGGACCGTGGTTTCCACGGAAGTGGAAGCGCTGCAACTGGAATACAACTGGATCAAGGAATTCGATCCGCGGTTCAATGTCCGGTATCGCGACGACAAATCCTATCCGGTGCTGGCCGTCACCTTGAACGAGGAATATCCGCGGCTGTTCGTCTACCGGGGCGCGCGGAAGAAGGGGGTTCGCTATTTCGGCCCCTACGCCCATGCGTGGGCGATCCGGGAAACCCTCGATCTGCTGCTCCGTGTATTCCCGGCACGTACCTGTTCGGCGGGGGTTTTCAAACGGCACGGGCAGATCGGCCGGCCCTGTCTGCTCGGCTATATCGACAAATGTTCGGCCCCCTGCGTGGACCGGGTATCAGCGGACGAACACCGGCGCATCGTCGAGGATTTCTGTGATTTTCTCGCCGGGCGTACCGACCGGATGGTCAAGGATTTGGAACGCCGGATGCAGGCAGCATCCGCGGACCTGGATTTCGAGACCGCGGCCCGGCTCCGCGACGATGTGCAGGCCCTGCGCCGGGCGCTGGAGAAACAGGCCGTGGTGCTGGGCGACGGTACCGATGCCGATGTGATCGCTTTCGCCGGCGACGACCTCGAGGTCGCGGTACAGGTTTTCCATGTCCGCGACGGCCGGGTCCGCGGCCAGCGCGGCTGGGTGGTGGACAAATCCGGCGATGCCGCCGACACTCCGGAACAGGGCGGGGAGCTCGCGGCGCTGGTGGAGCAGTTCCTCACCCAGTTCTACGGTGAGCAGGCCGCGGTCGCCGCCCAGACCGCCGGGGAGCAACCCGCCGCGGTGGTGCCGCGGGAGGTCCTGGTACCGGAGCTGCCCGCCGATATCGACGAGGTTCAGCGCTGGTTGTCGCAGCTGCGGGGCAGTGCGGTGCGGGTGCGGGTGCCGCAGCGCGGCGACAAGAAGGCCCTCGCCGAGACCGTCACCCGCAATGCCACCGAGGCCCTCGCGCAGCACAAACTCCGCCGGGCCGGCGATCTGACCTCCCGGTCGGCGGCGCTGCAGGATATCCAGGACGCGCTCGACCTCGATACCGCGCCGCTGCGGATCGAATGCGTCGACGTCAGCCATGTCCAGGGCACCGATGTGGTGGCGTCGCTGGTGGTGTTCGAGGACGGGCTGCCGAAGAAATCCGATTACCGCCACTATGCGATCCGGGAGGCGGCCGGCGAGGGCCGGTCCGACGATGTCGCCAGTATCGCCGAGGTCACCCGGCGCCGGTTCCTCCGGTTGCGGCGGGAACGCGATGCCACCGAACAGGCCGATCTGGCCGGTGTCGCGGCGACCCCGGAGTTCGAGGTGGCGGGGGCGGAACACGATCTCGCGGAAGAGGACATCACCACCCGGCCGGGGATCGATCCGCGGACGGGCCGCCCGCGTAAATTCGCCTACCCCCCGAACCTGTACGTCGTGGACGGTGGCGCGCCGCAGGTGGCCGCCGCCGCCGAGGTACTCGACGAACTCGGTATCACCGATGTCGCGGTGGTGGGCCTGGCGAAACGGCTGGAGGAGGTATGGGTCCCGGGCGAACCGGACCCGGTGATCCTGCCGCGCACCAGCGAGGCGCTCTACCTGCTGCAACGGGTACGTGACGAAGCCCACCGCTTCGCCATCACCTTCCATCGCAGTAAGCGTTCCCGGCGGATGACGGCCTCCGCGCTGGATTCCGTGCGCGGGCTCGGTGCCACCCGGCGCACCGCGCTGGTCACCCATTTCGGTTCGGTGGCGCGGCTGAAGGAGGCCACGGTCGAGGAGATCATCGAGGTGCCCGGGATCGGACGGGCGACCGCGGAGGCGGTGCTGGCCGCCCTGCAGGACCGATAGTCTCGGCGCGGCGCACGGCGAGGCGGCGCGGTGACCGGCGCCGGTCACGTACGTTTGTTCGTGCGCCCCCGCGCTGCGGGCAGGGCAGGCCGGCAGGCCGGGTGACGAAACGCATTCCCGAACAAGATCCGGGTGGTACATGACTCGCGTCGAATCGAACAACAGTACGGAAGTGGTGCCGGGTGGGGTGCCCGGCTCGGGGACCCCGGTCGAGGTCGTGATGGTGACCGGACTGTCCGGGGCCGGCCGGGGCACCGCCGCGCGAGTCCTGGAGGATCTCGGCTGGTATGTCACCGACAATCTGCCCCCCGAACTGATCGGCCGGATGGTGGAGCTCGGCGCCTCCGCCGATCCGCCAATCCGGCGGCTGGCGATCGTGATGGATGTGCGGAGCCGCTTCTTCACCGGTGATCTGCCCGCGGTCACCGAACAGCTGCGGGCGCGCGGGGTCCCCACCCGGATCCTGTTCCTGGAAGCTTCCGACGATGTGCTGATCCGCCGGTTCGGCTTCGCCCGGCGCCGCCATCCGCTGCAGAACGACAGCGCCGACGGCACGCTCTCCGCCGGTATCGCCGCCGAACGGGTGCGGCTGGCCGGGGTCAAGGCCGCGGCCGATGTGGTCATCGATACCACCGAGCTGTCGATCCACCAGTTACACCGCAAACTGGAGGAGGTCTACGGCGGCGGCACGCCCGTCGCACTGCAGCTGACCGTGCAATCGTTCGGATTCAAGTACGGTGTCCCGCTGGACGCGGACATGGTGCTGGATGTGCGTTTCCTGCCCAACCCGCATTGGGTACCAGAACTTCGGCAGCACACCGGTCAGGAAACGGTGGTCAGTGACTATGTGCTGTCACGCCCGGGTGCCGCGGACTATCTGCGGACCTGTGACCACCTGATCGAGCTGACCACCCAGGGTTACCGCCAAGAGGGGAAGCGATACATGACCGTCGCAGTGGGCTGTACCGGCGGCAGACATCGCAGTGTCGCGATCGCCGAAGCCCTCGGCGCGCTCGCGGGCCGCAATATCGATGACGACGAGGCAACCGGCCCGGTCGACGCCGTGCGGGTACTGCACCGGGATCTGGGGCGCGAATGAACGGCGCCGATAGCGACCCCGCGTCACACCGTGGTCCGGCCGTGGTCGCCCTCGGCGGCGGGCACGGTCTCTACGCCACGCTTTCCGCGGTCCGGCGGCTCACCCGGCGGATCAGCGCGGTGGTGACCGTCGCCGACGACGGCGGGTCGTCCGGCCGCCTGCGCCGCGAACTGGGAGTGCCGCCACCGGGCGATCTGCGGATGGCGCTGGCCGCGCTGGCCGCCGACGCCGACGGTGTGCTCACCCGCACGGTGCAGCACCGGTTCGGCGGAACCGGCGCGCTGGCCGGCCACTCGGTCGGAAACCTGCTGCTGGCCGGCCTCACGGAGGTGCTGGGCGATCCGGTGGCAGCGCTCGACAAGGTCGGCGAGCTGCTCGGGATCAGCGGCCGGGTCCTGCCCATGTCGACCATCCCGCTCGATATCGAGGCCGACGTCTCGGGTCTGGAGGCCGATCCGCGGGTGAGCCGCTGTATCCGCGGCCAGGTGGCGGTGGCCACGACCCCCGGCAAGGTGCGCCGGGTGCGGTTGCTGCCCGCCGACCCGCCCGCCTGCGCCGAGGCGATCGCCGCCATCGAACGCGCGGACGCGGTGATCTTGGGGCCCGGGTCGTGGTTCACCAGCGTGATACCGCACCTGCTGGTGCCCGGCCTGCGCGACGCGCTGGTCTACACCCGCGCGCGCAAAGTGCTGATCTTGAACCTCGTCGCGCAACCCGGTGAGACGGCGGGTTTCTCCGCGGAACGCCATTTGCATGTATTGTCCCAGCACGCACCGGATTTCGCGGTCGACGAGGTGCTGGTCGATTCGGGGTGTGTGCCGGAAGGGCGCGAGCGCGAACATGTTGCCAGGGCTGCCGGGCAGTTGCGGGCCCGAGTAGTCTTTTCCGAGGTCGCCGACGCGGGAACGGCCCGGCACGATGCCGGAAAGCTCGCCGCCGCACTGGATCAACTGATCCGCGATCCCCGGCCGGCGGTGCCGGGGTTTCGAGTCGAGGGACGGCACATGGGTCAGGATGTGCGGTCCGGGTTGGG
>NZ_JARWPM010000056.1 GCF_029869215.1 Nocardia carnea
GGCCATCACCGCGCACCCGCGGGTCCGGCGGGCCATTGCGCTGGCGGTGGGGGAGCGCGCCCGGGCGCGGCTGGTGGGCGTGGGGGGACCGGGACTTACCGCGGGTCTGGCGGGCGTCCTCGCCGCCCGGGGCCCCGCGGGGTGGGGGGGGTGCTCCCGGGGGCAAACCGCCCCCCATTCCCGGTTTCCCGCGGGCGCGCCCCCCTCGACGACCGCTACGCCGCCCTCGCCCGTGAGCTCGGCGAGGGCGGTGTGGCCGCGGGCAGCGATCCGGCGCAGGCTCGGCCGGCGGGCGAGGAACTCTGGGACCCCGACCGAATCGACGACGATGTGCTCGCCCTGATGTTCATCTCCTGCCATCCTGTGTTGTCCCCGGAAGCGCGGGTGGCGCTGACGCTGCGGGTGGTGGGCGGCCTGACCAGCGACGAGATCGCTCGCGCGTTCCTGGTCCCGACGGCGACCGTGCAGGCACGGATCACCCGGGCGAAGAAAACCCTGGCCGCCGCCCGGGTGCCGTTCGAGGTCCCGCCCGCGGCCGAGCGGTCCGCGCGGCTGGTCTCGGTGTTGCGAGTGGTGTACGTGATCTTCACCGAGGGGTCGTCGGCCAGTTCGGGCAGCGATCTGATCCGCGTCGATATGGCGGCCGAAGCGCAGCGTCTGGCCCGGGTGCTGACCAGGCTGGTCCCGGAGGAACCGGAGGTGCACAGCCTGCTCGCGCTGCTGGAACTGACCGCCGCCCGTTTCCCCGCCCGCACCGGCGAAGACGGCGCGCCCGTACTGCTGGAAAACCAGGATCGGCGCCGCTGGGACCGCAGCGCGATCGGCCGGGGACGCGCCGCACTGGCCCACGCCGGGAAGGCCGGACGCGGGCTGGGCTTCTACGGTTTGCAGGCGGCGATCGCGGAATGTCACGCGGTGGCGCCGTCGGTCGCCGGCACCGACTGGGGCCGCATCGTGCTGCTCTACGAGGCGCTCGGCCGGTTGGCGCCCTCCCCGGTGGTCGAGGTGAACCGGGCGGTGGCGGTATCGATGGCCGAAGGCCCGGCCGCCGCCCTGCGGATCGTCGACGATCTGGCCGCCGCCGACGCGCTGCCGAATTCCCATCTGTTACCGAGCGTGCGCGGGGAACTGCTCGTCCGACTCGGCCGCCCGGCGGAGGCACGCACCGAACTGGAACGCGCTGTGTCCCGGTGCGGTAACGCCCGCGAGCGGGCGGTGCTCGAAGACAAGCTCCGCCTTCTCGACCCACCGCTCTACGGGCCGGATCCCCGCTGACGGGTCTCGGGCCGGCCGGGGCCGTCCGGGGGCCGGGTCAGCCGGAGCCGACCGGAGTGCCGGCCCGGACCCGTTCCGCCACCTGGCCGGGTATGCGGTCGTGGCGCAGGTACTGCCGGGTGAAATGCGCGATGCCGTGCGTGAGCGAGCGCAGGTCCACCGCGTAGCGGGCGAGTTCGACCTCGGGCACCTCGGCGCGGATCACCGTCCGCCCCGCGTCGGCCGGTTCGGTGCCCAGGATGCGGGCCCGGCGCACCGACAGATCGCTCAGCGCCGCCCCCAGATGTTCGTCCGGGACCCGGACCGTCACGTCCGCGATGGGTTCGAGGAGATCGATCCGGCCCTGCGCCGCCGCGTCGCGCAGGGCCAGCGCCCCGGCGGTCTGGAACGCGGCATCGGAGGAGTCGACCGAATGCGCCTTACCGTCGACCAGTGTCACCCGCACATCGACCAGCGGATACTCGGTTGTCACCCCGCGCGCGGCCTGTGCCCGCACACCCTTTTCCACCGAACCGACGAACTGCCGCGGGACCGCCCCGCCGATCACCTTGTCCACGAATTCGATCCCGGAACCCTCCGGCGCCGGTTCGACCTCGATCCGGCAGACCGCGTACTGCCCGTGCCCGCCGGACTGTTTCACATGACGGCCCAGCCCGGAAGCCTTGCCCGCGAACGTCTCCCGCAGCGCGACCCGGTACTCCTCGATATCCACCGTCACCCCGAACCGGCTGCGCAACCGTTCCAGCGCCACATCCCGCTGCGCCTCCCCGAGCGACCACAGCACCAACTGCCCGGTGTGCTCGTCGTTCTGCACCCGCAGCGCCGGATCCTCCGCGACCAGCCGGGCCAGGCTCTGCGAGAGTTTGTCCTCGTCGGCCTTGCTGTGCGCGCGAACGGCCGTGGGCAGCAGCGGGTCCGGCATCCGCCACGGTTCGATCAGCAGAGGAGAACCGGGGCCCGAGAGCGTATCCCCGGTTTCGGCATGCCCGAGTTTGGTCACGTAGGCGATATCCCCGGCGACGGCTTCGTCGAGGGGTCGCTGTTCGCGCCCGAACGGCGCGGTGACACCGCCGATCCGTTCGTCCGCCTCGTGGTCGGCGCCGAGGCCGTGCCCGCAGATGTGCACGGTGTCGTCGGCGTGCAGTGTCCCGGAGAACACCCGGACCAGCGATACCCGGCCCACGTACGGGTCCGCGGAGGTACGGATGACCTCGGCCGCGAGATCACCTGCCGGATCGCAGCGCAACGCGACCGGCCGGGCACCGTCCGCCGGGCGCGCGGCGGAGATCGCGTGCTCGGCGGGTGTCGGGAACCCGGCGGTGACCAGGTCCAGCAGTTCGACGGTGCCCAGACCCTGCCGCCCGTCGTCGGCGGCCGGCGCCGCGAACAGCACCGGATGGAAACTGCCGCGGGCCACGGCCCGTTCCAGATCGGCCACCAGCGTGCTGAGCTCGAGCTCGTCCCCGTTCAGATACCGATCCATGAGGGTTTCGTCCTCGCTCTCGGCGATGATGCCTTCGATGAGCCGGTTGCGGGCCGTTTCGACGAGCGCCGTATCGTCCGGGGAGCCCGGTACCCAGCGCCGCTCACCGGTCGAATAGTCGGCCACCCGCTGTTCGAGCAGTTCCACCAGTCCGGTGGCCGGCCGGTGCCCGTCGGCGCCGGCGGGCCCGTACACCGGCAGGTGCAGCGGCAGCACATTCTCCGCCGAACTCGCGCCGAGCAGTGCCTGACAGGTCTGGGTCATCTCCTCGAAATCCGCGCGCGCCGTATCCAGATGGGTCAGCACGATGGCCCGCGGCATCCCGACGCTCGCGCATTCCTCCCACAGCGCCCGGGACACCCCGCCGACTCCCTCCACACCGTCGGCCGCCGAGACGACGAACAGCGCGGCATCGGCCGCGCGCAACCCGGCCCGCAGTTCACCGACGAAATCGGCGTAACCGGGCGTATCGATCAGATTGACCTTCACCCCGCCCCACCGCACGGGGACCACCGACAACTGCACCGACCGGTGCCGCCGCTGCTCGATCTCGTCGTAATCCGACAACGAGGTGCCGTCCTCGACCCGGCCCGCCCGGTTCACCGCGCCGCAGGCCAGGGCCAATGCGTCGACAAGTGTGGTCTTTCCGGCTCCGCTACCCCCGACCAGCACCACATTCCGGATATCCACCGGCCGGGGCGCCCCGTTCGCTCTGTCCACCATGACTCACCGTCCTCGGGAATCGGCACGCGGTTGTGAAAATCTTCCCACTCGGACGCGCCCGGGTCCACGGCCCGGGCGCCGGGGCCGGGCGGGCGGCCCGGCCACCCCGCACCCGGCGTGCAGGCGGTGCAAGATCGGCGCAGGGACGGTTCGGCGGGTCAGACACCGGTTATGAGCTGGATAAATAGCGGTGTAACATCACTTGCGGAAATTGTGATCTACCTCCCGATGGCGCCGAGGTGCGTCCCGAGCAGAGGAGGTACATTGACATATCCTTCCGGCGAGCAGCAGGGCTACTATCCGCCACGGAAGAAACCGAGATGGCCGTGGATCGCCGGTGGGATCGTATTGGTTTCCGTTCTCGTGATCGGCGGTTGTGTCGCGGTCTTCTCGAACCAGGTGGGCGACGAACAAGTAGACACCGGCGTCACGGTGACCTACCGGGTGGACGGCACCGCCCCCGCGGCTTCGGTCACCTACCTGGGCACCGACCTCGGCATGGCACGGGAAACCGCGGTCGCGCTCCCGTGGAGCAAGGATGTGTCCATCCAGGGATGGGGCAAAATAGTCTCCCTGACCGCGAACAACGGCCCCGACGGCGGCGATATCACCTGCCGGATCCTGGTCGGTGGCAAAGTGATGTCCGAACAGACCTCCAGCGGCCCGTACGCCTCGGCCAGTTGTTCCGGCGACGCGGGGGAGCAGTAGCCGGAGACCCGGTCGCCCACACGAAACCGGCGGTTACCCCGCCACGGCTGCGGGCTCACCCGTGGCGGCGCCGCAGTTCGTCCTTGCGGATCTTGCCGGTCGCATTGCGCGGGATCTCGTCGAGAACCACCATGGATTTCGGGATCTTGTACTTGGCCAGCCGGGGGGTCAGGAATTCGACCAGTTGCTCGTAGGTCGGGGTGTCGTCCGGACCGAACGTGACGGCGACGCGCCCGACCTCACCCCATATCGGATCCGGTACCGCGAACACCGCGCAGCTCTCGATTCCGGGCATCTCGAGGATCACGGACTCGACCTCCGCCGGATAGATGTTCTCGCCGCCGGAGATGATCATGTCCTTCAGCCGGTCGACGATGCGGACGAAGCCCTCGTCGTCGGCCACCCCGATATCACCGGACCGGAACCAGCCGTCCTCGGTGAACGCGGCAGCGGTGGCGTCCGGGTTGTTCCAATACTCCCGCATGAGGTTGGGACCGCTGATCTGGATCTCGCCGCGTTCGCCCACGCGGACCGGCCGGTTCTCCGCGTCGACGATGCGGACATCGGTGAAAAAATGCGGAACCCCCGCCGTGCCGAGTTTGCGCTCGGCGTTGTCGGCGGTGAGCACCAGTGTGCTCGGCCCCGCTTCGGTGAGGCCGTAACCCTGGCACATCGTGACACCCCGGCCGGCGTAGGCACGTAGCGTGCGCGGCGGTACCGGGGCGGCGCCGACCAGGATCCGGCGCAACGCGGACAGATCGGTCCGCGCCCACTGTTCGTGCGCACTCATCTGATCGAGCATGGTCGGCACCGCGAACGCGTAGGTCACCTGCTCGCGGTGCATCGTCGCGAGTACTCGCCCGGCATCGAAACCGGAGTCGATGATCACCTGCCCGCCGGCGAGGAGTGTCGGCAGCGCGACCATATCGAGCGCCGCGGTGTGGAACAGCGGTGCGTAGACGAGGGCGATCTCGTCGCTGTGCAGGTCGAGATCTATCACCGCGTTCAGGACCGCGAAAACGATATTGCCGTGGGTGAGTACGACACCTTTGGGCCGGCCTGTGGTGCCGGAGGTGTACATGATGAAACAGGGGTCGTCGTGACCGACCGCCTCGTCGAGACGGTCACCGGCGGACCGCGCGATCAGATCTTCGTACCCCTCGGCCGCCGGGTCCGAACCGTTCAGCCGCACCCGGTGCGCCACCTCCGCCGCGTGTGCGGCCCGCACGGCGATATCGGCGAGTTCCGCGGAATGGATCAGTACGGTGGCGCCGGAGTCCCGGAGCGCATACTCCACTTCGCCGGCCGACAAGCGGGCATTGAGCGGGACGAAAATCGCGCCGAGCAGCCCGCAGGCGAACAGTGCTTCGAGATAGGCCGGGTGATTCGCACTGAACAGGGCGATACGATCGCCGCGCCGAATCCCCATGGCGCGCAACCCGTGCGCCAGGTGCGTAACCCGCTGATCGAGGTCACGGTAGGTCGTCGAATTCCCGCCGAAGGTGATTGCGGTTTTGTCCGGGGACAGCCGGGCGCGGCGCAGCGGCCAGGAACCGGTGCCGTGGTTGCGCATGGGACTCCTTCGTTTCCGGGTGATCGACCCGAGTGTGACAGGACCGGATGTGGGCTCGGGCTACTCGAAGAAGCGGTAGACGGCCTCGGCGACCACTGCCGGGCGTTCGGCACCGTCCAGCTCGATCCGGGCGCCGACGGTCACCTGAACCCCGCCCTTCGGCAACTCTTCCGCTTTCTGCAGCGTGGCATTCAAACGGACGCGGCCGCCGGCGGGAACGGGATTGGTGAAGCGGACCTTGTTCAGGCCGTAGTTGACCGCCATGGTCACACTGTCGACCGTCAGCACCTCGTCCCACATCGGGATGATCAGCGACAGGGTCAGATAACCGTGCGCGATCGGCCCGCCGAACGGGCTCTCGGCTTTCGCGCGTTCGGGATCGACATGGATCCACTGGTGATCGCCGGTGGCGTCGGCGAAGGTAGCGATCCGATGCTGCGGGATCTCGATCCAGGAACTGGTGCCGAGGGACTGGCCTTCGAGCGCGACGAGGTCGGCCAATGTGGCCACATGGGTGGTGGTCATGGTGTTCTCCAGCGTGAGTGTTCGGGAAGTCAGCGGGTGATACCGAGGGCGCGCAAGGCGTTCTCTTTGAAGATCAGCGGTTCGACCTCGGGCTTGATCTCGAGGTTCGCGAAATCGTTCATCCAGCGGTCGACCTGGATGACGGGGAAATCGGAGCCGAACAGGACCTTGGACCGCAGCATCGTGTTCGCGGCCCGGACCAGCTGCGGCGGAAAATATTTCGGTGACCACCCGGACAGGTCGATGTAGACGTTGGCCTTGTGCGTGGCGATCGCGATCTGCGCGTCCACCCAGGGCACCGCGGGATGCGCCAGGATCAGCGTCAACTCGGGAAAATCGGCGGCGACGTCGTCGAGCAGCATCGGATCGGAATAGCGGAGTTTGATGCCGTGCCCGCCGGGCAGTCCCGCGCCTATGCCGGTCTGCCCGGTGTGGAAGATCGCGGGCACACCGGCTTCGGCGAGCGCCTCGTAGAGCGGGTAGAAGGCCCGGTCGTTCGGCTCGAACGCCTGCATGCTCGGGTGGAATTTGAATCCGCGTACACCGAACTCGTCGACGAGCTGGTGGATCCGGCGCACCGCCGCCTTCCCTTGCCAGGGATCGACGGAGCCGAACGGGATGAGTACATCGTTGTGTTCGGCGGCTTTCTCGGCGATCTCCTCGACCGAGTTCGGCGCGTGCCCGCTGCCCGCGGCGGCATCCACGGTGAACACCACCGCGGCCATATTGCGTTCGCGGTAGTGGCCCGCGATCGAGTCGATGGTGGGGGTGCGTTCCTCGCCGGATTTGAAGTATTTCTCCGAGGCGGCCATCAGGTCGTCGTCGAGGGACCGATGTCCGCAGCCGTCGATTTCGACGTGGGTGTGGATATCGAGGGCTCTGATTGCGTCGAAGTCGATACCGTATTCGTAACGGGTGGTCATCGCGGATCACTTTCCGCCGGTCAGTTCGGCGGGGAACTCCTCGCCGACCGACTCGCGGTACTCGGCCAGGGCCGGCCAGGCGGCGGCGAGATCTGCGGCGCCCCAGCCCTCGTCGTGGTAGGTGATCGCGCTGAGTGCGGGATGGGTCCAGAAGGCGACGCGGTCGCCGCCGATGGCGAAGGCCTGGCCGGTGATCTCGGCGGCCTCGTCGCTCGCCAGGAAGGTGACTATTCCCGCGGCGTCGCCGGTGGTCCCCATACCGATATCACGGCGGATCAGCGGCGGCAGGGCACCCGTCTGTTTCATCTCCTCGATATAGGGCCGGAACAGCGGGATGGTCTCGGTCATCGCGGTGACCGCGACCGGGCAGACGGCATTGGCGGTGACACCCGCGCGCTGGAGTTCCATCGCCCAGGTGCGGACCATGCCGACAATGCCGGCTTTGGCGCCGGAGTAGTTGGTCTGCCCGAAGTTCCCGCGCTGGCCGGCGGGTGACCCGACGCAGATGAGGCGACCGCCCTCGCCTTGTTCGCGGAACCGGAGCACGGCTTCGCGGGCGCAGGTGAAGGTGCCGCGCAGATGCACGGAGATCACGTCGTCGAAGGCTTCGTCGCTCATCTTCCAGAGCACCGTGTCGCGCAGGATTCCGGCATTGGTGACCATGATGTCGAGCCGGCCGAACTCCTCGACCGCGGTGGCGACCAGCCGCTGTGCGGTCTCCGTGGGGCCGACCGGTGCGACGACGGAGACCGCCCGGCCGCCGGCTTCCTCGATCTCGGCAACGGCTTTATCGGCGGTCTCGGCGTTCACATCGTTGACGACGACCGCCGCACCGTGCCGGGCGAGATCTTTGGCGTAGGCCAGGCCGAGGCCCTGTCCGCTGCCCGTGACTACGGCGACCTTGGTGCTGAGATCCACTGCGTGCTCCTTCGGATTGTGGTGCCGATAACAAGGAAACATCTATAGTTGAAAAAGTCAATTATTGATTCCTGCTAGCCTATGTCAGCTATCGCCGCAGGCTGCGGCGCAGCTGCGCTCCGGCGCTTTGGCTGCTGCGGCCCCTGCTGCCCGCGTGTTGCCGCTGCCGAGGAGGCCCGATGAACCAGTCGCAAGGTGTCCGGTTGATGGACGACCTCGGATTCCTGCTGTCGCGGGCGGGCGGTCTGGTGGCGGGGGCGGTGAACAAGGCGCTGGTTCCACTCGGGTTGAAGGTGCGTCTTTACTCGGTGCTGGTGCTCGCCGGCGAGAACCCGGCGGGAGTGAACCAGCGGGCGGTGGCGCTCACGATGGGGCTCGACCCCAGTCAGATCGTCGCGCTGGTCGATGATCTCGAAGGCCGGGGCCTGGTCGAGCGGATCGCCGACCGGGCCGATCGGCGCAACAAGCTGATCGTGACGACCGAGGCCGGGAACCGGTTGCTCGACGAGGCGCGCGCCCTGGTGGCGGAGGCCCACCGGAAGTGCTTCGGTGAATTGCCGGAACAGGCGCTCGACGATCTGCGCGAGGCGCTGCGGGTTCTGGTGTCGGCGGGCTAGAGTCCGGTTCGACGCCGGCTTGCCGGAGTGCCCGGTCCCCGGGGATGGGATGTTTCGCTACCGCCGGCATCACGGCGTGTATATGGTCATATTCATGACGCATGCAGAAATTGTGCCTAACGACCTTGCGTCGTCGGTGAAACCACAGAGCGTTCTGTTCACGGTCTTGGGCCGCTATGTCCTCGATCGTGACATGGTGGTGAGCACGACCAGTCTGATCGATGTCCTGGCCTCGATCGGTATCGGCGAGCACGCCACCCGCTCGACCCTCAATCGCATGGCCAAACGGGGACTGCTCACCCGGCATCGGGCCGGCCGCAACGCCTATGTCGCACTCACCCCCCGGCTCACCGAGATCCTGCGCGACGGTCATATCCGGATCTGGCGCACCGGTGCCGTGGAGGCGAACTGGGACGGTTCGTGGACCATGCTGACCTTCACCTTCCCGGAATCGTGGCAACGTCAGCGGCATGATCTACGGGCCCGGCTGCAGTGGGCGGGTTTCGGGTCGATCCAGGGTGGACTGTGGATCGCGCCCGCCGGCGCCGACGTTCGCGAGGTTCTGCGGGGTGTCGAGGGTGCCGACCGGGTGCGCGTGTTCCGCAGCCGGGCCGACGCCGAGACCGATATCCCGGGGATGCTGCACGACGCCTGGGATATCGCCGGGATCTCTGCCCTGTACAGCGATTTCATCGAACGCTGGAGTGACCCGGAGCGGACGCGCTCGCACAGTGTGCTCGGCGTGCAGTTGCTGCTGGTGACGGAATGGCTCGAGGTGATCCGCCAGGACCCACGCTTGCCGCTGGAGCATCTACCCGCCCCGTGGCCCGCGGCCCCGGCTCAGCGGTTGTTCCACGACCTGCACGACCGGCTGGACGCCGTGGCCCGGGGCGAGGCCGCGCAGCGGCTGGATCTCCGGTCGCCGGAATCCCTACCGCGCCGCTAACATTCGTCATTTTGTTGACGGGAGAACAAAATAGAGCTAATGTTGGCCAGGTCACATCGGATGCTCGGCGGCGCTCGTCCACTGGCCCGAATCGTGCACATTCCATTCGGCCCATCACGTGAGGGATTCGATGAGCTTCACTCGTACCAAGGCGTTTGCCGCCGCCGTCGCGTTATCTGTTCTGGCTCTCGCCGGCTGTACGTCGATCGACGAGAAGACCGCGCAATCCGAACAACTGTCCGGCCCGGGCGAGAACGCCGGTGTGCTGTACGACCAGCTGCCGCAGGCCATCAAGGACAAGGGTGAGATCGTCTTCGTCGGGGATTCACATCCGCCGTACCGCACCGTCGGGCCCGACGGGCAGACGGTGACCGGTATGGATCCCGATATCCAGCAGGCACTGTCCGGGGTGCTGGGCATCCCGATCCGGATGGAGGTCTCCAGCGGGCTTCCGGCCATGCTGTCGGGGATGCTGTCCGGCCGGTACGACGCGTTCAACGGTCCGGTCAAGGCCACACCGCAACGTCTGGCCGAATTCGACGGAGTGCAGTGGCTGACCAGCCGGACGTCCTATCTGCTGCCCATCAACGGTGGTATCGGCGCGCAGAGCACCGCCGATCTGTGCGGCACCCGGACCGCGGGCGTGATCGGGTCGATCACCGAGGAGCAAGCCGCCAAACTCTCCGGCTGGTGTGAGAGCCACGGCAAACAGCGCCTCGAATTCGTCGGCCTCGCCGATACCAACGCCACCCTGCTGGCCGTCCAGTCCGGCCGTGCCGATTCCGCCGCGCTGACCCAGAGCGGTGCCATCGATACCGCCGCTGCCCAGCCGAATACCTGGCGTGCCGTCGCCCAGACCGAGGAGCAGGGCGCCCGCGCCGATCAGCTGGTGCTGCTCTCACCCAAGGCCAACGGGTTGGGGCCGGTTTTCTACGAGGCCTTCAAGCTGCTGTTCTCCGGCGGGCAATACGCCGAGCTGGTCGAGAAGTGGAATCTCGCGGATATCGCGATCCCCGAGCCGGTGCTGAACCCCACCGCGACAGCGTGACCTGCGACCGGCCGGCCGTCCCATGTTCGACAAACGAGGAAACGCGATGACCGCATCCCTGACCGAGCGGCCGTCGGCGACCGTCGGCGCCGCCGCCGACGATGTCTCCGCAGCCCGACCCCGCCTGCGACCACTGCGGTGGATCATCTCGGTGATCCTGCTGGTACTGGCCGCGCAGCTGGTCAATTTCGTGGTGACCAACGAACGGTTCGGCTGGGATATCGTCTGGGGCTATCTCTTCTACCCGACGGTGCTGAAGGGCCTGGGCATGTCGGTGTTCATCACCGTGGTCGGGATGGTCGTGGGCTCGCTGCTCGGGGTGGCGCTCGCCGCCGGCCAGAACAGCGATTTCTGGCCGGTACGCCTGGTGTGCCAGGGGTATGTCGGCATTTTCCGCGGTATTCCGCCGCTGGTCCAGCTGATCTTCTGGTTCAACCTCGCCTATCTCCTGCCGCAGGTGTCGATCGGTATCCCCTTCGGCCCGACCTTCGCCTCCTGGTCGTCGACCGAGCTGATCAGCCCGCTCACCGCCGCGCTGATCGGGTTGAGCCTGCACGAGGCCGCGTATATGTCGGAGATCATCCGTTCCG
The DNA here is from genome assembly GCF_029869215.1 of Nocardia carnea. Classification (GTDB taxonomy): domain Bacteria; phylum Actinomycetota; class Actinomycetes; order Mycobacteriales; family Mycobacteriaceae; genus Nocardia; species Nocardia carnea_B. The sequence goes on from NZ_JARWPM010000056.1 coordinate 11,330, forward strand.
GCATCGGCGCTGTCGACGCCGGCCAACGCGACGCGGCGATGGCCATGGGTTTCAGCCGTTGGCGGACATTCTCACGGATCATCCTGCCGCAGGCGATGCGGGTGATCGTCCCGCCCACCGGCAACCAGTTCATCTCACTGCTCAAAGGGACCTCGCTGGTCTCGGTGATCGCCATGACCGACCTGCTGTTCTCGGTACAGCTGATCTACAACCGCACATATCAGGTGGTGCCGTTGCTGATCGTGGCCTGCCTCTGGTACCTGGCCGTCGTCACGCTGCTCACGTTCTTCCAGCGCCGGCTCGAACGCCGCTACGGCCGCGGTGAGCGCCGCGACCGCAGCGCCGACTCCAGCTGGCGCCGTGCACTGGGCCGGGGAAGGAAGTCGCTGTGATGCGCCGGTATTTCCATCGCCACCGACCGCATGTACTGCCCTCGAAGGAGGTTCAATGACCGAGCAGACCACTACGCCGGTGGTGCGGGTGTCGAATCTGCGCAAGGTTTATCACGGCCGGCCGGCACTGGACGGTGTGGATCTCACTGTCGCCGAAGGCGAGGTCGTCGTCGTGCTCGGCCCGTCCGGGTCGGGTAAGTCCACGCTGGTGCGGTGTATCGACCAGCTGGAGAAGATCGACGGCGGCGCGATCTACCTCGACGGTGAACTCCTGGGATTCGCGCACAAACACGGCGCCCTGCGACCGCTGTCGGCCGACGATATCGCCAAGCAGCGGCGCCGGATGGGCATGGTCTTCCAGCAGTTCAACCTGTTCCCGCATTGGACGGTGCTGCGCAATATCACCGAGGCCGCGGTGGCGGTGCACGGAATGTCCAAGGACGCCGCGCGAGAACGGGCCGAAAGCCTGCTCGAGAAGGTCGGTCTGCCGGACAAGGCGCAGGCCTATCCCCGGCAGCTCTCCGGCGGCCAGCAGCAGCGCGTCGCGATCGCCCGGTCGGTGGCCACCCGGCCGCGGGTGCTGCTGTTCGACGAACCCACCAGCGCCCTGGATCCCGAACTGGTCGAAGAGGTGCTCACCGTGATCAAGGATCTCGCCCGCTCCGGCCTGACCATGATCGTGGTGACCCACGAAATGGAATTCGCCCGCCAGGTCGCCGACCGGTGCGTGTTCATGGTCGACGGAAGGATCGTCGAACAGAACACCACCGCGGAGTTCTTCGGGAACCCGCAGACCGATCGGCTGCAACGGTTCCTCAGCCGGTTCAACGAATCCCGCAAGGGCGCCCGGGATCAGGAACTGATGGCGGAAAACCGGTGACGCGATACCTCCGCCGCCGACCGCCTGCACCGCATTCGAAGGAGACACCGTGAGCGACACCTGCACAATTCTCGCTGTCGGGGATCTCGTTCTCGATGAACCCGATCCCGAGTTCTATTTCGCGCCGAGCGCGGAGGTGCTGCGGGCCGGTGATATCACGATCGGGCATATCGAGGTCCCGCATTCGACCAGTACCGTCCAGGCCAGCAGCGATGTGCCTGCGCCACCGGCCGATCCGGCAGCGCTCGACGTGGTGGCCGGGGCCGGTTTCGATATCGTCACCCTCGCCGGGAACCACTTCTACGATGTGGGCACCGAGGGGGTTCTGGATACGATCCGGTACTCGCGCGCGGCGGGACTGAAAACCGCAGGCGGTGGTGCGAATCTCGCCGCCGCCCGGGAGCCGGCGGTGCACGAGGCGGGCGGGTTGCGGGTCGGGGTGCTCAGTTTCAACTGTGTGGGGCCGCGGGAGTCGTGGGCAGCCTCGCAGAAGGCGGGCGCGGCCTACGTCAAAGTGCTCACCCACTACGAACTCGAATCGGCAACGCCCGGTGGGCCGCCGACCGTGTACACCTTCGTCGCCCCGGACAGTCTCGCGCAGATGAAAGCCGATATCCGGGCGCTGCGCGCGGAGGTGGACGTGGTGGTCGTTTCCCTGCACAAGGGGATCGGTCATACGCCCGCGGTGCTGGCCGATTACGAATCGCCACTTGCGCAGGCCGCGGTGGATGCGGGCGCCGATATGGTGATCGGCCATCACGCGCACATCATGCGCGGCATCGAAATGTACCACGGCACACCGATTTTCCACGGACTCGGCAACTTCGTCACCGTGACTCACGCGTTGACCCCGGTCGGCGGCGATTCCGCGGAACGACGTGCCTGGGCGGCCCGCCGGCAGCAGATGTTCGGCTTCGCCCCGGACCCGGATATGCCGTCCTACCCTTTCCATCCGGAGAGCCGCAACACCGCGATCGCCTCGTGCACCTTCGGCCCGGACGGGACTATCCGCGCGGGTTTCGTGCCGTGCTGGATCGACGACGACGCGCGGCCGGTACCGCTGGCGCCGGGTGATCCGCGCGGCGGCGAGGTCGCAGACTACATCGAAAAGATCACCCGGGCAGCCGGTTTCGATACCGAGTTCCACCGCGAGACCGATCTCGTGACGGTCGCCGAGCCCGCACTACCGGAAAGGACACGCTGATGGATCGCCGGCCGCTGGAAGGCACCATTGTTCTGGATCTGACGACGGCGCTCGCCGGCCCCTACGCGACCCTGCTGCTCGCCGGGCTGGGCGCCCGGGTGATCAAAATCGAGAACCCGGAGCGGGGCGGTGACGCCTCCCGCAACAACTCCCCGTACGTCACCCGCGACGGGCTGTCGGTGCGCCGCACCACCGACGAGGACATGTCGGTATCGATGCTCTCGCGTGGCCGGAACAAGGAGTCGATCACCCTCGATCTGAAGCAGCCCGCCGGACGGGACGTATTCTTCGACCTGGTCGCGCACGCGGATATCGTGGTCGAGAACTACAGCGCCGGAGTCACCACGCGGCTGGGCATCGATCATGCCGCGGTCGCCGCCGTGAACCCGAAGATCATCTACACCTCGATCAGCGGGTTCGGCAGCCAGGGCGGCCCCGGCACCGGTAAGGCGATGGACACCATCATCCAGGCGCTGAGCGGGGTCATGATGACTGCCGGCAGCCCCGGTGACGCCCCCATCCGGTTCGGCCTCCCGGTCGGTGACCTGCTCGCCCCGCTGTTCGCGGTGATCGGCACGTTGTCCGCGGTGATCCAGGCCGGGCAGACCGGCCGCGGCCAGCACGTCGACGTCTCCATGCTGGGCGCGCTGACCTCCTTGGTCGCCGCCGAGCCCTTCGACGCGTTCGAAATGATCGGGCTGCCCACCCGCACCGGCGATATGGTGCCGCGACTCGCGCCGTTCGGCGTGTTCCCCGCGGCGGATGGGTATTTCGCGATCTGCGGCCCCACCGACCCGTTCGCCCACGGCGTGCTCACCACCATCGGCCGCCCCGACCTCATCACCGATCCGCGCTTCGCCAAACGGGACGGCCGGGTCCATCACGCGGACGAGTTGCACACGATGATCGCCCGGTGGGCGGCGGACAAACCGGTCGCCGAGGTGATCGCCGAACTCGAAAGCAACGGCGCACCCTGCGCGGAGGTCCGTTCCCCGCGCGACGCGGTCCGCGATCCGATCGTGCGGCAACGCGGTGAGGTGGTCCCGCTGACCCATCCGAGCTACGGCGAGGTCGTCGAACTCTTCGGCAGCGGCCTGCCGATCAGTATGTCCGGCAGCGATACCAGCCTCGACCGGCCCGCGCCGGCGCTGGGCGAACACACCGAGGCCGTGCTCGGCGAGTTGCTGGGATACGATGCGGATCGGATCGCCGCGCTGACCGAAGGCAAGGTGCTGTGAGCGCGGTCGAGGACCGGGTCCGGCAGCTCCACGCAACCGGTCTGCTGCGCGCCGCGGCCGGATCCGGAACACCTGATCCCGCCGCAGTCGGACCCGGCCGACCGGTGGCCGGCGGGCCGTTCGATCCCGCTGCCACCGGTGCCCGCCGGCCGGAAGATGGCGGAACCTCGGTATCCGGGGCCGACGGCCCGGTGGGGCCGGTGGTCGGCGTGGTCGGGGGCGATGTGCCCGTTGAAATCATCGAGGCCTGCGGCGCCCGTCCGTTCCGGCTCTCCGCCGCTGAGCGGGAACCCGGTGCGGAGGCTGTCGGATTGCTCGGTGCCGCGGTCGATTCCGTTTTCCATTCGATCCTCGATCGCATTCTCGCCGGCGAGTTCGGGTTCCTGCGTGGCCTGGTCGTCTCGCGTGACTGCCAGGGCTCGCTGCGGCTGTTCTATGTGCTGCGCATGCTGGCGGAACAGGGTCGCGGGGTACCGGAGGTCCACTTGGTCGACCTGCTGCACCTGCCCCGTGAATCGACCCGCGACTACAACGCCGGGCAACTCGCGAAACTGGCCGAGGTCGTGGCGGGGTGGACCGGAATCGCTGTCACCCCGGACAGCCTGTACGAGGCGCGGAAGGCCAGGGGCCGGCTCGCCGCGGGGCTGCGTGACCTGCGCGCCCGCCGGGCCGCCGGAGCTGTCCCCGGTGCGCTCGCGTTGCGGGTGTACGCGCTGGCGCAGACGGAAACACCGGCGGACTGCCTGGCGGTGCTCGACGCGGTGCTCGGCGGTGCGCCCGCCGTGTGGTCGCCACAGGGCAGACCCCGCGTTTTCCTCACCGGCAGCACCGTCGACCAGGTTTCGGTGTACGACCGGCTCGAAGCCGCCGGTGTCCTGATCGCCGGTGAGGACCACAACTGGGGCGATCCGGTGGCCGACCTGTGGGACGAGCACCCCGAACCGCTCGACCTCCCGTCCGCCTGTACCGCCATCGCCGCGCACCGGCTGCGGCACGGTCCGATGGCGTCGACCTCCGGACTGTCCGACCGTGCCCGGTTCAGCGCGGCCGGTATCCGGCGGTGCGGGGCGGAGCTGGTGCTCTCGGTCGCCCGCCGCAACGATCCGGCGCCCGGCTGGGACCGGCCGGGACTGATCCGGGAGCTGGGACCGGATGCGCGGGTGGTCGCGCTGTCCGTCGCCGCCCACACCTGGTCGGCGGACGAATTCGGCACCGCCACCGCACTGCTCACTCGGGAAGATCGCGAGGCCACGGCACGATGAACGCACCCCACACCGCCTCGCCCCGGCTCGCCGCGGCGACTGCCGCGACCGCGTATCAGAAACAGTGGTTCACCCGGATGCGCGCGGAAGTCGCCGCCGGCGCTCCGCTGGCCCTCGTGAATGCCGACGCGCCACAGGAGATCCTGCGCGCCATGGGTATCCCGTACGTGGTGAACCAGTGGTGGGCCTCCGTGGTCTCCGCCAAACGTATGGGCCCCGCGGCGCTGAACAATATCGCCGCGCAGGGCTACCCGGACGATTCGCTGCAGTACGACGCGATCGGCCTCGGTTCCCTGGACCTGCCGCCGGCGGATGCGCCGTGGGGCGGGCTGCCCCGCCCCGATTTCGTGATCGCCGAATGCAGCGGTGACGTCACCCGCAAGGTGTTCGACCTGTGGGCCGAACATCCCGATACCGAGTTCTTCCCCTTCGAACGCTCCTCGGCCACCACGGCCCCGGACAACTGGTGGGAGATCGTCCCGCACGACTGGGACCGCGCCTACGCGCAGGACCGGCTCGACCTGATGACCAGCGAGAACTGGCAACTCGTCGATTTTCTCACCGAGCGCACCGGTCGCACCTTCGATATCGATCGCCTCGCGGAGGTGATGGCGCTGGTCAACGAGCAGGCCGAATGGAACAAGCGGACCCGCGATCTGATCGCCGCCTCCCGCCCAGCGCCCGTCTCCATCAACGACAGCATTCCGGCGGTGATGATCCCGCAGTGGCATCGCGGCAGCGAATGGGCACGTGACGCCGCGCGCAGGCTCTACCACGAGGTCGAGGAAGCGGTGCGGGACGGGCGTGCGGTCTGCCCGGGTGAGCGAGTGCGGCTCATGTGGATCGGACGTGGGCTATGGTTCGATCTGGGCCTGTACCAGCGGTTCCAGGAGCAATACGGCGCGGTTTTCGTGTGGTCGATGTACCTGGCGATCGCCGCCGACGGCTACGCCCGCTACGGCGACGACCCGATGCGCGCCCTCGCGGCCCGCTTCACCGGATTCACCGACCAGCTGTACACGCCGCCCATGTCGGCGCAGTGGTACGTCAAGGAAGCGCGCAACCACGGTGTCGACGCGGTCGTCCACCTGGTGGCCGACGATGTCCCGGGGTCGGCGTTCACCACCGAAGCGCTGGAACACGCCGGTATCCCGGTACTGGAGGTCAACGCCAACAACGCCGATTCCCGTGGCGGCGCCGCGGCGGCGCTGGAAACCGCCATCGGCGATTTCCTGGAGCGGCGAGTTCTCGGCTGACCCGCCATGTCGCCGCTCCTACCGCCGCCGCTGCGCCGGCGGAATTTCCTGCTGTACTTCGCCGGGCAGATCTTCTCCAACACCGGTGTCTGGTTCCAGAATCTGGCGTTGAGTCTGTGGATCGTCGAAACCACCGAGAGCGCGCTGGCGCTGTCGATGGTCGCGGTATGCCAGTTCACCCCGATGCTGCTGCTCTCCGCGCCCGCCGGTGCGGTGGCCGACCGATTCAGCCCGCGCAGCATCCTGTTCGTCACCGCACCGCTGATGATGCTGTGCGCCGGCGCGCTGGCCGTCGCCGCCGCATCGGGTCACGACGAACTGGTCACGCTGCTCGGCATCATCGCGCTCAGCGGGGTGGTCCAGGCATTCGACCGCACCGCGGGTCAGGCGTTCCTGTACGAACTCGTCGGCCCGCGGGAGCTCGGATCGGCGGTTTCCCTGAACACGGTCGCGATGTCCGCGGCGCGGTCGCTGGGGCCCGGGCTGGCCGGTCTCACCTACGCGGCAGCGGGCGCAACCACCTGCTTCACGATCAACGCGCTCACTTATTCCAGTGTGCTGCTGGCCTTGTGCCTGATGAACCCGCGACACTTCGCCGAAAAGCGGGCGCGCACAACGAAATCGAACGAGGGTGCCATCCGCGCACTGCTCCGTGACCCGACCCTGCGACGGTTGTTCGTCACGAATATCGCCGTGACGGTTCTCGCCATGAATTTCATGGTGGTGGTCACCGCCATGGTGACGATCACCCTCGCGGGCGATCCGGCGCAACTCGGCGCCGCCCATGCGCTGAACGCCGTCGGCGCGGTGATCGGCGGGCTGATCATCTCCGCCCTTACGCATCGAGGGACCCGGGTGGTGGCGTTCGCCACGGCAACGCTCGGGCTCGCGCTGGGTGCGGCGGCGTTCTCCCCGAACCCGCTGATCTTCCTGCTCCTCTCACCGCTCATCGGGCTGGGCCTCGGCGCGTTCCAGAGTTCACTCAACAGCACGGTGCAGATGTTGAGCCCGCCCGGGCTGCTCGGGCGTTCCGCCGGGCTGCTCACCCTGAGCAGCGTCGGGGTCGCCCCGGTGGGTGCGGTGATCGCCGGTTCGATCATCGACGGCTCCTCGGCACGGGTGGCGCTTCTCGTCGGCACGGTGACCTGCCTGCTCTGTGGTGCCGTCCTGGCCCGCGGTGGCGACCGGTCGCCGGAGCCGGCACCCGAACACGTCCCGCTGCCGCGTCAGCCGCGGCAGGTGTGCAGGCGAGATCCGTTCTCGCCGTGACAATTGCAAGGAGATTTCCATGTCCAGAGCACGCTGGCTGGTCGCGGGTCTCGTCGGCCTCCTGGTCGTCGTAGGCGCGTTGTTCGTGGTCACCCGCACATCCGGCACGGAGACCGCACAAGCAGGTTTCGCCGACTACACCCCGGACAAGCAGTACACCGAGGCGACCACCGAAACCTTCTACCTACCCATGACCGACGGAACCCGGCTGGCGGTCCTGCTGCACCGTCCCGCCGCCGACGGACGCGCGGCCGACGGAAAGTTCCCCGTCATCTGGCATCACAAACTGGATATCTACCCGAGCCCCAAAGACGGTGTGGGCCCGCGGGAGGCCGGTTATTCGAACCTCACCGCGCTGACCGAGCACGGGTACGTGATCGCCCAGGTCGCCCGGCGCGGGAACGGCCAATCGTTCGGGGTCCGGCGCGGATATCACGACCGCGTCGAGGCTCAGGACGCCTACGACGTCACCGAATGGCTCGCCGGTCGGCCCTGGTCCAACGGGCAGGTCGGTATCTACGGGTGTTCCAATACCGGCGACGCGGCGATGCACGCCGTCTCCATGCGACCACCACATCTGAAAGCGGCATTCGCCGGCTGCTTCTCGTGGAACAAGTTCGACGCCATGCGGCGCGGCGGGATCGCGGCGCAGTGGGGTTACGGGCCCACCCGCACCGTCGCCGACGATATGAAGGTCACCCCCGTCGCCGGCGACGAGGACAAGGTGCTGCTGCGGCAGGCCGCCGAGGAGCATCAGCAATCCACTCCGCTGGCGAAGATGTGGGCCGGTATGCCGTACCGGGACGATTTCTCCCCGCTGGTCGCCTCCCGGTTCTGGGCGGAAGGCAGCCTCAGCACCTATGCTGCCCAGATCCGCGAATCGCAAGTACCGCTGTACATCGTCGGCGGATGGCGCGATGAATTCCGCGACCAGGCAATCGTCACCGCCCTGAACACCTCCGGTTCGAAAGTGCTCATCGGCCCGTGGCTGCACTGCGAGAACCCCGGCCTCGCGCTGGTGCAGGAAGCGCACCGATTCTTCGACGAGCATCTGAAAGGCATCGACACCGGCCTCGCCGCGGAGCCGCCGATCCGCTACGCCACCGTTTCCGATATCGACAACCCGGTAGGCGCCATCGATTGGCGTACCGCGCAGGCCTGGCCGCCCACCGATTCGGAGCCGACCGATTTCGTACTCGGCGGTGACGGGGTACTGGGCTCTGATACCGCGGGTGGCCGGAAATTCACCGTGAACACGTCGGTCGAATGCCCGGAAGCGGGGTCGGGATCCACAATTCAGCCGTGCCATACGGCGGGTGAAGGCACCTCGTACACGAGCGCACCCCTCACCCGGGACACCGAGGTAACCGGTACCCCGATCGCGGATCTCACCGTCCGGGTCGATCGCACCGACGCCCACCTCTTCGCCTACGTCGAGGACGTGGCACCGGACGGCACGGTTTCGGTCGTCACCGAGGGGCGTCTCACCGCGTCGCTGCGCGCCGAAAGCGAAGCACCGTACACCCTCCCGGCAGGTGTGCCGTACCACCGTTCGTTCCGCGAGGACGCGCAACCGCTGACGCCCGGCGCGGCCGTGCGTATGCGTTTCGACATCCTGCCCCTGTCCTACGTCTTCCGTGCAGGCCACCGCATGCAGATCACGGTGACCGGCTACGACCATCGGGAAAGCATCCCGCTACCCGATGCCCACGGATCCACGATCGAGGTCGTCTCCGATCCGGCGCAACCGTCGCTGGTGCAGCTGCCCGTTGTCAAGCCCTGATCACCGCCCCGCGGACCTGGACGCCTTCCCGGACGGCAGCGTGCCGATCCCGGCCTGGGCCGAGGGCGGTTGCCGCACCAGAGCAATATCTCGGCCACGAGCTTCCTGACCGGTATCGCCGCCCAGGGCTACATCGTGATCGCGAACGGCGCGCCCGGTGAACATCCGATCGAACAGCTGCCCGACGACACCCTCGCCCACCCGGATCGGCTGACCGGCGCCAGCGACTGGGCTCCGGCGGCACGATGCCGCGGCGGCGAGGACGAGGGTCCGGTGCGGGCCTCCTCGCCACGGTAGCGCTCCGACGCCGACAGGTACGGCCGGCCGGCAGTCGTAGTCTGAAGGCCACCGGCGAGGAGAGGAGACGAGGTGGCGCAGACCACGAAAAACCCGGTGACGGTGGCCGAGGTGATGGCGGAGCTGGCCGCGCTCGAGGACCCGAAGATGCGTGCCGTGAACGAGAAGCACGGTGACGATCACGGTGTCAACCTCACCAAGCTGCGGGCGGTGGCCAAGCGGCTCGGAACCCAGCAGGAACTGGCGCGGGAACTCTGGGCCACCGGGGACACCGCGGCCCGACTGCTGGCGCTTCTGATCTGCCGGCCGAAGGCCTTCGACCGGGACGAATTGGACGCCATGCTGCGGCAGGCCCGCACACCCAAGGCGCAGGACTGGCTGGTCAACTATGTGGTGAAGAAGAGTCCGCACGCCGAGGAACTGCGACCGGCCTGGTTCGCCGATCCGGATCCGATGGTGGCCGCTGCCGGCTGGGCGCTGACCTCGGAGCGGGTGGTGAAGAAACCCGAGGGCCTCGACCTCGCCGGTCTGCTCGACATCATCGAAGCGGAGATGCGGAGCGCTCCGGACCGTCTGCAGTGGGCGATGAATACCTGTCTCGCCCAGATCGGGATCGAGCATTCCGAGTACCGGGCCCGGGCACTCGCAATCGGCGAGCGCCTCGAGGTACTGAAGGACTACCCGACCCCGCCGAACTGCACATCACCGTTCGCGCCCGCCTGGATCTCGGAAATGGTGCGCCGCAAAGAGGATGCCTGAGTAGTTCGCCGCCCCCGACGGGACGCTGTGGCCCCCGACCCGTTGTCCTGGATATCGGGTCGGTCGAGCCGGAATTCGTCGGGGTCGGCGAAGCGGCGCGGGTCGCGGAGCCGATCAGCGGGAGAACCTGCGCACCCGCGGGGATGGTGGTACCGCTCGATTCGACATCGGTTACCGCGACCCGGAGCAGGGCTTGCACCGGGCCGCACGAGTGGAACGGTGCCGGCCGGTGGGTCAGCAGTTCGGTTGGAAGGGGAAACAGGCAGGCTCCGTTCCTGGCGCGGCTGGTCCTACCCGGGGCGTCGACGGCAGGGGCGGCGTTCTCTGTTCGGTGACCGAGTCGTTCTGTGGTTGACCGGTGTTTCCCCGGGGTTCGGTCCCGCCGCTGCCGAGCTGGGCCAGGAGCCAGATACCGGCGGCGAGTACGGCGATCGCTGCCAGCGCCACAGCGGTCTGCGGGTGGATGTGGCGCCGGACACGGGCGCCCGAAGCCGGCGGCGAGCCGGCATCCGAGGGCGAGTTCGAGGGCGCGGGCGATGCGGTGTCAGGGATCGGGTCGGTCCGAGGCGGCGCTTTTTCGGCGACAGGCGGAGGAACGGGATCGGCGGCGGCCGGAACCTGGTCCTCGGCGCGGGGCGGTGGCCCCGGCTCTGCCGGGGCGCGGCGCGGTGCCGAACCGGATGGTTTCCCGGCGTTGCGGGCGCGGGGCGGTGTGGACGGTGGGGGCGGAACCGCGGCCGGAGGAACTGGAGGCTCGGGCTGCGGTTTCGTGCGGCGCGAGGGCGTGGGGGCCTGCGCCGCCGGTTTCGCCGGCTCGCCAGGAGCGGGCGATGCGGGGGAAGGCTGGGCGGGTACGTCGAGCGGGAACCCTTCATGGGCCAGGTCGGCGACCGTGGTGCTGCCGCCGTGCTCCAGGGCTTCGATCAGCGCGTAGGCCTGTTCGGCGGTCCACACGACCGCGGCCCGGTGATGGGCCCGGTGGAACCAGGCGCGCAGCGGGTTCTGGGTGTTACACAGCAGTACATCACAGCCCTGCGGCGCCGACTTCTTGTCCAGCCGCAAGGTCGTCTCACGCGGCGGGACCACCACCGCGAGACCGCTGACGAACGTGGGCCCGCCCGCGCGAGCGGCCACCGATTTCAGTTTGAAAACCGCCTCGCGCACCTGGTCGTAGGGCGTGGTATCGCTCTGCCGCACGCTCACCGGATCGCCCTCGAAGCCCGAAACCGTCCACCGGCTGTTGCTGGTGCAGTGCAGAACACCCCCGGTGACCTCGGGGTTCACACCTTTGACCTCGCATACCACGGTGGTGTGCGGCGTGATGATCACAAGATCGACTTCCTGCCCGGCCACGAAACAGTTCGCGATCGCGACCCCGGGGACCCGGTAATCGTCCTGCCATTTCCGCAACCAGGCGACGACCCGCTTCTCCGCGCCCGACTTGAGCTTGTCGGCGATGACGAGCACCGGACCGACCCCCTCCCTTCGCTGGTGATGTGGCCACCTTAGCCGCACTCGGCCCGCCGCTTCGAGAGTCATTGTGCGGGAGGATGTTCCCTGGATCACAGTGTCACGTGTGCGTCAGTGTCCATGGCGCTCGTCCGCGGTGGTCGGACGGTTGCCGCTCGGTCCAGCCCGTGCCGGGCTCAGCGCGGGCGCGCGGCGATCCAGCGTCCGGTCGCGGGCTGCGCGGCCAGCACCGCGGCCGCTGCCGGACCGAATGCGGCCGAGGCGGAGACGAACAGCTGCAGAAGGAGAATATCGAGTTCGGGGACACCATCGATTTCGCCGGCCACGCGGACCACCGGGACGAATGCGGCCAGCGCCCCCACCGCGCCGCCGAAGATCAGCAGTACCCGGCCGAGCTGGGTGCGAGCGAACAGCAGACCCGAGCCGGTGAGCAGGAGCACCCCCAGCACCGCGAACACCGGCACATACACGAACGGGGTCGGGTCGAGCGCGACGGACATCGGCGTACCGTCGTTGAGGTTGTCGACCCTCTCGGCATAGTCACGCCATGCGAAGTAGGCATTGACCGCCAGCCCGGAAGCGGCGATACCACCGACCATCCCGATGATGGCAGCCGCCAGGGCGGTCCCGTTGTGCGGTGCTCGCGGTGAAAGGCCGGGCGGGGCAGCGTAACCGGAAGGCGGCGGCAGAGCGTGGTAGCCGGGATCGTTCAGCGGACCGGTCATACGAACCCCCCTTCAGTCCCGGCCCACCCTATAGCACGGGCACCCGCGCCTCATGGCTGTAACTCAGGCCAGGTCGGCCTGAATCATGCGCGGGGCATTCGGCCCCCATCGGCTTTGCGTAGCAGGGCTTTCGGCTATTCGCCGAACCCGGCCAGGGCCGAGGCGAGGGTTTCGGTGTCGAGGACTTCGAGAGCCCGGTCGCGCACGTCGGGGCAGGTTTGTGCGGTGACGGTATCCACGAGGCCGGTGTCCTGGATGACCTCGTCGTTGAGGCCGTCGTTGCGGGCGGCCCAGTTCTGGACCGTGCCGTTGAAGGCGACTCGGGCTGGGACGGGACCGAGATCGCGCCAGGTGTCGATTTCGCTGCCGACCATATCGCAGAGCTGCTGGGATGCCTGCGGGGTCACCGCCTCGTCTTCGTTGTCTTGTTCCGGGGGCGCGGAGGTTACGGCCGGTCCGGTCGGTGTGGTCGCAGTCGACTCGCCGGTCCCGGTATCGTCGCCGCATCCGGTGGCGACCGTAGCCGCGAGCAGAGTGGCCGCAACCAGTGCGGGGCAGGACTTTCGGGTAAGGCGCAATGCCATCGGATTCTCCTCATTCACTGAAGCCGGTGTCTCATCGGGCGCATACCCGGCTCGGATGAGACGAATCGCGGCACCGCCCGCTGCGCTGTTCGCCGGGCGACTCGGCGAGCCGGGCACGATCCGGCCGTGCAGTGGATGCCGGGCTGTGGTGGCTGTCTGTGGTGAGGGTTGTCGGGTCGCGTCGCGGGGGTTTCGGTGCAGATCTTGCCGAGACGGTCCTCGACGTTATTTGATAGTGGAAAGATAGTTCGCTAAACAAGAGAATGACATTTACAAATCAGGAAGCGCTTTCGCGGTAGCCCGTGCCTCGGTGCGTGATCCGGCTTCCCCAGTGCGCGCAGAGAAGTGAGCCGACCGCATGCTGTTCGATATCACCGATGACCAGGAGTTCTTCCGGTCCACCACGGCGAAGTTCCTGGCTGCCCGCGTCCCGCGGGAGAAGATTCGCGGGTTGCGCCACGATGAGCACGGGTTCGGGGCCGAGTACTGGCGGGGCGGGGCCGAACTCGGCTGGACGTCCTTGCTGGTGGGGGAGGAGGCCGGGGGCGGATCGATCAGCGACCGGCCGGTTGTCGATCTGACGCTGATCGCCTATGAGTTCGGGCGGCATGCGGCGCCGGGACCGCTGGTGCCGGCGAATATCGTGGCGGTCGCGTTGGCCGGGAGCGGGTCACACGCGGAGGTCCTCGCCGAACTGCTGTCGGGCGAATCGATCGCGACCTGGTGTCATACCGAACCGGCACCGCAGCGCGGGGTCGGACTCGGGATCCGGATCGACGGGGACGAGTTGGTGCTCAACGGTCGTAAACAGCCTGTCGAGTCGGCGGGCTCGGCGCGGTACCTGCTGGTCAGCGGGCTGTGCGAGGGTGGTGTCACGCAGGTTCTGGTGCCGGTGGAGAGCCGGGGAGTCACCGTGACACCGTTGCGTTCGCCCGACCTGACGCGCCGGTTCTCGACGGTCGCCTTCGATGATGTCCGGATTCCGCGCAGTGCGCTGGTGGGTGCGCTCGGGGTCGCGGCGGAGCAGGTCGTGCGGCAGGAGCAGATCGCGGTGGCCGTGCAGTGCGCCGAAACCGTGGGTGCCATGCAGACCGGCTTCGAGATGGCGCTGGACTGGATGGCGGACCGATATTCGTTCGGGCGGCCGTTGGCCTCGTATCAGGCGCTCAAACACCGGACGGCCGACCTGAAGTCGTGGCTCGAGGCGGCGCATGCGATCGCCGACCGGGCAGCCGTCGCGGTGGGCGAACATGCCCCGGATGCGGGGGAACTGGTGGATGTGGCGCAGGCATTCATCGGCCACTACGGGCCGGAGCTGCTGCAGGATTGCGTACAACTCCACGGTGGGATCGGCCTGACCTTCGAACACGACCTGCACCTGTTCTTGCGCCGCGCCACCGTGAACCGCACGCTGTACGGCACACCCGCCCGGCACCGCCGGCGCATCGCCGACCGGCTGATCGAATCGGACGCGGCGAGTGCGACGGCACCGCGGGTTGCCGCGCAGCGGGAACGCGGCGAAGGCGCGCTCGCGCGTGAAAGCCACGGAATGAGTGAGGATCCGGTGGTTGCGGAGGGCAAGTCGCCGGCACCCCGCGATCGGCCGGCAACGGGTCGGGAACCAGAGGATGTCGAAAGTTTCCGGTTGCGGGCGCGGGCCTGGATCCGGGCGCACCTGGGGCCGTACCGGCCGGAGGCCGTCGCCGGGCTGCGGAAGGTTTCGCGGGAGGAGGAGCTTGCGGCCGTCGGCAACGACCGGCGGTTGCAGCGCATGCTCTACGACGCCGGGTTCGCCGGGATCGCCATCCCGGTTGAATACGGTGGCCAGGGACTCACCGTCGCGCATCAGCGCGCGTTCACCGAGGAGATGGCCGGATTCGAGTATCCGTCCCGCTGCCAGGTGCCCACGCTGTCGCCGTGCGCGGCGGTATTGCTGGATTTCGGCACCGAGGAGCAGAAGCGGCGCCATATCCCGGCGATGCTGCGGGGTGAGGAGATCTGGATGCAGTTCCTCTCCGAACCCAGCGGCGGATCCGATGTCGCGGGCGCCGTGACCACCGCCGTCCGCGACGGTGCCGACTGGGTGCTCAACGGCGCCAAGATCTGGACCACCGGCGCCTGGTATTCCGATTGGGCGCTGTGCCTGGCCCGCACCAACTGGGATGTACCGAAGCACCGCGGGCTCACGGTATTCATCCTGCCCATCCACCAGCCGGGGATCGAGGTGCACCAGATCGAGATGCTCAACGGTGCCCGGGAATTCTGCCAGGAATTCCTCACCGATGTGCGGGTCCCGGATTCCGACCGGATCGGCGAGGTGGACGGCGGCTGGACCGTCGGCACGCGGTGGATGTCGCACGAACGGCTGCTGTCGGAATCACCGTATGTCACGGTGCCGGCGAAACCCGCTCTCTCCGATCGCTCGCCGGTGGAGATCGCCTGCCGGGCCGGCACCGTCGACGAACCGGGCGTACGCGACCTCATCGGTGAGGACCGGATGCTCGACGTCGTCGGTACTGCGCTGCAGCGGCGCCTCGGCACCGGGATGGCCACCGGCCGGATGCCCGATCAGTCGGCCGCGATCGGGCGCCTGTTCCGCGGTATCGCCGAATCCCGCCGGGCGACCATCGAATTCGAGGTTGCAGGTGATGCGGTATGGGACGGGGAGTTCGGCGATACGGCCGATGTGTTCCTGATGCGGCAGGTGAGTTGTATCGGCGGCGGAACCACCGAAATGGCCCGCAATGTGATCAGCGAACGGGTGCTCGGAATGCCGCGGGAAGCGCGGTCGGACAACACTGTGCCGTTCCGGGACGTGCCGCGGGGCGGCCGGCGGACCTGATCCACCGGCGGATGCGGTACCGCGGCCGGGGCCGGTGGAGGGGTGTGCGGGCCACCGCTCGGCCGGGCGACCGGGGCCGGCCGTGGTTCCGCGGCGCCGGCGGCCCGGGGTGAGACCGGGACGCGGGCCGCGGCCGGGGTGGGGGTGTTGGGGTCGCTAAACCGGGCCCGGGCGGGTTAGGGCCGGGGCCGGG
>NZ_JARWPM010000057.1 GCF_029869215.1 Nocardia carnea
ATCCCATCGCCCGGGCGACCTGCTGTCCGCGCTGGTCGATCAGGGTGAGCGCGGCGCCCCCCGCCCGGCGCGTCCGGGGCGCCGGTGGCGATCTCGGCCAGCCGCGGGCCTACGGTCCGTACATCGGTGAGCACCTCGCCGGGTCGTAGGGCGGCGGTGAGTACCGCGCCGGTGAGCGCACCGGGATCATGGGCGGCGCCGACCGGAGCTATGCCCGGTGGGATCCGGGCCAGCCGCAGATCGGCCGGCTCGAGCAGATGGCCGGGCGGGAGATCGCGGGCGGCGACCACGACGGAGATGCGGGTGCGTTCGGGGTCCTCGCGGAGGAACAGGACCGCGGCCGCCACCGCGCACAAGCCGGCCAGAATGCGCCGCAACAGGACGGCGTCCGCCCACGGGGGCCGGTTCTCGAATGCCTCGCGCCAGGTGTCACCGGAACCCAGCCGCCCCCGGGCATCGCCACCGGGCCGCGAGCGTATACGACTCATGGGCCGAGCGTAGGGCGAGAAAACCCGGCCTATCCGGCCCTGTGCGCAACTGTGGACAAGCCGCGGCCTGTGGATGAATCGGAGCCGGGCAGCATCTGCTCCCGGAGCGCCCGGCTACCCGCTCAGCTGGCGGCGGCGGCAGGCGTCGACGAGGACGTCGACGAGCCGCTGTCCGAACCCGAGGACGACGAAGCCGAACTCGAGCTGTCCGATTTCGCCGGCTCGCTGGCGGTCGACGCGCCGCTGCGGCTGTCGGTCCGGTAGAAACCGCTGCCCTTGAAGACGATGCCCACCGAGTTGAACAGCTTGCGCAGCGCCCCGGAGCACTCCGAGCAGACCGTGAGTGCATCATCGGTGAAGGACTGAACGATATCGAAGCGGTTGTCGCACTGGGTGCACGCGTATGAATAGGTTGGCACTGGGTCCTCCGCGGTATTCGTGAATTAGCACTCTACAGGCCACAGTGCCAACAGCGCCAATCGCGAATTGATTCCCGCTGGTCGGGACCTGTGCGGGATGCCACGATGCGGCCTCGGAGAAGACGGATCGGTCAGCGGGACGCGGGGCTGGTCTCGGTGGTGCTACGCGCTTGGAGGATCGGGGGAGCGGTGATGTGTGTTCGCGGGCGGACCTTCTTGAAGGGCGCCGGAGACCACCTGCGGAAGGTCCGGGGTGGGATTGTGGAGAGGCTACCGGGAGTGGCCGGTGATGCCGAGTTCGCGCGTGGATCCCCACCGAGGCTCGCGGAGTAGACCGTCCAGGGGAGGGGCGGGGTGTGTATTGGAGCCGCTCCGCGTTTCGGGGGTTCGGGTAACCCGGTTGGGAAGGGGGTCTCAGGGTGGATATTCCGCGAAGGGGCAGGCTGTGTCTTTGGAGCTGCTCCGTGCTTCGAGGAGGGGTAACGCGAATCGGGGAAGTGGGGCTTCGAGGCGGACCAACCGTGAAGGGGCGGGCTGGAATCTTGGAGCCGCTCCGCGGCTCGAGGGCGGGGCCCTATTAACCCTGGTCTTCACTCCTCCGCTCCTCCGCTGCGCTCCCCCGCTCCGTCGCTCCAGACCAGGGCGGGCCCCGCCCAGGGGTTCAGGGGTGGGTGGTGTCGAGTTGGACCGGGCCGGTGGTGGGGGTGAGTGCCCAGTGCATGCGGATGTCGTGTGGTTCTTCGGGGAGGTGGTCGACTACCTCGTCGTCGCGGACGACGGTGATCAGGCGGGCTGCGGGGTCGGCCAGACGGAGGGTGCGGTCGTAGTAGCCGGCGCCTTGGCCCAGGCGCACTCCGCGCCGGTCCACGGCGAGCGCCGGGACCAAGATCAATCCGGCGTCCGCGACGGTTTCCGGGGACAGCGCCGGTCCGCTCGGTTCGAGTAGGCCGTAGCGGGCGGGTTGCAGCTCTTCCGGGCCGGTGTACTCGCCCCAGTAGAGCGGTCCGGGCTCGCGCGTCACCGGCAGCAGCACCCGGCTGCCCGCGGCCCGCAGCGTCTCGGCGATCGCCACGGACCCGGGCTCGCCGCGCACCGGAACGTATGCGCACACCCACTCGGCCGGCTCCAACCGGCCCGCCGCCTCGGCCAGCGCGGTATCCTCCGCCGCGCGCACGGCGCCGGGCACCGACAGGCGCTGGGCCCGGATCATCGCCCGCCAGGCCTGCTTGTCGATCTCCTCGGACATCCGCACGCGACAACCCTAGGTGTACTGACCGGTGGCCTGCCCGGCGTCCCGGCGTAACGCCACCGGCCTGGTGAGGGCAAGGACAGGTCGCGTTACGCGACGGCGGTTCCCTCGAGTTCGACCATCTGGCCGGGGATCGCAAGACGGGTGACTCCGAGCAGCGTGGTTGCGGGGGAGACGCCGGCTGCTCCGAGCCTGCCGGCCAGTACGCCGTAGTGCGGGAGCAGCGCGTCCACGTCGGTGGTGTAGACGTTGAGGCGGATCAGGTTCGCCGGTGACATGCCGGCTGCGGTGAGCACGGCTTCGAGGTTGTCCACGGCCAGTGTGAGCTGCGCTGCGATATCCCCGTCGTGTTCGGGCCGGCCGTCCTCGCTCATCGCCGTCTGTCCCGAGATGTACAGCGTCCGCGTCTCGCCCGAGACGACTTCGCCCTGGTTGAAGCCCATCTCCTGCGACCACGTCACCGGGTTGATCGCCTTACGGCTGATTGCAGCCGATCCCTCACCCGGGTCTTCCGCACCGATATTGAACATCCAGCTGACCCCGAACCGGTCGACCAGCGACCCGGCCACATCGCCCCACACCTGCCTGCCCAACGGCAACGTCACGGTGCCGCCCGCCGACAGGCTCTCGAAGTGCTGGGCGAGTGCCTCGTCGGTGCCGCCGATGAAGACCGCGACGCTGTTCCCGGCGCGGTGCGTAAGACGCTCCGGTGCGTCCCAGCCCATGAGGGTGTAACCGGCGGGTGTGTTCAAAGTGGAGTGCATGACCTTGTCGGGTCCGTTCGTGTCCGCTGGTCCGGGGACGCCGAAGTCGGAAGCCGTGACGATCTCGAGGTCTCCGCCGAAAACCGACTGATAGAACTCCATCGCCTCTCGGGCGTCCCCGTCGAAAAATAGGCAGGGATTGAGTCGTGATGCCATGTGGCGCTCCTTCGCGCTGGTGAACGATGAATGGGCGACGGGCCGTCGACCTCGTCACCCGATTGACAGCGGGCCAAGCCTGACAAGAAAACACGACATCTTGTGTCGTGTTTTCTGATAAGGAATGAATCTGTGCGTGCCGATCGATTGGTCTCGTTGGTGTTGCTGCTGCGTCAGCGGGGCCGGATGACTGCGGACCAGCTGGCGAACGAACTGGAGGTGTCCGCACGCACCGTGCTACGCGATATCGACGCACTGTCGACCGCAGGTGTCCCCGTCTACGCCGACCGGGGCCGCCACGGCGGCTTCGCGCTGCTGCCCGGGTTCCGCACGGAGTTGACGGGGTTGAATCACGATGAAGCCCTCGCGCTGCTCACCGCAGGCTCGCACCGAGGCGAGAAGGTCTTCGGGCTCAGTGCACCGCTCGCCTCCGCGATGCGCAAGGTCGTCGACGCATTACCCGAGGGGCATCAGGCGAGCCTGAACGACGCCGCCAAGCGGTTCCTGGTCGAGCCGGAGACCGACCTGCTCTCGCGACGACCGATCACCGAAGACCTGGCCGAGGGGGTGATGCACGAGGTCCGCCGCGCGGTGCTCACCGGGCACCGGCTCCGCTTCGACTACTCCGCACCCGGGAAGACGCCGAGCTCGCACACCGTCGACCCCATCGGGCTGGTCACCGTCCGTGGTCGCACCTACCTGCTGGCGACCAAATCGGGGGACGACCGCACCTACCGGCTGTCCCGCATACTGCGCGCCGAAGAGCTCTCCGATCCGGCGCAGCGGCCGGAGCAGGTCGACCTCGACCGCATCTGGGCCGAGCGCAGCGCGCAGTTCCTTTCGGAGGGCCACATCCCCGTGCGCGTCGGAGTCAGGCGATCACGCCGAGAAGAGCTGCTGAACACCGCGCGGGCTGTTCGCGGCGAGGAACCGGCGGATGACGGCTGGGTTCGGCTCGACGTTACCTTCGAGGACCTGCGACACGCCGTATGGGCAGTATGGCAATTGGGTACTGATGCCGAGGTGCTGGCACCGAATGCCGTCCGCATGGCCATGTATGAGCGAGCAGAAGCATTGGTCGCACGCTATCGGCCATGACCGCGCCTCGCCCGATCGACGTGTCCGGTCGATCACCTGGGCGCCGCCGGGCTGCGGCATGCGAGAAGTCGGCAACTCGAATCGAACGCGACCACGGCGGCGCCGAGTTCAGCGAGGCATTTGAAGGGTTCGGCCCCGGGCCCCGGTTGAGGCCCCCGCGTATAAGGGGGTTGCCCGCGGATATAGGGGGGGACAGCAGGGGCC
>NZ_JARWPM010000058.1 GCF_029869215.1 Nocardia carnea
CTGCAGAACGCCTCGGCCGAGCGGCAGCCTGCGGCGTACTTCCGCGACTACAGTCGCGTCGCTCCGCACAATATTTTAGTCCACTCGGATCAGCTGCCCGAGGGCGGCGGCTGGCCGGCGGATTAGCAACAGCATTTCGGTGCTGCGCCGGGCCCCGCCGGCGCCGCTGCGGGAAGCCTAACTCGCGGGGGCGGGCCGCCCGGTCGGCTGACCGGGCCGACCTCCAGATCCTGCCCGAACCGGGGCGTGACCCCCTCCGGGCGCTGCTGACAAGACTGAGCCACGGCTCACCGCTACCGAACGGAGACAACGATAATGGAACTCGACGCACAAACCCGGCGATTGCTGGACGGCAGGAACTTTGCCACGGTAGCGACTCTCGGACCGGACGGATCACCGCAGACGTCGGTGGTCTGGATGGACCGGGACGGCGATACGGTGGTGTTCTCCTCGACGGCGGATAAGCGCAAAGTGCGCAATCTGCGGGCAGATCCGCGGATCGGTCTCACGATTTTCGATATCGCGAATCCGTACCACTCCGTGGACATCCGGGGCACCGCCGAACTGACCGACGATCCGGAGAAAGCATTGCCGCGGCGGCTGTCGCAGAAGTATCTCGGGCAGGACCCGCCCGCCGAACCCGGGCATCTCCGCCGCGTGATCGTTCGCGTGATACCGCACAAGGTCACCGGATTCGCCGTCCCGCACCCCGCGGAGTCCGCCGACGCGCACAACTCATGACCTGAACACCAGGAGTCGCGGGCCGGATACGGTCCGCGGCGTCCGTGCGTCTGTGCGTCGTCCGGTTCGCCGGTTCGTGGTTCGCGCGAACAGGACGAGGCCGGTGATCAGGAGTACGAGAAGCGGCAGCAGGGGCAGGTATGACACCCAGATCGGTCCCTGTAGCGCCAAGGTGACGGTCGTGACCAGGACGCTCACCACGAAGACCGCGGCCGACCAGCGGTGCAGTGCCCGCGTACCGGTCGCGCGGGCGCGCGGCGGGCGCGCGCCCGTCTCCGCCGTGCGCCGGGCGCTCAGGTACGGGAGCACATACAGGTACAGGCCCGAGATCAGAAGCAGAGCGAGCGGCAGCAGGGGGAGATAGGACGCCCAGGCCGGACCCTGTAGCGCCAGGGTGACGACGGTGACGACAACGGTCGCCACGAACACGATCGCCACCACTCGGTGCGTCTGCCGGACTCGTATGTTCCAGTTCATTGCGTCCTCCTCGGCCGGTTCGCGGCGCGGTAGTCGTGCCGCGCGATGCTGATGACGCTAATGACGATGGCCTGACCAGCGCTTCTCGATTCCTGATCAGTCTTGTGGCACGGGTGGCGGTTCAGGTTGCGTCCGCAAGCCCGCGATCAGCAATCCGACCATGCGCCGCGCGTTGTAGCGGGGGCCGGCGCCCGCGCAGAGGTTCCCCACAGCGCGCATCAGTTCGAAGGGCTCGATACCGGGTGCGACCTCGCCGGCGTCCACGGCCGCGTCGAGCAGCCGGGTGCAGACCGGGAGCAGCCGGTCGATGAAGTAGGTGTGCAGGGCTTCGAAGGCGGCATCGCCGGACTGAAAGGCCTCGGCGAGACCGTGTTTGGTGACCAGGAAATCGACGAAGAGGTCGATCCAGCGGGTCAGGGCGGCGTGCGGGGTGGGGCCCGCGGCGAGTAGTTCCGGACCGGCCGCGGCGCAGGCTTCCACCTGGTGGCGGTAGACGGCGACGATGAGGTCGGCGCGGGTGGGGAAGTGCCGGTAGATCGTGCCGACACCGACTCCGGCGCGGGTCGCGATATCGCGGACGGGTACGCCGACGCCGGATTCGACGAATGCGGCGGCGGCCGCGTCGAGCAGGGTTTTCTCGTTGCGGCGGGCATCGGCCCGTTTTCGCGGGGCCGGCGAGGCAGGCATGTCTGGGTCGGCCACTGCGCGGTGTCCTCCGTCCTTCCGGTTGGCAAACGGAACAATGTTCCGTATGTTGGTTATCGGAACATCGTTCCGCTTCTGGATCAGAATGTCAGACCACACCGGCGGAGTCGAGCCGGCCGGCGATCGCACTCTCATGGAGGAACAGTCATGCAATACCGCACCTTGGGCCGCACCGGCGTGCAGGTGAGCACCCTCGTACTCGGTGCCATGAATTTCGGGAGTCTCGGGCAGACCACGCAGGACGAGGTCACGGCCATGGTCGACGTCGCCCTCGACGCCGGGATCAATCTCATCGACACCGCGGATATGTACAGCCAGGGGGAGTCGGAGGAACTGGTCGGCACGGCTATCGCCGGACGACGCGACGATATCGTGCTGGCGACGAAGGCGACCATACAAATGGGCGAGGAACGCAATCATCGCGGCAGTTCTCGCCGGTGGTTGTGGCGGGCTGTGGAAGACAGCCTGCGCCGGCTGAACGTCGACCATATCGACCTCTATCAGATGCATCGATGGGATCCGGGCACCAGCGATGACGAGACCCTCTCCGCACTCACCGACCTGCAACGCGCGGGCAAGATCCGTTACTTCGGTTCGTCGACATTCCCGGCCTACCGGATCGTGCAGGCGCAATGGGCGGCGCGGGAGAACCACCTGAGCCGCTACGTCACCGAACAACCGCCCTACTCGATCCTGCAGCGCGGGATCGAAGCCCACGTACTCCCGGCTGCCGAAGAGTACGGGCTCGGTGTGCTGGCCTGGAGCCCGCTGGCCTCGGGCTGGCTCTCCGGTGCGGTCCGGGCGGGGCGAGATATCGCGACCAGCCGATCGGTCGTGCTTCCCGAGCGCTTCGACCTCACCGTCCCCGCCAATCGCGCGAAACTGGATGCCGTCGAGAAGCTGGCCGCGATCGCCGACGCGGCCGGATTGTCCATGATCCAGCTTGCGCTCGGGTTCGTCACCGCGCACCCGGGCGTGACCAGCGCGATCATCGGGCCGCGCACCATGGATCACCTGCAGTCCCAGTTGGCGGCGGCGGACACGGTACTGCCGGCCGAGCTACTCGACGCGATCGATGCGGTGGTCGCCCCTGGGGCCGATCTCGCCCCCGACGAGAAGCACGACACGCCACCCGCATTGCTCGATCCGGCGCTGCGCCGCCGGTGAGCTGTATCCGCCGAACAGTTCCCGCATACCGCCGACAGGACCGCACACCCCATGCACACAAATCCGAGCTTCGGCCTGATGACAGCCCCCATGCAGGTCGACTACCAGGACATTCTCCGCGTCTGGCAGGAAGCCGACGCGATCGCGGAGATCGAACACGCCTGGCTGTTCGACCACCTGTTCCCGATCGCCGGCGAGATGACCGGGCCGATCTACGAAGGCTGGACTCTGCTCGCCGCCCTCGCCGCGCAGACCCGGCGGTTACGCCTCGGCCTGCTCGTCACCAGTAACCGCTTCCGGCCGCCGGCGATGCTGGCCAAGATCGCCACCACCGTCGATATCGTCTCCGGCGGCCGGCTGGACTTCGGTATCGGCGCGGGCTCACGACCCGGCATGCCGCTCGCCCGTCGCGAATACGATGCGCACGGCCTGCCGTACCACGGCTTCGGCAGTTCGGTGGAAAACCTCGACGAGGCCTGCACGGTGATCCGGCGGCTGTGGACCGAGCCCGAACCCTTCGACTTCCACGACAAACATCTCCGGCTCACCGGCGCCTTCGGCAACCCCAAACCCGTCCAGCGGCCGCATCCCCCGATCATGATCGGCGGCCGCTCGGACGCGGTGCTGCGGGTGATCGCCGAACACGCCGACCTGTGGAACATCCCCGGCGGCGACCCCGCCGATATCGCGGAACGCAGCGCTCTACTGGACCGCTACTGCGCCGATATCGGCCGCGATCCGGCTGCGATCGTCCGCTCGACTTTCCTGCCGGTCGCCTACGACCGCCCGGACCGCACCCGAACCGCGATCGCCGCCGCCTACAACGCCGGCATCCGGCATTTCGTCCTCGGCTTGGACGCACCGTATCCCCCGGGCGTCGCGCAATGGGTCGCCGACGAACTCATCACCCCGTCCTCGTAATCGCGGCCGTGAGGTTCGTTGCAGGTGGTGGCGGTGCCTTGTGCGCACCCCGGAGACCGGCCTTTCGGCCGAGAGGAGCGAAACCGAAAATCCTTGTAGGTCTTGTATCTTGGCGGGTATGGATCGGACGACCGACCTGAATCAGGACGAGCCGCATATCGCTCGGATGTACGACTACTATCTCGGCGGCAAGGATCACTATCCGGCCGACCGGGAGGCCGCGGAGAAAGTCCTGCAAGCACTGCCGGATGTGCGGCTCGCTGCCCAGGCCAACCGGGGATTCATCCACCGCGCGACGCGATATCTGGCAGGCGAGGCCGGGGTGCGGCAATTCCTCGATATCGGTACGGGTATTCCGACCGAGCCGAATCTGCATCAGGTCGCGCAGGAAGAGGCCGCAGACGCGCGGGTCGTCTATGTGGACAATGACCCGATCGTGCTCGCCCACGCGCGAGCGCTGATGACCGGCACTCCAGAAGGTTGCACCGATTACATCCAGGCCGACGCGACCCGCCCCCGGGAAATTCTCGCTGCCGCCGCGCGCACCCTGGATTTCGACGAGCCGGTCGGCCTGTCGCTGATCGCCCTGCTGAATTTCGTACCCGGTGCCTACGAGATCACCGCGACCCTCATGGATGCGCTGCCCTCGGGCTCGTATCTGGCGTTGACCCATCTCACCGGCGATTTCGATCCCGAAGGGGTCGCTGCGACGGCGCAGGTCTACCGGGAACGCGGATTGCACTGTGAACCGCGCGACAAGGCCGGCGTCACGAAATTCCTCGACGGTATGGAGATCCTCGAGCCCGGCGTGGTGCCGATCCACCGATGGCGGCCCCCGATCGAACCGGCGAAGTCGATGGACGCGAAGGTCCCCGGCTACGCGGCGGTCGCCCGTAAGCCCTGAAGCCGCCGGGCCGAGGACCCTGCCGCGCCCCGCGTGACCGGACTAGCCGGCGTGTGATGCGATCCGTTCCCGGAGCGTATCCACTCCGGGGCCGCGCAACTCGGCCGCGGCATCCCGGCCCGAGGCGATGAGCAGCAGGGCGAGCAGCGGGCCCTGCACTTCCGGGCCGGAACCGGTGGTGAAATCCGCGTCCTCGGCGACCAGGGTGAGCCCCGCGACCAATTCTCGTCCGCCACCGAACCCTTCCGCCGTGCGGATCTGCAACCGCAGTGCGTCCACGACCGCTTCCTGTGAATAGTCCCGCGAGATGCCCAGGGGCCGCCGGATATCCTCCCCGTGCACGATCATCTCGACGAGCCTGCTGTCGGCCGGGGCGGGTGGCGAGACCTTCCGGTCGAGCACGGCACGCAGCCTGTCCAGTGTTTCGGCCGGCCGGGCGCCGCGTTCCCGTTCCACACCGTTGGCTGTGAAACGATCGAAATCGAAACGGGCGCGGGCGAATTCCCAGGCGAAGCCGAATTTCGTCGTTTTCGCGCTCGCCACGATATGGGCGAGCACATCGTGCACCGACCAGCCCGCGCACAGCGACGGGGTTTCCCACTGTTGCGCGGACAGCGGTTCGAGATCGGCGATGAGCGCGAGCCGCTCCGCCCGGACCGTCGGCCAGACATCCTTCACGGTTCCTCCCACAGTGGCTCGTGCGGTAGCTGATGCCGGGCAGCATACGGTCGCCGGCCGACAGGTCCCCTCGGCCGTGCTTCCCGCCTCGATCCCGCACCGCAGTCGCCCGGCTGCGGCACGATCAACTCCCGCAGACGGGAGCGAACGCGGCGGTGGTGCCGAACAAGTCAGGTAGGAGACGCCGGCCGGGTAGTCGTAGCCGGTACGGCCGGGTCAGCGCTGCCCGCGGTCACCCGGCTGCTCCGGATGCGACGGCCTCATCCCAGAGGCGCCGCAGGATCGTCGCGGCGGGGTCCGCCGCCGTCGAGCGGTACTCGGTACCGGCCCACAGCGCCATGTCCTCCGGTGCGTTCCGCGCGGCCGCGGCGGCGCGGACCGGGCTCGTGAGGTGGTGGACCTGCGGATACGCCGCCGGCGCGGACTGATCGTGGGTGGCGATGAAATCGTTGTCCAGCCCGCGCGCGGGCCGCCCCGAGAACGCCCGGGTCACGACCGTGCGGGTGAATCGCGGATCGCTCAGCGCGTTCTTGTGCGCCGCTTTCGCCCCGGATTCCGGGCTCCGCAGGAACGCGGTACCCAGCTGGACGGCCACCGCCTCGCGGGCCAGCAATTCCGCGATACGTGCACCGTCGGCGATCCCGCCCGCCGCGATCACCGGCAGCGGGCACCCGGGCGTGATCGCGTCGAGCAGGTCCGGCAGCGGCGTCGTCTCGGGTTCGTCTTCGACCCGGAACGTCGCCCGGTGCCCGCCGCCCTCCGGACCCTGTACACACAGCGCCGTGACTTCACTCTCCGTGGCGGCACGCGCCTCCGCCACCGTGGTCACCGTGGCGATCACCGCGCATCCCGCGTCCCGGAGCCGCCGGACGATATCCACCGGCGGCAGGCCGAAGGTCAGCGAGACCACCGGCACCCGCTGCGCGACCAGTAGCTCCACCTTCGCCGCGAACCAGTCGTCGTCACGCTCCCGGATGGGCGGCAGTTCGATCCCGTACCGGGCGGCGGTCGCGTGCAACCGCTCCCGGTACTCCTGGACGGCGTCCGGGTCGTAGGCAGGCTGCTGGGGGACGAACAGGTTCACCCCGAACGGCACGTCCGTACGGGCCCGCACCTCCCGGATCTGATCGGCCAGCGCCTCCGGCGTTTTGTAACCGCCCGCGAGGAACCCGAGACCACCGGCTTCGCCGACGCTCACCACCAGGCCGGGGGTGGACGGCCCGCCCGCCATCGGTGCGGCAATGATCGGAACGGTCAGGTCCGCGAGATCGAACATGCTCCACCTTCCTCGGCCAACCGGGTCGATGCCGACGTTACCCACCGGCGTCCCGGCGGCGACCGAGCCGGTAGCCCGCCGCGGACACCGGCCAGGAAACGGGACCGCTCAGAAGCGGTCCTTGTGCTCGGTCACCCAGTCGGCGAAGGTCCGTGCAGGCCGGCCCAGGAGCCGTTCGACGGTGCCGTCCGGAACCCGCGCCGCCGCCGGCGGATCGGCATGCCAGCCGATCACGTACTCGGCGTCCGCCCGGGAGACCCCCGCACGCAGCAGCCGGTCGACCGCGGCTTCGCCGCTGATCTGCGCGAAGGAGATATCCCGTCCGAGCGCGGCGGCCAGCAGCGCCACCCGCTCACCGGTGGTCAGCGCTTCGGGGCCGTTCAGGTTGTAGGCGCGGCCCGCGTGACCTTCCTCTGTGTGGGCGAGTGCGGCGATCGCGCCGAGATCGCCCTCGTGCACCACCGCACTCGGTAGGTCGAACGGCTCCCGCACCACACCCTCGGCCCGGATGGACTCCCGCCAGGTCAGTGCGTTGGCCATGAACTCCTGCGGTTCGAGCCTGGTCCAGGCCACACCGGACGCCGCCACCGCGGTTTCGGCCGGCCCGACGTACCCACCCCACAGGATCGTGATCCGCTCGACACCCGCCGCGACGGCCCGCCGCACCAGTTCGGGGCCGGTTTCGGCGACCCCGGCTGTCACGGTGATATGCAACCCGGTGACGCCGTCCAGCGCGGTATCGAGCGTCCCGGGTTCCGTATGCGTTCCCGCCACCACCTCGGTTCCCGCGGGCAGCAGTTCCGCCGCCCGCCCCGGATCGCGGGTCAGCGCCCGCACCGCCCGGCCCCTGCCCAACAGTTCGGCGACCACATGCCTGCCGGTATTTCCCGTTGCGCCCGTTACCAATATCGTCACAGTGGACTCCTTTCCGCCCGTGACGCTAAGACCTGAATATTGGTTGAGGTCAACTCGTCGGCCGTACCGTTGCGCGCCGACGTGCCGGGCCGAGCGATTCGCCCGGCACCCGCGCGAAACGTGGTGACCCCCGCCGCCCGGGCGCTGGATCAGCGCTGCTGGCGGTGGTTGTGATCGGCAAGCTGTCGACCGATGGCCGAAATCGTCGTAGCGTCGGGGAGGTGACAGTGCCACAGGACTTGCCCGCGACCGCGGGCGCGTTGCGGGCGGCCGGGTATGCGCCGCGAAGTGTGAAGGCCGAAATCCGGGAGAATCTGCTGGCTCTGCTGGGGTCGGGGAAGGATCCGTGGCCGGGGATCGTGGGTTTCGACCGGACCGTGTTGCCGCAACTGGAGCGAGCGTTGCTCGCGGGCCACGATGTGGTGCTGCTGGGGGAGCGCGGACAGGGTAAGACGCGGCTGCTGCGGACCCTGCTCGGGTTGCTGGACGAGTGGACGCCGGTGATCGAGGGTCTCGAACTGGGCGAACATCCGTTGGAACCGATCAGTCCGCAGGGTCTGCGGCTGGCCGCCGAACTCGGCGACGATCTGCCGGTCACCTGGCGGCATCGGTCGCAGCGGTACGCGGAGAAACTCGCCACCCCGGATACGTCCGTGGGCGATCTGATCGGCGATGTCGACCCGGTGAAGGTGGCCGAGGGGCGCAGTCTCGGTGATCCGGAGACCATCCATTTCGGGCTGGTACCGCGGGCGCACCGCGGGATCGTCGCGGTGAACGAACTGCCCGATCTGGCCGAACGGATCCAGGTCGCGTTGTTGAACGTGATGGAAGAGCGCGATATCCAGGTGCGAGGGTACACTCTGCGCCTGCCGCTGGACGTGCTGCTGGTAGCGACGGCCAACCCGGAGGACTACACCAACCGCGGCCGGATCATCACCCCGCTGAA
The DNA here is from genome assembly GCF_029869215.1 of Nocardia carnea. Lineage (GTDB taxonomy): Bacteria > Actinomycetota > Actinomycetes > Mycobacteriales > Mycobacteriaceae > Nocardia > Nocardia carnea_B. The sequence goes on from NZ_JARWPM010000058.1 coordinate 8,731, forward strand.
AGACCGTTTCGGCGCGGAGATCCGCACCCACTATCCGCTCACCGTGCCGGCCGAGATGGCGCTGGTGCGGCAGGAGGCCGAACTCGTCGCCGAGGTGGGCGATCCGCTCATCGAGGTGCTCGCGCGGTTCGTGCGGCGGTTGCGGGAATCGCCGGCGATCGATCAGCGTTCCGGTGTGTCGGCGCGTTTCGCGGTGGCGGCGGCCGAGACGGTGGCCGCGGCGGCGCTGCGCCGGGCCGCGCTCACCGGGGAGAATCCGGCCGTCGCCCGCCCGGTCGACCTGGAATCGGTGCCGGCGGTACTACGCGGCAAGCTGGAGTTCGAATCCGGCGAGGAAGGCCGGGAGCAGGAACATCTCACTCATATGCTGCGGCGCGCCTTCGCCGATACCGCGCGGGAGAGACTCGGCGGACTGGATCTGCGGCCGTTGGCCGAGGCCGTCGAGGACGGGCATCTGGTGACCACCGGCGAACGGGTTCCGGGAGCGCAGGTGCTGGCGGGTCTGCCGGAACTGCCCGTGCTGCACGAGGTGGCCGCCCGGCTCGGTGCCGATTCCGGGGACGCGCCGCAGCGGATCGCGGCCGCGGTCGAATTCGCGCTGGAGTCTTTGTATCTGGCGCGGCAGGTGGCGAAGGATTCCGATGACGAGGGTATGGCGGTGTACGGCGGGTGACCGTGGTGCGGCCCGGTGAAGAGGCGGTATGACAGCGGCGGATCGGTATTCCTACGGGCCCTACCACGAGGGACCCGATCCCCTCGCGCCCCCGCTCGACCTGCGTGAGGCGCTGGCCGATATCGGGCGCGAGGTGATGGAGGGTTCTTCTCCGCGCTCGGCCCTGGAGGAATTGCTGCGCCGCGGGACCCGGGACCTGCCCGGCCTCGAAGAACTGACCCGGCGGCTGTGGCAGCGACGGGCCGAGATCTCCCGTAATCACCGGCTGGACGGCACGTTGCAAGAGGTCCGGGAACTACTGGACAAGGCGCTGGAAGCCGAACGCCGGGCACTGTTCCCCGACCCGTCCGACGACGCCCGGTTCGCCGAAATGCAATTGGACGCGCTGCCTTCCGGTACCGCGGGTGCGGTCCGTGAACTCGGCGAGTACCGGTGGCGTTCGGAGACCGGACGGGAGAACTACCGGCAGATCCGTGACCTGCTCGGCCGGGAATTACTGGAATCCCGCTTCCAGGGCATGAAAGAAGCGTTGCAGAACACGACGCCGCAAGACGTGGAGCGGGTCCGGCGGATGATGTCGGACCTCAACGAGCTGCTGTCCGCGCATGCCCGCGGCGAGGACACCACCGAACAATTCGCCGAATTCATGGCCGAGCACGGTGAGTTCTTCCCCGAGAACCCGCGCAATACCGAGGAACTCATCGACAGCCTGGCCGATCGTGCCGCCGCCGCGCAGCGGATGCTGAATTCCATGTCGGACGAGCAGCGTTCCGAACTGAACGAGCTACTCGGGCAGGCGTTCGGCGATCCCGCGCTGGCGCAGCAGATCGCCGCACTGGATATGAACCTGCGCGAGCTACGCCCCGGGGCCGACTGGGAATCCGGCCGGCGGTTTCGCGGCCAGGACCCGCTGGGGATGGGCGAGGCGGTCGAGGCAATGCAGGATCTCGGTGAACTCGACGAGCTCGCCGCGCAACTCGCCCAGTCCTATCCGGGTGCCCGGCTCGAGGATATCGACCTGGAGATGCTGGAACGCCAGCTCGGTGCCGACGCCCGGGTGAACGCCGAGCGGCTGTCGGAACTGGAACGCGAACTGCGCCGCCAAGGTCTGTTCGAACGAGCGCCCGACGGCTCCTTGCGGTTGACCCCCAAGGCATTACGCAGGCTCGGTGAGGTCGCGCTGCGGGATATCGTCGGGCAGTTGCGCACGCGCAAAGGGGAGCGGGAAACAGCGCGCGCCGGGGCCTCCGGGGAACCGACCGGTGCGAGCCGCCCCTGGCAGTTCGGTGATACCGAACCCTGGGATGTCTCGCGGACGGTGCGGAACGCGGTGCTGCGGTCGGCATCCACCGGCAGCCGCACGGTGACCTTGGATGTCGCGGATGTGGAGATCGCCGAAACCGAACAGCGGTCCCGCGCGGCGGTCGCGCTGTGTGTGGACACCTCGTGGTCGATGGTGCAGGACGGGCGCTGGGTCCCGATGAAACGCACCGCGCTGGCACTGCAGCACCTGATCAGCACGCGCTTCCGCACCGACGCACTCGAACTGATCACCTTCGGCCGGCACGCCACCACGGTGGATATCGGCGAACTGACCGGGCTGGAACCGGTCTGGGAACAGGGCACCAACCTGCACCACGCGCTGCTGCTGGCGGGCCGGCATCTACGCCGCCACCCCGACGCCGTCCCGGTGGTGCTGGTGGTGACCGACGGTGAACCGACCGCCCACCTGGAACCCGACGGCACCTCGTACTTCAACTGGCCGCCGGACCGGCGCACCCTCGCCACCACCATGATCCAGGTCGATTCCCTGGCGAAACTGGGTGCGTCGATCTCGATCTTCATGCTCGGCGAACAGCCCCGGCTGGCCGCCTTCGTGGACATGGTGGCCCGGCGCAGCGGCGGCCGGGTGGTCGCACCGGATCTCGACGGTCTCGGCGCGGCGGTGGTCAGCGACTACCTGCGCGGCCGGCGCCGCTGACCCGGCAGACGCGAGGAGAGCGGATGCGGTGGGATGAAGGGCAGGCGCGGAAACGATTCGCCACCGCCCGCGTAGCCCGGCTGGCCACAGTGACCCCGGAGGGAAGCCCGCATATCGTCCCCATCGTGTTCGCAGTCGACGGCGACACCATCTACACATCCGTCGACGCGAAACCGAAATCCACCACGGCCCTGCGCCGGCTCGCGAATATCACCGCGAACCCGCAGGTAGCGGTCCTCGCCGACTTCTATGACGAGGACTGGACGCAACTGTGGTGGGCGCGCGCCGACGCCGTAGCGCGAATAGTCACGGATGAGCAGGCGCGCACCGGCATCGAGCAATTGACCGCTCGCTACCCGGTGTACCGGGACCAACCGCCACCGGGACCCGTGCTCGCGCTGGAAGTCACCCGGTGGTCCGGGTGGTCTGCCGGGTAGGGCAGCACGTACTCACCTGTGTATCGGTCGGGATGAACGGGGACGACGTGAGTCTCGGATCAAGGCCGGGCGGCGCCCAGGAAAGCGTCCCATTCGGCCGGTGTGAATACCAGGGCGGGTCCGCTCGGATTATTGGAGTCGCGCACCGCAACCACGCCGCTGTCGAAATCGGCGTGCTCCAAGATGTGATCGAGGCTGTGGACGCTCAACTGGACGGCACCGCGAATCTCGCGGTGCCTCGATCCAGGATCTATGCCTCGGCGATCTACGCTCTCATGGCCAGCGTCATGGAATCCGGCCACTTCGGTTCCAGAATGCTGACCAATGCGCCGCTACTGGACTCGATCTTGTCCGGTGATCAGGGCAGCGAACACGGTGCCCTGATCTTTGCCACGCTGGTGGGTCTCAACGCACTGGAATGACGCCGCTCGACGACCGCGGACCCCTACCAGCGGTGCGATGGCCGGGCCCGAGCAGGCGAAAGTGGTGCCCGGGGCCCGGCGCAGGGAACGGTCAGGTCCTGATCACTGACCGCCCATGGCGAAGCGCAGCAGTGCCTGCTTATCACCTTGCTTGATCTTGCCCTTGCGGTTCAGCACCTCGAGCTGCCAGACATTGCCGTTGCGGAAGGTGCGGGCCACGGCGTTCGCGTTGTCGGCGCCCAGCAGCGACGGCCAGATATCGGCCACCTGCTGGCTGCTGCCGCCGGAGGCGTCGTACACCTTGAACGAGATGTTGTTCGCCTTCTCGAAGGAGCTGCCCTTTTTGAAGGCGGCGGCGACGAAGATGATCGCGTCGATACCGCCGGGGATATCGGCGAACGTGACGTGCACGGTTTCGTCGTCCCCGGCCGCCGAGCCGGTCTGTTCGTCACCGGAATGCAGGACCGAACCGTTGCCCAGCGGGTCCAGCGAATCGAGCCCGGCGAACCGCACCGGTTCGCTGCCCTGCATGAGGATGGCGATGAGGTCCAGGTCCACCCCCTTCTTGCGGCGCGCCCAGCCGAGCGCGCCACCGCTGGCGCCCGCGGAGGGATCCCAGCTGACTCCGACACTCAGCTTGGTGATCCCCGCGAGATCCGCTGCGCCGTCTTCTTTTTTTGAGCGTGATCATGCGGTCAACCGTACCGGCTTCCGGAGAACGCCGGGTGACCGGCGAGTATTGTCATATCGCAGCCGTTGCCCACCGCGCGGGCGGGCCTATCGAACGGTCGAATCGGCGGGCCGGTGCGGGCGTGGCCAAGGATGGCGGACGAGGCCTTCGACACCCTCGTTGAAACGCTCCATCAACCGGACCAATAATTCGATCTCGTCGTCCGGCCAGTCGGCGAGTACGGCGGCGACACCCCCGCGCTGCAGTTCGAGGTCGGATTCGAACAGCCGCAGCCCTTTGTCGCTCGGGCGGATCTTGCGGGCCACCCCGCCGTCGGGATCGGGGACGCGTTCCACCAGATCCTGGTCCAGCATGGCGGCGACCTGACGGTTGATCGTGGATACGTCGAGACCGAACGCCTCGGCCAGTTCGCGCAGTGACAGCGGCGCCCCGAGTTGTAGCCGGGTCATGATCAGATACGCGGATCTGTCCAGCTGGAACGGGGTTCTGCGGCGGGCGGCGGGATGGTGCCGGGACAGCAGGGTCATCTCCAGGACGAGCCGCGCCAGGACCGTGGGGTCCCGGTGTTCCGCCGCACCGGCGGGCAGAGCCGAATCGGACATCCGGCCACTATGGCGTCTGATTCGTCCGATTGCAAAATTGTGCACCATACACAGGCTATGTAACGTGCATAGGGTGACCGCGGTATCCGACGACCCCTCCAGAGCCGGGGAACAGGATCGTCCGCGCTCGTCGCCGACGCTGCTGATCGCCACGCTCAGCACCATCGGCATAGTCGTCTCCCTCATGCAGACGCTGGTCGTACCGCTCATCCCGAGCCTGCCGACCCTGCTGAACACCACACCCACCAACGCCTCCTGGGTGATCACGGTGACCTTGCTGGCCTCGGCGGTGTGCACACCGATCAGCGGCCGGCTCGGCGATATGTTCGGCAAACGCCGCATCCTGCTGCTCGACCTGCTGGCGATGGTGCTCGGTTCGGTGCTGTGCGCGATGTCGTCGTCGCTGATCCCCTCGGTGGCCGGGCGCGCACTCCAAGGCGTCGCGATCGGCGCCATCCCGCTGGGGATCAGCATCATGCGCGACGAACTACCCCCCGAACGCGTCGGTTCGGCCATGGCCGTGATGAGTTCCACGCTCGGTGTGGGCGGCGCCATCGGGCTGCCGCTGGCCGCCGTGATCGCCGAGCACGCCGATTGGCATGTGCTGTTCTGGGCGGCGGCCGCGCTGGGGGTGATCGGTGCCGGGCTGATCTTCCGGTTCGTGCCCGAATCGCCGGTGCGCACCCCGGCGCCGTTCGATTTCGGCGGGGCAGCCGGGCTGGCAACAGCTCTGCTCGCGCTGCTGATCGCGATCACCCAGGGCGCGCAATGGGGGTGGACCAGTTCCTCGATCCTGACCTTGTTCGCGGTATCGATCCTGGTCTTCCTCGGCTGGGGTCGCTACGAGATCGGCCGGCGCCATCCGCTGGTGGATCTGCGGGTCTCCGCACGACCCCGGGTGCTGTTCACCAATATCGCCTCGATTGCCGTCGGATTCTCGCTATACGGCATGTCGCTCACCTTCCCGCAACTGCTGATGGCCCCCGCCGAAACCGGTTACGGGCTCGGCTTGTCGATGGTTACCGCGGGACTCGTCCTGGCGCCCAGCGGTTGCGTGATGATGCTGCTCTCGCCGGTATCGGCGCGGATCTCGGCCCGGTTCGGCCCCAAACTGACCCTCGGCACCGGTTCGGCGGTGATCGGCCTCGGCTATCTGTGTGCTTCGGCGCTGATGGACAGCGTCTGGCAGATCATGCTGGCCTCGGTGTTGGTGGCGGGCGGGGTCGGGCTGGCCTACGCCGCGATGCCCGCACTGATCATGGGCGCGGTGCCGATCACCGAAACCGCCGCGGCCAACGGTTTGAACGCCTTGATGCGTTCGGTCGGTACCTCCACGTCGGCCGCGGTGGCCGGCGCGGTGCTGGCCAATATGACCATCACCCTGGATACTCAGGTCCTGCCCTCGCGGGACGCCTTCCACACCGCCTTCCTGATCTCCGTCGCCGCCGCCTGCGTCGCCATCGCGCTCACCGCGCTCATCCCGATGCGAACGGATGCGCCGGAGCCGGCGTAACCGTGCGCGGCTCCGGCTGCGGCCGCCGATCTTGTGAGCGCCGGTTACGGCAGGTCGCAGCCGGACAGGGACAGCGGTAGGAACCGGCAACCTCGATCGCGTAGCGTAAAGCCCGGCGGTGGAGGTGAAGGTGTCGGAACGACTCATGGAACCGATCGAACTGGGCGATCCGGAATGGATCGAATACGCGGAATTCGGCGAACGATTCGTCGCGCACGCGGTGACCGAGGCGCGGATAGCGAAGGCGGTCGCCGGGATCACCGGCCGCGGGATCGGCATCGGCCCCATCAACATCGGCCCCGCCGGACTCGCCGGATTCCTGGCCGAAGGCCGGATCGGCGCTCCCGTGGTGACACGGCGGGGTTCGGCGGTGAGTTTCGATGTCCGGATACCGGTATCGCTGGTCGCCAAAATCCTGCTCGGCGGGCGCCGGCTGGGCGTGGAAACCGTGGTCTCCATCGACCTCGTATTCCATGCGCGTACCGCCGACCCGCTGCTCATCGTGATCGATATCCCCGAAGTGCGACCAGCGGATGTGAGTGTCCTGCTGCGCCTGGCCGCCGCCGATTCGGTGGCCGAATGGCTGCTCGACCCCATTTCCGGGCTGTTGCAGCGGGAGGTCGCGAACCGGGTGAACACCATGCTGAGCGATCCCGGCGTGATGCGCAGCCGGATCTACGATATCGCCGCCATCGTCGACGGCCGGCGTTCCCCGCACCGCGGCCGCACCGTATTCGAGTGGATCGATTACGCGGAATTCGGCCGCCGTTTCTTCCCGCGCATCGTCACCCGGGAGCGGCTCGGCGGTTTCGTCGCGCAACTGACCCGGCGGCCGATCGAGATCGGGCCGCTGCGCACCGGGCCGCGCGCCGCCGCGGAACTCACGGTGCGCGGTGAAGTCGGGCAGCCGCTGCTCGCCGACCTGCCCCCGGCCGAGCCCGCCGAAGCAGACCGGGCACTGGTGCGGTTCGCGCTGACGGTCCCGGTAGCGCTGGACATCACCGTCAACGTGCTCAAGGACAACCGGTACCGGGCGAATGTCGAGATCCCGCTGATCCTCACCGCCCACGCCGCCGACCCGCTGCTGATCGTGGTCGAGGTGGAACCGCCGGTCCGGGAGGATGTCCGCCTGGAGTACGCGGCGGAGGGGATGCGCGCCGCCACGCTGGGCGTACTCGCCGGGATCAAGAAACAGATCGTGGCCCAGGTCGTACGGGTGGTCGGCAGAGAACTGGCCGATCCCGCCACCCGGACCTTGGACGTAGCCGCGCGCATCGACCGGCTGCTGTAACTTCGGGGGGGGGGGGGGGGGGGGGGGCGGGGGGGGGGGCGGGGGGGGGGGGGGGGGGGGGGGGGTCGGGGCGGGGGCGGGGGGGCGTGCGGCGCGCCCGGCGCGGCCCCCCCGCGGCTCCGGCGCACCGGTGTCAGACCGTGACGCGGACCTCGCCCGGGTTCGTGGTGATGGTGACGATCACCGTGCCCGGGCCGGTATCGGCCAGGGCACGGTTGTAGCCGTGGTCGGTCGGGAAGCGGCCGATCGCGGAGGGGACCGACGAGACGCTGACCTCCGTGGAGCCGGTGGCACCGGAATCGATATTGTGCCAGGACACCGTGGGCGTCACCACGCACGACGGGTCCTGCCGGTCGGCTCGGAACAGGACCGCCACCGCGACACCCGAGACATTGGCGGGTAGCGGCGCCACGGCGACCTGGGTGCGCACCGTGCCGGCGCAGCCCGGCGCCACCTCCACTCGCGCGTCCTCGAAATCGGCGGCCGTCCGGGCGCCCGCGGGCGCCGCGAACGGCTGGGCACCTGCCGGCGCCGCGGCCGGGAGCAGGGCGGATGCGGCGAAGGCACCGAGGGCCAACGGACGCAGAAGCATTCGCAAGAGATATTCCTCTCCAAAGGGGGTTCGCGCGCCGGTTACCCCCGGTGGTGGTCAGGATAAACCAGGGCCTGCGTTCGCGCGGGGAACCGCATAGGCTCGTGCGCATGGGACTCGACGTATATGCGGTCCGGCCGAACCAGGGCCGGGTAACCGATATGGCGGCCTTCGAGCAGCTCCAGGCGATGCCGCCGGAGGAACGCGGGGAATTCGGGTGGTTGCATCCCGATGATCTCGAACCGTTCGAGGAGCTACCCCGCGATTTCGCCGAGGGCGGATTGTTCTGGCCGTCGGACGGCGATCCGACCGGGTTCCGCGGGCAGGTGTACGAGAAATGGGTGTCCGACGAGTTCGGGTTGAGCCTGTACGAGGTGTTCGATCCCGACGACGTGCGCAATTTCCTCGAACGGCTCGACGAATGGTTCACCCGGGTAGACACGGGGGAGGCGGAAGTGCCCTTGTTCGGCGACGACAGCGACGACGGGCACGCGCTCACCCGGGTACGGTCGCTGGCGGCGTACCTGCAGGCCGTGGCCGATCAGGACCTGTGGTTGTTCCCCGATTACTGACCGGCCGGTACGGCGGGGTCCGCAGCCCCGGCCAGCAGGGCCAGGCGGCTGGCGGTGCGAGGGAAATCCGGTAGGTCCACGCCGGCGAGGACATCGCGCAACGGGGCGCCGCCGATCAACGTGAGCGGGATCCGCCGGTCGTGCAATATGTCGACGAGGTGGGCGAATCGTTGCGCGGGATCGCGCCGGACGGTTGCCGGCCCGGGCAGTCCCGATACCGTCCAGTGGCGGTAGCGGTCGGCGAGGTGCAGGTAGTCGATGGTGGAGTAGGGGCGGTCGCACAGATCGGTGAAATCGAACCAGATATCGTCGCCGCGGACCGCCAGGGCGGTGACGGTGCGGCCGCCGATCTCGACGGTGCGCCGTTCGGCGGGATCCGGTGGACACAGACCGGCCTCCACCAGCCGGCCGGCGTGGCCGGGCCACAGGTAGCGGCCGAGGCCGAATCCGGTGGCCGGTGCCGGACCGTGGCGGCGGTAATCGTGCGGGCCGGCCACCTCGACGATATCCAGGGCAGCCGTCAGTTCGGCGGCCACCGGTTCGATCAGATGATGGAACAGCGGGTTCGGCAGCAGGCCCGACGGCGGATAGTTCGATGTGGTGACCAGGGTGATCCGGCGGGCGAACAGCGCGTGTACGACCTTGGCGAGAATGGTGGCGTCCCCGGGATCGTGCACATGGAATTCGTCGAAGCAGACCAGGCGGGCGTCGCCGAGCAGATCGCGCACCGCGCGTTCCCCCGCGCGCGGAACATCGCGGTGGGCCGCGTAGCGGGTGTGGAATTCCCGGAAGAAGTCGTGGAAATGTATACGCCGCTTCCGGGAGATGGGCACGGCGTCGTAGAAGGTGTCGACCAGCCAGCTCTTTCCCCGGCCCACCGGGCCCCAGACGTAGACGCCGCGCGGTGGTGGACCGAAACGGCCTCGCCACCCGGCCGATTCGGCGCCCAGACGATCGAGGTGAGCGGCGGCCGCGCGTTGTGATTCGTCGAGTGCGAATCCCGCGTCACGCGCCGCCGTCGCGAATACCCCGGCCGCCCAGCCTGTTCCCGGCATCGCGCACCTCCCTGTGAGCCCGCGGGCCAGCCTGCCAGGCCGGAACCGCGGAACCCAGAGATGAGCCGCACATGTGAAAAGGATCGCGGCGGGTGACCATCGCACGGCCCGGAGTGCCGATCGACGCTGTGATCGGAACGGTCGCCAGGTCGGCACGGAAGGCCGGACAGCTGCCGTCACGCACTCGCCGTGCCGGCGGACGGACGAGGCGAGCGGCCGCGCTATGCGGCCGGGGTGAGGGTGTAGTCCTGGGGTTCGAGCCTGCGCACCCGGCGGCGGTAACGGGTGACCGTGCCCGGCCAATTGTTGGTGATCTTCCCGGCGGCGTTGCGATACCAGCTGGAACAGAAATTCCACGGGGTCCGCGCGAGGCGTTTCTGCAGGGCGTCGTTGAACGCGCGCTCGGTCTCGGCCCGGACCTCGAGCACATGACCGGGTTTGCCGGCGAGCAATCGCACAGCCTGACGGATATAGCGGGCCTGCGTTTCGATCATATAGATGATCGACCCGACCCCCAGATTCGTATTCGGCCCGTACACCATGAAGAAATTCGGGAAATCGGGGACCGTCATCCCGTAGTAGGCGTGCGCTCCGTCGGACCACGCCTCGGCCAGTTCCCGCCCGCCGCGGCCGCTGATCCGCATCGGCCACAGGAATTCGGTGCCCTTGAAACCGGTGCCGTAGATGATCACGTCCGCTTCGTGCAGCGTGCCGTCGGCGGTGCGCACACCCTCCGGGGTGATCTCGCTGATGGCGGCGGTGGTCACCGCGACATTCGGCTGGGTGAGCGCCGGGTAGTAGTCGCTGGAGAACAGCGTGCGTTTACAGGCGATCGGATAGTCGGGGGTGAGCTTCGCGCGCAATTCGGGGTCATCGACGTTTTTGCGCAGATTCCGCTGCGCCAGCCGTGCCACCAGCCGGCTGATGATCGGCAGCTCCACGAGCCCCAGCGAGGAGATCTCGGCCGTGAGCCACCAGCCCAGCCGCTCCACCAGCAGCATGCCGGGAATGCGCGCGAACAATTTGTGCTGCACCGGTGAATAGTCGGTATCGAATTTCGGCAGTACCCAGGCGGCGGTGCGCTGGAACAGCATGAGGTGTGCGACCCGCGGCTGGATCTGCGGGACGTATTGGATCGCGCTCGCCCCGGTACCGATGCACGCGACACGTTTCCCGGTGAGGTCGACGCGGTGATCCCACAGCGCCGAATGGAACGCCTGCCCGGCGAAACCGTCCACGCCCGGGATATCGGGGAGCTGCGGACGCGACAACTGGCCGACCGCGGAGATCAGCACATCGGCGGTGCGGGTGGCACCGTCGGCGGTGCGCACGGTCCAGCGGCCGGTGCCCTCGTCGAATGCGGCCTCGGTGACCTCGGTGCCGAACTCGATGTGGTCGAGCAGGTCGTGCCGGCGCGCGACCCCGCGCAGGTATTCGTGGATGGCGGCCTGCCCGGAGTAGCGCTGCGGCCAGTCGGGCTTCGGCTCGAACGAGTAGGAGTACAGCGGCGACGGCACATCGCAGGCGGCGCCGGGGTAGGTGTTCTCCCGCCAGACGCCACCGAGGTCCTGGGCTTTCTCGAGGATGGCGATATCGTCGAACCCGTGGCGCCGCAATTCGATCGCCAACCCGATACCGCCGAAACCGGCGCCGATCACCAGCACCGATACCCGGTGTGCCCCACTCATAGATACTCCTGTCCATCGGGCCCGAGCGTGGCGTCCGGCGCCGGACCTGCCGGCCGCCGTCGCCGGATCCGGCACGCTCATGCCCGGTCACGTTCACTGTGGCCTCCCTCACTGTATGCCCGCGGTGCGGGTGCGGATCGAGACTTTCGGCCAACCCGCCGAGGGCCGGGTCGCGCTGCGGGAGAACCGGATGGATGTCCGGCGTGGGGAAAGAGCCGCTGCGTGTCAACTCGTTCACGTGCGGAAATGGCGTTGCCGGGGGCTCGGTGGGGTCGATATGGTGTCGCGGTTTGCCCGTCCTCGTCATGTGAAGGAGTTGCGACACCCGATGGACCCCGTAACCGAACGAGAAATCAGAGCATCGTTCGTCAATTGCTCGAAAGGAGACGCCAAACGCCTCACCCTGCCGGCCGATCTGGACACCCGCCCCTGGGACGATCTGGACTTCCTCGGCTGGACCGACCCCGGGTTGCCCGGCCGCGCCTATCTGGTGATCCCCGAGGCCGAAGGTCTCGCCGGTATCGCCCTGCGCTACGAAACAGGCGGTCCGCGCCGATCGCAGATGTGCTCGCTCTGCTCGACCACTCACAGCAACGGTGGCGTCGTGCTGATGACCGCCCGCAAGGCCGGCGAAGCCGGCCGCCGCGGGAACACCACCGGCACCTACATGTGCGAGGACCTGTGCTGTTCCCTGTACGCCCGGCGTAAGAAGACTCCGGCACTGGGCCGCGCCTACCGCGACGATTTCGATACCGAGGACCGGATCGGCCAGATCGAACACAATGTGACCGCGTTCCTCGGCCGCGTCCGCGCCTGATCGTCATTCGAATCGAACACGAGAGAAAGAGGTTGTGGCCGATGCGCCGACACTCGAGACCCGCTCACACGCATGACCCGGATCCCGCACCACCGCCACGGGATCCGGTCGTGGTGGCCGCCACACACGGCGGGGGGGGGCCGGGCCCCCGCCCCGGGCCGGCCGGGGAGGGGGCCCCCCGCCCCGGGGGGGCCGGGCCCCCCCCCCCCGCCCCCCCCACAATAGCCCCCCCCCCCCCAAAAACCCCCACAACGGCGCAGCCCCG
>NZ_JARWPM010000059.1 GCF_029869215.1 Nocardia carnea
GGCACACCGGCTGGGCGCCACCGACACCGAGGCCGGTGCCATGTACGCCGTGTTGTGGCGTTTCGTTCTCGGGGAATTGATCGCGCGCAGGGCCGTCGACGAGCGGCGTAGCGCAAGCGGGCGGGGCGAGCCCACACCGCATTGGACCGAGACCGCCACCACGGACGATCTCCACGAATTCCCCTCGGTCGTGCGCTTGCTCCCACAGTGGGGCCATATCGTGGACAGCTACGATCCGGGCAGAGCCGTCCGCATGGTCGTCGACGGGCTCGTGGCGAACCTGCCCGCGGCCGCGTCACCGCCGTGAGAGCGCGTCCCCCGGGGCCGTCGGGCCGGCGCGCCGCCACGCGGACCGGTGCAGCAGGCGCAGGCCGTTGAGACCGACGATGACGGTGGAGCCTTCGTGCCCGGCGACACCGAGCGGCAAGGGCAGGGTGCCGGCCAGATCCCAGACGACCAGAACACCGATGAACGCGGCGGCGATGGTGAGGTTGGCGATCACGATCCGGCGCGCCCGCCGGGACAGGTCGATGACCGCGGTGATCGTGGTGAGGTCGTCCCGTACCACGACCGCGTCGGCGGTGTGCAACGTCAGATCCGATCCGGCGCCGCCCATCGCGATTCCCACGTGCGCGGCGGCGAGGGCGGGCGCGTCGTTGATCCCGTCGCCGACCACGGTCACCTTCTCCCCGCTGTCCTGTAATTGCCGCACGGCGGTGACCTTGTCCTCCGGTAGCAATCCCGCGCGGACATCGGTGATGCCGACCCGGTCGGCCAGCCGTTCGGCGGCGACTCGGTTGTCGCCGGTCAGCAGGACCGGCGCGGTACCGGTGAGTGCGGTGGCCGCGGCGACTGCCGCCACCGCCTCGTCCCGGATCCGGTCGGTGATCGCCAGGACACCGACCGGGCGGTGGTCACAGGTGACGACCACCCCCGTGCAGCCGCGCGCCTGGATCTCGCCGAGCACCGCAGCGCTCGCGGAATCGCTGTCCGGCAGGGTGGCCGGCGATCCCACTCCGATGAGCCGGTCATCCACCAGCGCGGTCACCCCGCGCCCGGGATGCGCGGTGAACTCGCCGGCCTCGGGCAATTCCAGCCGGCGTGCTCGCGCGGCCCGCACGATCGCCGCGCCGAGCGGATGTTCGCTGGGACGCTCGGCGGCGGCGGCCAGCCGCAGCAGGTCGTGGTCGCCGAATCGGGAGTCGAGCGTGCGGATATCGACGAGTTCGGGAGTGCCGCGGGTCAGCGTGCCGGTTTTGTCGAACGCGAGCCGGGTGGTCGTGCCGAGCTGTTCCATCACGACGGCGGATTTGACGAGCACGCCGTGGCGGCCGGCATTGGCAATCGCCGCCAGCAGCGGCGGCATCGTCGCCAGCACCACCGCGCAGGGGGACGCCACGATCATGAACGTCATCGCCCGCAACAGTGCCCGCTGCAGCGGATCCCCCAGCAGCAGAGGGATCACGAAGACCGCGATCGTGGCCACGACCATGCCGATCGAGTACCGCTGTTCGATCTTCTCGATGAACAGTTGCGTCTTCGCCTTGGTCCGGCCGGCCTGCTCCACCAGTTGCGCGATCCGCGCCATCACCGAGTCCTCGGCGCGGCGGTCGACCCGGATCCGCAGCGCGCCGGTACCGTTCACCGTTCCCGCGAACACCTCGTCGCCGATGCTCTTGTCCACCGGTAGCGGTTCGCCGGTGATGGTGGCCTGATCGACCTCGCTGCCTCCGGAGAGCACCGTCGCGTCCGCGGCGATCCGCTCTCCCGGCCGGACGACCAGCACATCGCCGACCAGCACATCCGCCGCACGCACGGTTTCCTCGCCGCCACCGGCGGTGACGCGGGTCGCGGTATCGGGAGCCAGGTCCAGCAGGCCGCGTACGGAATCCTCGGTCCGCGCGGTGGCGAACGCCTCCAGCGCACCGGAGGTCGCGAAGATGACGATCAGCAGCGCGCCGTCGAGAACCTGGCCGATCGCGGCCGCACCGATGGCCGCGACCACCATCAGCAGATCGACATCGAGCGTTCTCCGCCGCAGCGCCCGCAGGCCGGCCAGCGCCGGCTCCCAGCCGCCGGTGACGTAGCACCCCAGGTACAGCGCCCACCACAGCCAGGCCGGTGCGCCCAGCCATTGCGTGATCAGTCCGAGCAGGAACAGCACCGAGGCCGCAGCGGCCCAGCGCACCTCGGCGAGCGCGAACAACCGGGTCCGCCGCCAGGGCGCCGCCGGTGCGGGGGCCGATCGGCCGGATATGGCGGTGGTCGAAACCACGAGAGACCTCCAAGGCTCGGAGCGCGAACCGCCACACCATAACAGAACAAATGAACACGTCTTCATTTATTGCAGGTAGGGGTGCGATAAGCTCCGTAGCCATGGGACATGGGGTCGACGGCCGCGACCGGCCTGCCGCGCGACTGGACGCCGAGTCCGCCGCGCATGTGGCGACCACGCTGCAGGCCCTGGCCACACCGAGCCGGCTGCTGATCCTCACCGAACTCCGCCAGGGTCCACGCGCGGTATCCGAACTCGCCGGCGCGGTCGGCATGGAACAGTCGGCCGTGTCGCATCAGCTCCGGCTCCTGCGCAACCTCGGCCTGGTCACCGGCACCCGCACGGGCCGCAGCATCGTCTACAGCCTCTACGACAATCACGTCGCCCAGCTCCTCGACGAAGCGGTCTACCACAGCGAACATCTTCGCCTCGGCCTGTCCGACCAGAACGGAGCGAGCACCGCGGGCCCGTCCACTCGAACGTCCGCCTGACCGGCATCGGGCAGCCCGGCGGCGCAGCCCGCCGAGAGGCCGAGGGCACTGCACGCCGCCGGCCGGTGTGCCGATTCGTCAGTGAAAATGATTGTCAGTAGTATCCTCGCGTGACCAGTCGGCAACTGCGAGATAGTAAGCCGGGCACCGGAACGTCGACCGACGATCCGGCCGCCGCCGAAGCCGTATTCCTCGACGCGACCCTGCGCCTGCTCGAGCCCTTGGGTGTCGCCCCCGGCGATGTGACCGCGGATGTGGGGCCGGGCGCGGGCGCCTCCACCCTCGCCCTGGCCCAGGCCGTCGGCGAACACGGCCGGGTCTACGCCGTCGATCTCGACGCGAGCATGCTCGAAGCCACCGTCCACGCCGCCCGGGACGCGGGCCTCGCGGAACGTATCCACCCGGTCCTGCACGATATCGAGAGCGGTGTACCGCCACTGCCGGAACCGGTGGATGCGGTCTGGTCGTCGTGGTGCGTCCACCACGCCCGCGACTGGGATGCCGCCGCCCGCGCCCTGACCGGCATGCTGAAACCCGGCGGCACGCTGTGCCTGGCGGAGGGTGGGCTACCGACGCGCTGCCTGCCCTGGGATATCGGGGTGGGGCGGCCGGGCCTGGAGACCCGCCTGGACGAGGCACACGACCGGCATTTCACCCAGTGGTTCTTCGGCCGGCCGGGGGCCGTCCGGCCGGGGCGCGGCTGGGGGGAGATACTGGGCGCCGCCGGGCTCGTCGATATCACCGCCTTCACGGCCTTGGTCGACTTTCCCGCTCCGCTGTCCGACAACGTCCGCGAGGTGGTGCTGGCCGAACTGGCCGCGCGGGTCCGCCGCGCCGGACCGTTCCTCACCGAAGAGGATGCGACCGCCTGGCTGCGGCTGCTCGATCCGGAGTCGCCGGTCTGGCTCGGACATCGCCGCGACCTCACCCTGCTGTCCGCCCGCACCGGCTTCCGCGGCCGCCGCCCGCAACCGTAGCCATTCGCGGGCACCGGAATTCAGCTCGCCATCGCCTCGCACCGCCGGACGACCGCGAGCACCCGGTCGATCTCCTCCGGAGTGTTGTAGACATGCACGCTGACCCGTACGGCATGATCGGCCGAATCCCGCCCCGCCTGGCAGTGGGCGTCCGCGCGGACCATGATCCCTTCGTCGGCCAGGACGAATCCGAGATCATCCGAACGTACGCGCTCGTGCCGGAAGGTCACGATGCCTTCGCGCCGCTGCACGGGTGAATCGGCGGCGAGGCTGTTCTGGCAGCCGAGCACACGGACACCCGCCAGACGAGTAAGGCCGTCGGTGAGCCGCGAACCCAGCGCCGTGGTCCAGGCGAGGATCTCGGGCAGCCCCGCCGCGTCGAGCCAGTCGAACGCCGCCGTCATGCTCACGATGCCCGCGGTATTCGGCGTGCCCGCCCAGCCCGGCAAGGTGAAGCGGGGCCCGCGCCGGTTACGCGCCCACACCGCACCGATCCCGGGTAACGCCAGCATCTTGTGCCCGGAGAACACCACGAAATCGACATCCGGTCCGGCCACCGACACCGGCCGGTGCCCCACGCTCTGCGCGGCGTCCAGGCAGATGGGCACATCCGGGCCGACCGCTTCGCGGACCCGGTGCACATTCATATCCACGCCGTAGACATGGTGGACATGGGTGACCGCGACGAACCGGGTACGCGGGGTGACGATCGACGGCAGCGCCCGGTGGTCGTAGTCGCCGGACGCCGGATCGACCGGGATCGGTAGCACGACCACCCGGATACCGCGCCGCGCCAAGTCTTCCCGCAGATCCAGCCAGGGCCGCAGGTTGGCCTCGTGATCGCCGAACGGAACGATGATCTCGTCACCGTCGCCGAGTGTTTGCGCCAGCCAGGCGGCGACCGCCCGGAGACCGTCACTGGTGCCGCCGGTGAATTCCACGGACGAATCGGCCGCGTTGTCGTCCAGCGCGCTCCGCACCCGATCGCGAGCCGCCTCGATGCGGGCGGTGGTGGCGTTTCCCCACGGATAGCTTCCGCGTCCGGCGTTGGCGTTGCCGGTGGTGAGGTACTCGGTGACGGCCGCCAGCACCGCCGCCGGTTTCTGTGTGGTCGCGGCGCTGTCCAGGTAGGCGAGGTTCGGATTGTTCTCGATGATCGGGAATTGCGCGCGTAACTGTTTCTGCCAGTCCGCGAGCCGGGCGAACACATGGCCGGGATCGGTGCTCATAGGCGTCAGTCCCGGACCAGCGGTGCGCCCGCATCGCGCCAGGCCACCACACCACCGCGCAGGCTGCGGGCGTCCCGGTGCCCCATGCGCGTCAGCAGTGCCGCGTACCGGGCGGATTTCTCGCCGACCGGGCATACCAGCAGCACCGGCCGGCTCGCACCGAACGGCAGGCCGCCGCGCAGGAGATCGTCGAACAGCTCGTCGACGATATTCACCGAATCCGGGATATGCAGTGCGGTGTAGGCGAAGGCGCCACGCAGATCCACCACCAGTGGCCGTTCCCGCGCCACCCAGTCCCGCGCCGCCGCGACATCGATCTGAGTGGCGGCGGACGCCTCGGCGTCGGTGACGCTATCCACCGAGTTCGGGCGCGGCGGTTGTTTGAACAGATCCGGCCGGCGCGTGCGGACATAGCTCATATAGCTCTCGACCCGGTCGCAGACGATGAACACCGCGGTGCGCCGCTCGGTGAGGGTGTCGTCGAGTGCCGAGAGATATCGCAGCGCACCGGAGTACGCTGCCCCGGAGGTCGGGCCGCCGAGGATTCCGCAGCGGCGGTTGAGTGTCAGCATGCCCTCGATGGCGTCCTGGGCGTGCACGGCGTCGAGGGTGTCGTAGTTGGCCGGATCGAACAGGCCGACCTCGTTGACCTCGTCGATATTGCGGATACCGGGGATGAAATCGCTCTTGGCGGCCACCAGTCCGACCACCGTGACCGCCGGATCGTGTTCGCGCAGCACACCGGCCACCCCGGCGGAGGAGCCGGCGGTGCCGACACAGGCGACGAAGATATCCGGCCCCTGACCGTCCAGGTCCTTGATGATCTCCTGGGCGGTCCCGGTCCGGTGGGCGTCGAGGTTGCGCGGGTTGAAGTACTGATCGGTATGCAGGTACCCGTCGCCCTCCTCGGTGAGCATCCGGTGCATCCGGGTCATCGGATCCTCGGTATCGGTCGGGTCGAGGCATTCGGTCTGACCCGGTAACTCCTCGATCCGGGCACCGAGTAACAGCAGCAGATCCTTGATCTCGGGCACCCGCATCCGATTGGTGATACTGGTGAACGGCAGGCCGTGCATGGCCGCGATCACCGCCAGCGCCTTCGCGGTGTTACCGCTGGAGAGTTCGACCACCGTATCCCCGCGCCGCACCGCGGCGGGCAATGCGTCACGCACCATGTTCAACGCCGGCCGGTCCTTCACCGAGCCGAACGGATTGAGCATCTCCAATTTCGCGTAGAGGTCGATATTGCGCAGCCCGTGGACCTCTGCCGCGATGCGGACCAGCGGCGTATCCCCGACGACGTCGAGAATGCTCTCGTATTTCATGAGCGACTACCTTTCCCGGGCCAGTACTGTTCATCCAGGCACCACGACCACCCGTTCCCGTCGCGATAGGCCGCGACCGTGCGGGCTACGGGCTGCATCAACGCGTGATCGGCGGCGAAATCCATGAAGTAACCGGCGGTGTTCACGAAGGCCAGCAGGTCGCCGGGGACGGGCATGCGCGGCAGCGTGACCTTGCGGCGGGTGATGAGATCGTCCTCCAGGCACAGATTGCCGGTCAGGTACACCCCGGTAGAAGTCCCCGGCCGCGCGGGCAGCAGCACCGGATCCATGAGCACCGCATGGTCTTCCGCGCTGATGTCGCGGGCGTTGGCGGCCAGCCGGACCAGCGTCTCCCCGGTGTGGATCGTCCGTACTTCGGCCACCCGCGCCAGGGTGAGACCGCACTGATCGGTCAGGCCGCGCCCGGGTTCGATATACAGGTCGTACAGGCTATCCAGCAGCAGGGTCGCCAGCGGCCTGCCCAGCGAGGGGGCCTCCCGGGCCAGTAGTTCGCGGAGGTATCCGGCGCCGGCGACCTCGCGGTAGGCCGGATACACACCGAGCGTGCCGCGCAAGGTGCCGCCCTCGGCGCGGAGCCCGTACCCGTGGTTCTGCCACGTCATCGACGGACGGGCGCCGAGCACGGCGCGGCCGAGTTCGGTGGTGTAGCGTTCCCATTCCGCGCGGTCGGCCAGGTAGTTCACGCCGAATCCGCCACCGATATCCACCGCCGCCGGCGCGAAGCCGCGGCCTATCGCCTCCCGCATAGCCAGCAGGCATCCCTCCAGCGCCAGCGCCTTCTCCGCCACCCCCGTGGTATCCAGGTGGTAGGCCACACCGTGCAACCGCAGGACATCGCGATGCGCCTCGAGAAAGTCCAGAACGGCGGCGAATTCGCGCGCGTGCACACCGAACCGGCTGGGCCTGCTCAGAATCGGCACGCCCGGCGAATCGAACGCCGAGAGCCGGACCATGACCGGCACCGGCGGCATTCCGAACCGGCCGACGAGTGCCGCGAGCTCGGCCAGCTCCGCGCCGGAGTCGGCATTCACCACCGCCCCCACACGCGCTGCCAGCCACAGGAACTCGCCGTCCTTGGGGCCGGTCGCCATGATCCGATCCCCGGTGAAACCGGCCGCCAGCACATGCCGCAACTCGCCGAGCGAGGCCACATCGACCCCGCACTCCCCCGCCGCCAGGGCACGGATCAGCGCGCTCGACCGGTTGGCCTTGTGCGCGAAGTAGATACGCCCCCCGAGCCGGGTCTCCCCGTACACGGCTCGATAACCGGCGATGTTCTCCGCCATCCGCTCCGGTACCACCACATTGAGCGGCGACCCCAGCGCCGCGACCATCTGCGATAGTCGCTCCGGCTCGGCGAGAACATCATTCAGCAAACCGCTCACCAGCGGTTTCAGGACCAGCTCCGACTCCACTACCATCCCTGAGCGAGTTAGGGCACCGCGCCGGGACCGCCGGTGCAAATGATTGTCATCAATAACAACGATGTCCCGACAAGCACCCTCCCGCAAGCCTTCCCGGCAAATAGCCGGCTCGCCGAGCCGGTGACACAACCCGCGCACCAGCGTCCACGCCGAGATCCAGGGTAGCTATCGGCCGGGAAGCGGGCGGCCTCCCGGCGATCGAAGGACAGTGGAAGGGCAGCGGAAAGCACCGGTCCCGCGGTCTCAGGCCGCCTTTCCGGCCCGCGGCATCAGCAGCGCGGCGACCAAGGTGCCGACCGCAATGAGTCCGCCGGCGAGGAGGAATGCCGTGGCGTAACCGTCGCTCAGCGCTTCCGGCGTCCGATCGCCGGCGGTGACCGCGGCGGCCGCTGTCGTCAGCACGGCCAGACCGAGCGCGCCACCGAGCTGGCGGGAACTGTTCAGCAGCCCGGAGGCCATCCCGGCGTCCTCGGCCGGCACGCCCTGCATCGCGATTCTTCCCATGATCACGAAACCGGCGCCGATGCCGATACTGCCGACGACGGAAGGCCCCAGGATATCGGTGAGGAACGAACCACCGGGTCCGCCCGCGCCGAACCAAGCGATCCCGGCCGCGCCGAGGATGCCGCCGGCCACCAGCGCGGCGCGTTGTCCGTACCGGTTCACGATGACCGCCACGAGTTGCATACCCACCACGGCACCGAGTGCGAACGGGACGAAGGCGATACCGGCTTGGGCGGGAGTGAACCGCAAGACCGTCTGCATATGCAGGGAGACGAAGTAGAAGGCGGTCAGCTGTCCCGCCGTGATCATGAACCCGTACACGTTTGCGCCGGCGACACTTCCGTGCGCGAGCAGGCGCAACCGCATCAGCGGTTCGCGGACCCGCGTTTCCACCGCGACGAACGCGGCCAGCAGAATCAGGGCGGTCACGAGGGTTGCGATGGTCGTGCCGGAGGCCCAGCCGTATTCGTCCGTTCGCACCACCCCGAGGATGAGCAGCAGCATGCCTGTCGTAACCAGTAGGGCGCCGGCGATATCGAGCCGGGGTCGCGCTGCCGCGTGCGTCCCGGCGATTCCGTTCGCGGCCGTGAACACCGCGACGAGCACAGTCGGCACATTGATCAGGAAGACCCACCGCCAGTCCACGAAATCGGTGAGCACCCCACCGGCCACCACACCGAGCGCGCCACCCAGCATCGTCGCCCCGGCCCACAGGCCCACCGCCTTGTTCCGCGCCGGGCCTTCTTCGAAGGTCACCGTGATCAATGCCAAAGACAGCGGTGACAGGGCGGCGGCACCCAGCCCCTGTATCGCGCGGGCGCCGATGAGCAGGGCGGGGTCGGTGGCCAGGCCACCGGCGAGACTGGCGATACCGAAGATCGTGAGCCCGGCCAGCATGGTGCGGCGGCGGCCGAGCACATCGCCGAGCCGTCCACCCAGCAACAGGAAGCCGCCGAAGACCACGGCATAGGCGTTGACGATCCACTGCAGCGCGGTAGCCGACAGCCCGAACTCGGACTGGATCGCCGGGAGCGCCACGTTCACCACGGACAGATCCAGGGAGACCATGAACTGCACGATCACCACGGTCGCCAGCACCGCGGCCGGTTTGTTCGGCCCCGGGGCCTGCCCGGACGTCGGCGGCTCCGCCACCGGCCGGCCGGTTT
>NZ_JARWPM010000060.1 GCF_029869215.1 Nocardia carnea
CCGGGGGCCCCGCCGTGCTATTCCGGGGGCGGCCCGGGTTTGCGCGGGGGTAACCCCCCGGGCCCCGGGGGGCCCAAACCCCGCGTCGCCGGAGGCGACGCAAATGAACACAGCCTAGGGTGTGTATATGACAGCAGAGGCCGCAAAACAGGATAGCGGGGGCGTCCGCCCGCCGGGACCGGAATTCCGGACGGCCGTCGTACCTGCGGCCGGGCTGGGGACCAGGTTCCTGCCCGCCACCAAGACGGTCCCCAAGGAACTGCTGCCCGTGGTCGATACCCCCGGTATCGAGCTCGTGGCGAGCGAGGCGGCCGGATCCGGCGCCGAACGGCTGGTGATCGTGACCTCTCCCGGTAAGGACGGGGTCGTCGCGCATTTCGTCCAGGACCTGGTACTGGAGAGCACGCTCGCCGAGCGTGGGAAGTTCCAGCTGCTGGAGAAGGTCCGCAAGGCGCCGGGTTTGCTCGATGTCACCTCGGTCGTCCAGGAGGAGCCGCTGGGACTCGGTCACGCGGTGGCGCAGGCCGAGGCGGTGCTCGACCCCGACGAGGAGACCATCGCGGTCCTGCTGCCGGATGATCTGGTCCTGCCGTGCGGAGTGCTGGATGTGATGAACCGGGTCCGGCGCAAGCGCGGTGGTTCCGTGCTGTGCGCCATCGACGTTCCCAAGGAACAGGTGAGCGCTTACGGCGTTTTCGATGTGGCCCCGGTGCCCGACGCCGTCAATCCGAATGTGCTGCGGGTCAAGGGCATGGTCGAGAAGCCGAGTCTGGAGGATGCGCCGTCGACCTACACCGCGGCGGGCCGCTATCTGCTCGATCGCGCGATCTTCGACGCGCTGCGCCGGATCGGTCCCGGCGCGGGCGGGGAACTGCAACTCACCGACGCGATTTCGCTGCTGATCGACGAGGGACACCCGGTGCATGTGGTTGTCCATCGTGGGTCGCGCCACGATCTGGGTAACCCGGGCGGCTATCTTCGTGCTGCGGTGGATTTCGCGTTGGAACGGGATGAATACGGTCCCGCGCTGCGCGAGTGGCTCCAGCAGCGGCTGAGTCCGGACTGGGACCCACAGCTCACCGTGGACGAATGAGTTCGCCTGCGCCGGCGAGGACATCGGGAAGGGCTGGATGCGCTCTGTCGAGGATCAGCAGATCAAGGTGACGGCCGCGGCCGTCGCGCCGCGCCCGGTGCGGGTCGCCATCTCCGAGGCCCAGGGCCTGTTGTGTGCCGAGGATGTGGTGACCGAGCGACCGCTGCCCGGTTTCGACCAGGCCGCGATCGACGGATACGCCGTGCGCAGTGTGGATGTGGCGTCCGCGGGCGCGGATATCCGCGACGAGGACGGTGAGCTGGTCGACCTGACCCTGCCCGTGGTCGGCGAGGTACTCGCCGGCTCCCGCCAGCCGATCCGGCTGCAGCCCCGCCAGACCGTGCGGGTGGCAACGGGCGCGCCGCTGCCCACGCTCGCCGACGCCGTGCTGCCGCTGGACTTCACCGACGGCGGCCGGGGACGGCTGAAGGTGTTCGAGCCGGTGCGGTCCGGCGATTACGTGCGGCGCGCGGGCGACGATGTACAGCCGGGGGATGTGGCGGTGCGGGCCGGCACGATCATCGGGCCCGCGCAGGTAGGGTTGCTGGCCGCGGTAGGACAGGACAAGGTGCTGGTGCATCCGCGGCCGCGGCTGTCGGTGATCTCCATCGGCGAGGAACTGGTCGATGTCGATCGCATCCCCGGCCCGGGGCAGGTCTACGACGTGAACTCCTATGCGCTGGCGGCCGCCGCGCGGGATGCCGGTGCCGACGTGAACCGGGTCGGGATCGTCGACGCCGATCCGCGGCGGTTACGCGATGTGGTCGAGGGGCAACTCGTGCGGGCGGAGGTCGTGGTGATCGCGGGCGCGGTCGGCGGCTGGGCGTCCGATCAGGTGTGTGAGGCCCTGGAAGGGCTCGGTGAACTCGAGATCGCCCGGGTCGCCATGCATCCGGGCTCGGTACAGGGGTTCGGCCGGCTCGGCCGCGACGAGGTACCGACCTTCCTGCTGCCGTCGAATCCGGTGGGCGCCCTGGTGGTTTTCGAGGTGATGGTGCGACCGCTGATCCGGATCGCGCTGGGCCGGCGGCAGCCGATGCGCCGGATCGTGCGGGCGCGCACGATCACCCCGATCCAGTCGATGGCCGGCCGTAAGGGATATCTGCGAGCCCAGTTGATGCGCGACGAGGCCACCGGCGAATACCTGGTGCAACCGCTGGGGAACAGCGCGAACGCTTCGTCGCATCTGCTGGCCGCCATGTCGGAGGCCAACAGCCTGATCGTGGTCGAGCCCGACGACACCGAAATTCGCACCGGTGACAAGGTTCGGGTCGCGTTCCTGGCGCAGCGCGGCTAGAAGTGGAGTCCATGAACGTATTCCGGGCTACGCAGCATCCGGGGTGGCCCGCGCACCTGGGCCCGGTGCGGGTGGCGGCCGGGGAGGTCACGTTGCGGCCGGTACGGTTGCGCGACGCGGCGGCGTGGAGCCGGATCCGGTTGCGCGATCAGGATCATCTGGAGCCCTGGGAGCCGACCGGCCGCGGCGCCTGGGATGCCCGTAATCACGCTTCCAATTGGCCGCCGCTGTGGTCGAGCCTGAAGGCCGAGGCCCGGCGCGGTGTGATGGTGCCGCTGGTGATCGAGGTGGACGGCGCGTTCAGCGGTCAGCTCACGGTCGGCAATATCGTGCGGGGGGCCTTGCGTTCGGCGTGGATCGGCTATTGGGTCACCCGGGACCTCGGCGGGCAGGGGGTAGCGACCGCGGCGTTGGCGCTCGGGCTCGACCACTGCTTCGGGCCGGTCGGATTGCATCGGGTCGAAGCGACTGTCCGGCCGGAGAATCTGGCCAGCCAGGCGGTGTTGCGCAATGTCGGCTTCCGCGAAGAAGGTTTGCTGCGTAGGTATCTCGATGTGGACGGGGCATGGCGCGATCATCTGCTGGTCGCCATGACGGCGGAAGAGTTGTCCGGCAGGGTCGTCGACCGATTGGCCCGGGAAGGGCGGTTGACGCTGCACTGAAACCGGGCCGGGGATCGGCCTGTTCGCCACCGGCGATGGTGGAAATGTGACTCATGTGGCGGAAGTGCACGGCGCGCCTGCCGTGCTGTACCCCTACTCGGAATTAACCTACGGACGTCGGTGGTGCGTCTTGCGTCACCGGCACCGAAGCTCGTACCACGATCTGCGAGACGTGCCCGCGGGAAAGAACCGGCGTCGGGTCGCACAAGGTCTGGCCTGAGCTGCGACGACGACCATGCGGGACGGAGGTGCTGACGACGATGCCGAACTCGATCCTGTGGATCGGCTTGGTCGTGCTGTGGGTCTTCGTCCTGTTTCCCATCCTCGCCGATCGGCATCCGCGAATCCGGCGGACCACCGATACCGCCCTGGCCACGCGGGTATTGCACCGTGGAGATTCCAAACGGCGCAAAGGAAGTGGCCATGCTCGTAAGAAGCGGTCCGGCCGGTCATACCGAAAGCGTCACCACGGCAACGATGCGGAGGATCGCATGACCACAACAGCCGAGGAGACAGTTACCGAGGCCGAGGACGAACACCTGCACCGGGGCGACGAGGATCGGGCGGGTCGGTTGGACGACGGCGATATCGCATCCGAATCCGCCCACCTGTATTCCGGCGCCGGCGAAGAGGCCGACTCGTCCGGGGAGGACACGGACGATATCGAGTTCGCATCGTCGTTCGAGGACGCCGCGCCCGCACGGATCCCGCCGATCCGGGCGGGCGCCCGGCACATGCTCGCCGACCCGGACGACGCGGCGGATTTCGTTCCCTCCCGGCGTGGCCGCGGTGGCTACGACCCCGAAGCCGACGCCATCGCCCGCGCTACCCGTTACACCTTCCGGCAGCGCGCCGTGGTCGCGCTGATTCTCGCCGCGATACTCTGCGGAGGCCTCGCCGCGGCCCTCGGCCCGATCTTCTGGTGGGGCTGTGGTGGTGCTGTGCTGTCGCTGGTCACCTACCTCGGCTACCTGCGCAAACAGGTGCGTATCGAACAGGAGATCCGGCGGCGCCGAAGCGCCCGGCTGGCCGACCGCGGCCACGAATCGGAGGAGTTCCGGGCTGAGGACGAGGAGCGGGACGGCCATTCCGCGGCCCGCCCCGGTATGGACCGCGATACCGCCCGAGCGCTGCGCCGCCGCGCTCAACTGCTCGAGCCGGATGACGAAGACCCGGCCTTCGAGCACCTGGACGCCTACGACGCCACCACCGCCCGGACGGTACGTCACCGCGCCAGCGGCGGGGATATCCGGCGGGCCGCCGGAGCGTGAACCCGCCGGACGGCACCGTCCCGCTACGGTGTGTCAGTATAACCCCAGGTCAACGCCCCGATTCGGTGTATTCTTACCGGGTTTGCTAGAGTGGCACAGCGCGGTCGGCAGGCCGCACGGGGCTATAGCGCAGTTGGTAGCGCGTCTCGTTCGCATCGAGAAGGTCAGGGGTTCGATTCCCCTTAGCTCCACCACAGAGGCGAGCGCTCATCACGAGTGCTCGCTTTTTCGATGGCGCTCTGCCAGCGAACCGCACAAGATCAGGACTCATACCCACTCCGGACTCCCGCAACCCGGGCTTACGGCGCTCGACGTCAGCCGCTGGTTCGCGCTCTGCGCGCCATCTGGGCGGCCATGTCCAGCCGATCGTGGGCACCGGCGCCGGTCGAATCGGGCGGTGTGGCCGGATGGCCGGGGCCTGCTGGTCGATCACCGTTTCCTCTCCTGGACACGGCACACACGGGTGTGTCAACGTTGTAGGTCTACGTTGCGTCAGGCGCATGCAGGAAGGGGCCGTGGTGGCTGAACCGCCGAACAACCGCAGGAAGGCCGGGATCGGCCGCCGCGGCAGCCCGGTCACTCGGGCGGCGGTACTGACTGCGGCGGTCGAGATCGTCGACCGCGACGGGGTCGATGCTCTGTCGATGCGGCGTCTGGCCGAAGCGGTGGGCCGCGATCCGATGGTGATCTACCGGCATGTACCGAACAAGGCCGCTGTCCTCGACGGTGTCGCCGAGGTGGTGTTCGGGGAATTGTCGGTCGACGCCGAGGCCTCGGATTGGGCCGCTGAACTGCGCCGCGTGGCTCGGGAGTTCAGGCGAGTGGCGTTGGCGCATCCGCGGGTGGTGCCGCTACTGGTGACCCGGCCGCTGGCCACGCCGCTCGGTCTCCGGCCGCCGGTCGTGGTGCGACCGCTGGAAGATATGCTCGCGCTGCTCACGCGGGTCGGGTACACCGAGGTCGATGCGTTGCATATCTATCGGGCGCTCTTCGGGTTCTTGTACGGGCATGTGCTCAACGAGTTACAGGAGATCGTGGAACGCCCGGAGGAAACCGACGATCTCCTGCGGCTCGGGTTGTACCGGTTGCCGATCGGGGAATTTCCGCTGGTGCGCGCGCTGGCGCCGGTGCTGGCGTCCTACGACGGCGCGGTGGAACTCGAGCGTGGACTGGATATCTTGCTGGCCGGGCTGGCGGCGACACTGCCCGGACCGGATCAGGTGCCGTTGCCCGGGTCCGGTGTGGCCACTTTGCCCGGACCCGAGGATGCGCCCGCCCCTCGATGACGTCATCCACTGGGCCCGCCTGGGTGCTGCGGTGGTGGTGGGTCCGGGGTTACGGTAGCGGTGAGACCGCTGATCAGGACATCGAGACCGCGTTCGAGTTCGGTGCTGCCGTCGTAGGTGGACAGGTGGGTGGCCAGCCCGCGCAGCAGTGGGAACTCGCCGATGGGCAACCGGTACAACCCGAGCCGGAGAAGGTCTGCGGCCTCTTCGGGGCGGTCGACGCTTTCCTGTATCTCGTGCAGGGCGTGTCCGTACAGGAAGCCGAACAGCGCGCGGTAGATGAACAGCGCGTCGCTACCGCTGAAGTCGGCACGGGTCAGCAATTCCAGAATTCGCTCCACCGGCCGCAGGGTGCCCGGTGGCCGCCGGCCGAGCGGTGTGCCGAGTGAGTGAGTGGCCAGCAGCGGCACCACATGTGGGTGTGCTACGGCGAGCCGGCGGAAGTCCCGGGCGACGGCGCGGAGCTGGTGGCGCCAGTCGGGGTCGGCAGGGTCGACCCTCAGCTGCTCCAGCACGAACTCTGCGATGCCGTCCAGGAGCGCGGATTTATCGGCGGCGTGCCGGTAGAGAGCCATCGGGTCGCGGCCGAGTCGTTTGCCCAGCCGGCGCATCGACAGCTGCTCCACACTGTCGTGGTCGATGATCTCGAGCGCGGCCGCCAACATCGCCGCGCGGGTCAACGGATGGGTGCGCTGGTTGCCGGGTCGGCCGTCCGATTGTTGCCGGCCGGCGAACAGACCGGCTCTCGTGTCGTTCGTTGCGTACACCGCCTGTTCACCTATTGCTCGATACGTCGTATATCTACACTGTAGACATACGACGTATCTCCGTCTAGGCTGTTGACTCAACCGGATATATGCGTCGACCGGTCGGCCGATCCGGGCGACCGCGGCCAGACAGCGCATCCGGAGACGGGACCATTCCGATGGCCGAAGAAAACAAGATCACACGCCGCGTTCAAACCATGAAAGTGAGCCTGACCAGGCTGTTCGACAAAACGGGCAGCGGCGATCGAGCTGGCGAGCCGCGGATCGCCCCAACGGCCCGTGGATTTATAGACCGAGCCAGGAACGCGGTAGGAAACGCGTTCCGACGCTGACCGATGCAATGCGAGCAGCGCATACGCGCAGGCATCGGCATTGGTTCGGCCGTGGCACAGTACCCGGCAAACTCGAGGTTCTGACAATGGCAATTACCGAAGTCGGTGTCTACGCGCACCTGAGTCCCGCCGATGTCGAAGCGCTCGGCAACGAACTCGATGCGATACGGCGCGATATCGTGGCACAACGGGGCGCACGGGATGCGGCGTACATCCGCCGTACCATCGCTTTTCAGCGGGGCTTGGATGTGGCCTCACGCCTCCTCATCGCCCTGAACAGGGGTAAGGCCGGCTGGCTGCTCGGAGCCGGCGGCCTGGCGGTCGCCAAGAGCATCGAGAACATGGAACTCGGGCACAACATCGGTCATGGCCAATGGGACTGGATGAATGATCCCGAGATCCATTCGCGCACCTGGGAGTGGGATATGGCGGGGCTGTCGGCGCAATGGCGCTACGCCCACAACTTCCGGCATCACGTGTACACGAACGTGCTCGGGATGGACGACGATATCGGCTTCGGCGTGATGCGAGTGACCCGCGACCAGCGATGGCAGCCGCGGCTGCTGTTGCAGCCACTGCAGAATCTGTTGCTCGCGGCCACATTCGAATGGGGCATCGCCCTGCACGACCTGTACTCCGAACGCGACCGCGCGGCCACGCCTGCGGAAAAGGCGGTGCAGACCAAGGCGTTCGCCCAGAAGATCGGCCGGCAGGTCGGCAAGGACTATCTGCTCTTTCCGGCACTGAGCCGGCGACGCTGGCGGCGCACCCTCGCCGCGAATGCGGCCGCCAACACCGCACGCAACCTGTGGGCGTATGTCGTCATATTCTGCGGCCATTTCCCGGACGGCGCGGAGAAATTCGCCTCGACCGTGGTCGAGGAAGAGTCGAAACCCGAGTGGTATCTGCGGCAGATGCTGGGCACCGCCAATTTCGACGCCGGCCCTACGCTGGCGTTCCTGAGCGGGAACCTGTGCTACCAGATCGAACACCATTTGTTCCCCGATCTGCCCAGCAACCGCTACGCCGAGATAAGCCACCGGGTGCGGGCGCTGTGCGAGAAGTACGACCTTCCGTACACCACCGGGCCACTGCTGCGCCAGTATCTGCTGACCTTGCGTACCATTCACAAACTCGCGCTACCGGACAGCCTGCTGATCGCGACCAGCGATGATGCACCCGAAACAGCGTCGGAGCGAAAATTCCACGGACGCAACGAGCCGGGTAGCGGCGACGTCTCCGGCAGTACCCCCTCGGCATCGGCTGGGAGGCGAGGGCTGCGCTCGACGCTCCGCGCGATGTCGGCCAGGCCGATTCGTGGCCCGGCGACGGCCGGCCATCCGCACCGTGGAGACCGGCGACCTCGACAGCGCCGTATGGCATTGCAGCCCTGACGAGCTCGGTAGCGGCGCGGTCGACACCACCTGACGAAGAAAGGCAGATATGTGCAGATTCGAATCAACGGAACGTCGATCGGCACACCGGCGTCCCACCGCGGCCGGTCCCCCGCAGCGGAGTGCGAGGTGAGTTCATGCCCATGAGCACGATCACCATCTCCTACGAGCACCTGCTCCGGCTCAGTGACGACCAGGGCATCTTCGAGCACGCGCGGCTCGCCGAGCCCCGTCTCGACGGTGGTTACTGCGTCGACGACGTCGCTCGTGGGCTGGTCGTCGCCGTGCGCGAACCCGAGCCATCCCGGCAGCTGCTCGACCTCACCACGGTCTATTTCGACTTCCTGACAGACGCGCTCACCCCGGACGGGCGGTGTCACAACCGTCGCGGGCCGGACAGCAACTGGCAGGACGAACCGAGCCTCGACGATCATTGGGGCCGCGCGCTGTGGGCACTCGGTGCCGCTGTCGCGCACCGGCCCGACCTGGCGGAGACGGCGCTGGCGCGTTTCACGGTCGCTGCCCGGCAGCGACCCCGGTCCTCGCGCGCGATGGCATTCGCCGCCCTGGGCGCGGCCGAGGTCCTCCGGGTGCGTCCGGGGAACCGCTGTGCTCGTGACTTCTTGGGCGACACCGCGGCGCTGATCGGTCCACCGACCCGCCGGACCGATTGGCGGTGGCCCGAGCCGCGGCTGCAGTACGCCAATGCGGTGCTGGCCGAGGCGTTGCTCGCCGTCGGCTCGCTACCCGGCAAGGAGCGCGTCCTGGCCGACGGCTTGGCGATGTTGCGCTGGCTGCTCGCGACCGAGACGGCCGGTGATCATCTCTCGGTGACTCCGGTCGACGGCTGGACGATCGGTGAGCCCCGGCCGGGCTTCGATCAACAGCCTGTCGAGGTCGCGTGCCTGGCCGATGCCTGTGCCCGCGCCTACGACGCGACCGGCGACCGGCACTGGAAGGACGCGGTCATGCTGTGTGAGGCGTGGTTCCGCGGCAGCAACGATATCGGTGTTCCGCTGCTCGACCCGGACAGCTTCGGTTGTTCCGACGGACTGGAAGCCATCGGTCGCAACGAGAACCAGGGCGCGGAGGCGACGCTGGCACTGATTTCCACGCAACAGCAGGCCCGGCGCCTGGCGGGGGAACCTCGGTAGGCAGACAGGAGTATCCACCATGACGTCACGATCGAGCGCGATCGAATCCTGCCGGCAGGACTGGTCTGCCCGGCCGGTGCGGCTCGAATTGGATACCGCGGGCATCGGAAATGCCAAGGGGGTCTGGTGGCCGCACAGCCGTGACCTCGTCGCGGAACTCGAGGTTCTGTTACCGGTGCTGCGGCCCGGATTCGGTCCGGTCCGGCGCGTGAGTTATCACCGCGACGAGTGGGTCGCCGCACCACGGGCAATGGTCAGCGGCGGACTGTGGACCCGACTCGACGGATACCGGCGGATGCCGGCCCGCACTGTCGATGTGATCGGCATCGGCGCCACGCTGAGGCTTCGGCTCATCACGCCGGTCGCCGGCGCCCCAGCGGGTGCGGCACAGCACCGTTCGATCCGTGATGGCGCGGCCGGACCCGATATCGACGAGTGGCTCCGGGCCTGGCGCCGGCGGAGCCGCTGATCAGGTGGGATAGCAAGGTAGGATGAAAGAGCCGGGTCGCTTTGTCTGAGACAATCATCGTCTCGTCGAATCCGGCGAACCAACAGGGGCCGCGGCGCGGTCTCAGTCAGGAGCGTCATGATGACGCAATCACACGAGCAGGCCCTGCCGGGCGGCTCCGCACGTATTTCCCTCCGCAGCGGCCCGCCGCCCGCATCGCGGCGGTTACCGACACCGAGAGCGCCCCGTCCCGGGGCGGTAGACGGCGCTTGGTGGCCCCACACCGACGACCTGCTCACCGAACTGGCGCGGGTCGAGGCGCCGCTGTCCGGGGGCATGGGCGCAGTCGATCGCATCATGTACGACCTGGATGCATGGCGACCGGCGCCGAAGCGTTCGACGGTGGGCGGGCGTTCGGTTCGGTTGGACGGTTACCGGCACCTACCGGCCCACACTCTCTGTTTCCTGGGTTCGGACCGCACCCGTCTCGTGCTGCTGGTCGTCCCCGCGCACACAGACGCAGCCACCGCGCGAGCGCTGCTGGCCGCCGCTTCTCGACCCGGAAACGAACTCACCGCCGATGAATTGATAGCAGCCGCCGACCGGCGCGGCCTCGAGCGCATCGAGAATGCGGCCGCATTGCGTCGCTGGGACGACGAAGGTGGACACGATGCCCAGCCACCCCGGCGCGCGACTTCCTCCGCTGGAGCCAGGAGCCCGATATGACTCAGCACCCATACAACGTGAGCGGCGGTCGCGCGGGCGGCCGTGATCCGGACCGATCCCAGCCCACCCCCCGGGGCGAGCAACCATTCGCCGCGCCCACTCGCACACCGCGACTGCTGCTCGGCGACCTCGAGGAACCCGCCGAGAGCGTCGACGGCGCGTGGTGGCCCAGAACCGACAACCTGACCACCGAACTGCACGACCTGATCGCCGCACTCACGCCGCGGCTCGGGGCGACCACCGGGATCGCGTTCGACTGGAACTCGCTCAGCGCGGCGCAGCGGGGCATCGACCCTCCCGACGGGGTCGAAATCACCGGACCGCGTCCGGGACAGTCCAGCCGGGTGATGTACGTATTCGGCCGGGGTGGCCGGCGCATACGGCTACTGGTGATCGACCCCGCTACAGACACGGACCTGGCAGACGCGCAGATGCGCGCGGCCGTGCGCAGTGTCGCGGACCGTACGAAATCATGAACCGGTCCGGCTACCAACGGCGGGCCGCTGCTGGTGCGGTGCCCGGTTGGCGCCCGCCCGAGGTTATTTACTCAAAAACGCGAACGCAATAGTGCGTTTCCTCCCTGTCTAGTGATGTAGATCGGCTATCGTCAGCGACTGAATAAAACCTATCCGATGCGCGGGACGACCGAATCGAGAGCCGATCATGTTTGAACAGAGTGTGATGGTGCCGGGTGACGTTCGACGGGGGACGCAGGTGGGGCCCTCGCGGGGCGGGTTGCCGACGGCTACCCAGCTGCTGTGCAGTTTCCAGGGGACGAAGTTCGCCGATCACGACCTGCTGCGTTCGGCTCATGCGCTGGCCGTACTACATACCCACCGGGCGGCGATGAACGATGCGCGACTGGTGGCCGAGGTGGACAACCGCCGCCGGGAGCTGGTCGAGGATATCGACGACTGGGTGCACGAGCGGGCACCACTGCGTCACGACGGGCTGATCCATATCGAAACCCTCGGGGCGGTGATCGACCGCATGGCCTGGGGCTGGGTGGATGCCAACCAAGCGGTGGAAACCGACGGTTCACGCGACCACCACGCCCGTAAGCGCTGGCACCGCCTGGCCGAATTGATCGACGGCTACACCGAATTGATCACCGAGGTCGTCGGCGGCCGCCGGCGGTTGCCTGTCCGCTTACCGGCGTAAGCAGTGCGGGGCGAAACTATCGACTGGGTGGCTCGGCAGCCCGCGAGGGGCCGGCGGGCCGGCGTTGCTGCGGCGTCGAGGCAGTCGTATCGGCCGTGCGGGATGGTTTGCCGTCGGCAGGCGGGGATCCGGGGGCGGCCTGGTCGCCCTCCGGGTCGCCGGCGTGCCACCGTGCGAGCTCGGTGCGTACCAGCCGTTCGAGATAGGCGCTCATGATCCGCTGCGGCTCCGGAGCGGCCGCGCCGAGTGTGTGGGAAGTCGCACGGGCTTCGGGAAGTGCCTCGTCGATATCGATACGTTTGTGCCGGCCGTAGCTGTACCCGCTGAGCACTTTTTTCAGCCAGGCGTAGAAGGCTTCGGCGGAGTCGTCGGCCGGATCCGAGCGGCGGAACAAGTCGTACAGCTCGCCGATCACCTTCTCCAGGTCCCGTTGCAGCAGCGTCGTGAGTGTTTCTTCCGGAACCCTGGTGTATTGCACGAAGTTGTAGAGGACGTGGCCGAGTTCGTGCGCCAGGACCAGGCGGACCGGTTGGTCGCGTGGGCCGATGAAATGCCGGTTCGCGATGTGGGCGTTGACGGCCAGGCGCATGGTTTCGCGGTCGACCAGCCAGCGTTCGTTCAGCATGACGACGGTCTTTCCCGCCGGCGACAAGGTCGTGTAACCGAAGTCGTCCTCGTCCCAGAAAGGAATGATGACCAGCTCGTCAGGGTCTGTCGGAGCACCGAACTCGCGGTGATGGGCCGATAACTCACCGACGATATCGCGGACGGTTTCGAGGTCGACATCGACCATCTCGAGTCCTACGAGGTCGATTCCGAGGGTGGTCCGCACAGTGGCGATCAACTCGTTTTTCTGCTGAAGCAGCGCCTTCTCCGCCTCGATCGCCGGGGGCCGGAAGGCGTGATCGCTACGGAAATCGAAGCGCTCGGCCATACCGACGAGCAGGTCGTACAACGCCCGCTGGCCGTCGGTGATAGGTGGCGCGGAGATATCGTCGCCGAGAGTATCCGTGTGTACACGCGCGAACGACCTGTAGAGGGCTCCACGCACATCCAGGTTCCCGGCCGGGTCGACGCTACCGGCGCCGAACTGATCGCGCAGCCACTCGGTGTCGCCGTTCTCCGTGTTCGCATTCTCCTGTGGTGGCCGGATCTGCCGCAGGACGGCACGCGTATGCGTCTCCGCCCGCCATCGCCCGGCCGCCGACAACAAGCTGCCGAAGCCCTCGAGTACGGCCGTGCGGAGGGCGTCGCGCGGTATCGCCCGGGCATGAGTCCTGGATATGTACAGATGCAGATCGGCGCCCTCGAGTTCGCGGCCGTTCACATGCGGTCGCGTCTGCGCGCTCACCAGCGTATCGCCGTCGAAATCTCGGTGCACGATCTCCACACTGCGCAAGCGGGTGGGATACCGGTCGAGCAGCGTGTTCAGCAGCTGTATCAATTCGCGGAATGCCTCGGCGCCGAGTTTGTCGACGCCATTGATCGGTATCCGGTGCAGGTGCTGGAACGTTCGTGCCAGGTCGGCCGGTGTTCCGGTGGGTGCGAGATTCCATTCGGCGCGGGTGACCAGATCGAGGAAATCGTCGATCATGTGCAGCGCGTGCTCCAGCACGCGATTGCCCGAATACGCCACCAATTCCTGTAGTGACACGGTGTTCGTGGTGGGATACAGCGGCGTGCGGGGAACCTCGACCCCCAGGACCTCGGACAAGGTCTGCTCCAGTTGCCTGCTGGTGGTCCGTAACCGCATCTTCTCGGTGTCGCTGGGCGCGGGCCCCAGCGCCGCGTGGGTGGTCATCCACTCGCCCAGCAGGGCGGGTAGTTCACCGAGTCGCGGACTTTGCCAGACCGCGTCCCATTCCTCCGAGCCGAGATCCGGCAGCGGAGCCTGTACAAAGGTGAGGGCTTGGCGAAGCAATGGAATCTGCACCACGTCGGCCGGGACCCCGAGGGCCGCGGCCAGTGTCGCACGGCGACGGTCCAAGTACTCGCCGGAACTGTGCGAGTGGCCCCACTTCTCCGGGCGAGGAAGATCGCCGGGGATCACGTCGTGGTCCGGCGTATGCCGCGAGTACGCAGTTCCGGCCGCCCGGTCGCCGGACCGGGCTGCCGAGGGGGTTTCCCGATCCGGTCCCGTCGATGCCTTTGCCCAGGGCGGCAGGGAGGTGGCTCGCGGGCTATCGGGCCGCGCCCGTCGGCGATCGTCAGCGGAATCCCTGGGTACTGCGCCGATGACGTTGGCGATGAACGGGACTCGCGCGACCGCTGCGGGTGAATGCCGCCTCAGCACGACGTCGCGGACCGTCCGTGCGTATCCCTCGGTTTCCGGGTGGTTGCGTCGCTGCAGGTAGTGCCCGAAGTCGTAGTCGCCGGCCAGTAACTCGGCCGTGGTGGATACGAAGTGCCACAGCGTGTCGTCCGCCGGTGCGGACCTGCCGGTGCGGTGGTGGAGGTGAGTGCGCAAGGCGCGGTCGAGGATCTCGGGCGCGGCATCGGGGGGTGCGGCCAGTGTCTCCGTGACGACGGCGGCGAACCAACGGCCGACGTGGTCTTCCGGTTCCGGGGACGTGCCACGGAAGCTGTCGCGCAGTTGGGTGGCGTGCCGAAGCTGGTAGGGCTCGATCCAATGGTTCAGGAAGCGGTCGTATACCGCCCGGCACGCGATCTCGGGTAGCAGGCTGTCACCGGCGAATCGCGCTCGGAAGTAGGCCGGCTGATCCCGGGGCAGGTCTCGGCAGCCCGGATAGTTCGCCCCGTACACCCCGTTGCGGGGAATCGGATCGAAGTGGCCGAATTCGGCCGGTGTCAGGAATCGCCGGGTCAGGTCGCGGTCCTCTTGGAGTATCGGCCGCGCCGCGACCATCGCAAGGTAGTTGTACTGCACGATTTCGTCCAGCGAGAGCTCCCGTTCGACGCGGCCGATGGTGCTGGAGCGTCGCGCGATATCGGGCCCGCTGGGTTTTTCCGGGGTATCGGTCGGCATCGTCCGGTACTTGTAGAGAAGCAGCATTTCGTCCGGTGTGAGTGGTCGGTTCTGCTGGATGAGCAGCGGTCCCGCACTGGCATTAGGCAGGCCGGCGACTATTTCGGCTTCCAACGCCGCGGCCGAGAAGGCGGCGAGCATGCTCAGGCGGGGACTGCGTTCCCGCAGCCAGTTCAACTGCCAATCCCAGTAGTCGGGGCTGTCGATCCAGTGGCTTCCGTGCGGTTCACCCTCGGCGATGCGCAGCAGGTCATCGATGTAGGCGAAGCTCGGGCCGAAGCCGCGTAATTCCGCGGCGAGTCGACCGATTCGGGGTGTATATGAGGTAGGGGCTACCGGTCCGGCCGCCGGCGTCACGCGCCGTACCTCGGCACCGTCGCCGGGAGTCGGCTTGCTACCGATCGGGCCGGAATCCCGCGTCGGCGCCGTTCCCGGCTCGGATTCGTCCGCCGCCCGAACGCTCCGGCCGTTTGCGGCGTCCGGCGCTGTGTCGGCCGGCTCCGGCTCCGGGGAAAGCTCGACACCCATTGTCCGCAACACATCCGGGAATAGGTCGAGTATCGCCGCCTGTTCGGCAGGGGTCAGCAGGCTGTTCCACCACGAGCCGAGGTCGGTATCCGGCGGGCGGGCTTCCGGCACGGTGAGCCATTCGGGGGTCGCGTCCGGATCGAGTTTCAGTAGTGCGGAAGCCCAGAGCAGCCCCTGGTCTATGAGGAATTGTTCGACCGAGACATCCGTTCCTATCAGCCGCCGCAATGCCTGGGCCAGATTGTCCTCCTCGGATTCGAGGATTTTCCGGATGACCTTCCCGGTTTCCGCGGACAGCCCGTGTCGTTCGATGCTCGGGGCGATATGCCGCCCGAAGACGATCGCGGCGAGCACATCGCTGAGCAGGTACGCCCAGTACTGGCCGAAGTAGGTGCCGAAACCACCCATCTGGGCGAAGAGATGACGGAACCACTGCGACCTGTAGGGCCGGCCGATCTCCGGAAAATCGATACCCGGTTCGGCGAGGGCGTTCTGTTCTGTTTCCGCAACCAGTGCCACTGCGTCCGCGCCTTCCGGAACCTGCTCCGGGGACATGGAACTCCACGCCAGATCGACGTAGGCGCCGGCCAGGCGATAGATGGTTCCGGTGCCGCGATAGGCCGTCCGGAAGTCTTCGAATTTGTCCAGGAGATCCAGGGGCATAGGTTCCCCGGTCCCGTGCTGCACCGCGTACCGTGCGAGCACGTCCGGATGTTTCCAGAACTTCTGGAAAAGCTTGGACGTGAACTCGATCCAGGGGAATACGAGGTGTCTCTTTGCCGGTTCGTAGGTGCCTTCGCTGAAGAGGAAATGGAACGCGTGCCCGAACTCGTGGAACACGGTTTCCGTCTCGGCGGGTGTCAGGAGTGTGGGCTTTCCGGAAGACGGTTTCTCGATATTCAAATTTATGCTCATGATCGGCTGTTGGCCGAGCGGGGAATAGTTTAGGCGGAGCGGGTCCGTCCATTCGCCACCGTTCTTCCCTTCGCGCGAGTACGGGTCGAGGTAGAAGTCGGTCAGCCACTTCCCGTCTGCTCCGGTCACGCTGAACACCCGCACATCCTCGTGCCAGACCGGCGGCTTGTCCGTTCCGTGCAGCTCGGTGATGGTCAGTTCGAAAAGGTCTTCGGCCACGCCGAACACGCCCTTTTTCAGAACACTGTCCAGCTCGAGGTATTGACGCATCTGTTGTGTATCGAATCCGGCTTTGCGTTGGGTCATTACTTCGAGAGCCCGGTAGCGGGAATGCGGTTCGATCCTCGTCGCATCGATCGATTCGGCGAGCCGGGGTAACTCCAGCCGCGCAGCGAAAGCGGCTACGCGCGCAATTTCGTCGAGGAATTCCCTGGCGATCTGTACGGATTCGAATATCCCGGTCGACATCAGGTAATCTGCGTAATTCTCGTGACCGGTCAGTCGAGCACGCGCCGCGAGATTCTTCACTTGCTCGAGTACGTTCGCCGAATTGTCGTGCTCTCCGCCCACGGCCAAATTGTCCACTTTTTCGTAGATCTGCCGTCGGAGTTCCGGATCCTTCAGGAGGCCGAGGTAGGGGTGCCAGGTCCCACTGATACCGGGCGGCCGGGGAAGGAGATATCCCCCGGCCGTGCCGGCACGCGACCGAGCCGCGGCGATCTGGTCGGTAGTCAGCCCATCCAGCTTCGCCACCTCGGCTACGCGGAATTCGAAATCTTTGAGCGCGTTTTCCTGATTGTCCTTGTATTCGGCTTGCAGCTCCGACACTCTGGCGTCGAGCCGGGCGAGCCGGGCCCGTTCCTGTTCGGAGGCCAGGTAGGCGCCGGCGTGGGCGAAGTCCTGGTACTTGCGCTCCACAAACCCTCGGTCCCGCTCGCTCAACCCGAGGTCACCGCGGTGTTCGTACAGGTACGCGAAGATCGCGGCCAGCTTCGGATCGGTGAGGATACGGCTCTCGTGGGCCGACTTCAGTTCCGCGATCCGGGGTTCCACCTGAGCTGTCGCGGCGTCTCGGCGCAGCGCCGCGTGCGCACTGAACAACTGACTCACCCCGCCCAGCAACAAGCCCGAATCGGCGAATTGCCGCAGTGTGTTCGCCCCGTTCCACGGTCCCGGATTTGCCACGAGGGCGGCGATCGCGGCCGACTGCACCCGTATCGCGTATTCGAATGCGGGCAGGAAATGCTCCGCTGCCATC
Source organism: Nocardia carnea (assembly GCF_029869215.1). Taxonomy (GTDB): domain Bacteria; phylum Actinomycetota; class Actinomycetes; order Mycobacteriales; family Mycobacteriaceae; genus Nocardia; species Nocardia carnea_B. The sequence goes on from NZ_JARWPM010000060.1 coordinate 17,279, forward strand.
CGGTCGAAAGCCGGGGCAGAGGTGGGCTCGAGTACCGCCGCGAGTACGGGATTCGACCCGGTGTCGCGGCCGTCGCCCGCGGACGAGCCGAGTTGCCCAGGCTTGTCCGCGGCACCTTCGGTACCCGGCGAGCTGTGGGGTGAGGCCCCTATGAGTCCGGCACGGTTGCCCGGTGCCGCGCCGCCTCCATCCATATGAACGATGCCGAGGCCGCGGAACTGATCGCGCTGCTGTTGTGTCAGACTGCGCCAGTCGTCGAGTGGACGGTCGTCGAGGCCGTGGACGAGTGGTTCCACTGTGCCTCCGCGCGCGGGACGCCGGAGAATTGCGGTAGCGGTGTGCCGCGCGGGAACCTCCCGGCCGGCCCCCGGATCGGCCGGGGCACCGTCGCCGGCCTGCCGCTGTGGGCGGCTTCCGATCGTCTGCAAATCGAGTTCCACCGGTGGATGGCGCTGCGTCATATCGGCCTCGAACTGCTCCGCATACTTCGGAAGCTCGCCCAGCCGCTCGTGGATACGCGCCGTTGCTGTCGAGCCGGGTGGCTCTTTGTGCGCGTCGTGGACCGACTTCGACGCTTCATCACCGAACAGCTCCACGATGTGGCTCAGCCAGGGCGCCGAGTGCTCGGCGACTTGTTCTTCGCGGCGTGCCGCCACCTCGAGAGCGGTGTCCCCCGTCCGGGTCTGCTCATCCACCGGTGAACCTCGCAGCAGCCGCAGTACCTGCCGGATCCAGGCGGCGGCCATGCAGTCGGTTCGCTGCGGTGCCAGCCAGATCGTGGTCGTAGCCCAGTCGATGAGCGATTCGCCGACGTGGGGCTCCAACCGTCGGCGCTCGTGCTCGGGGAGCCGCTGTTCTGCGGGATCCACCTCGTGTTCGGTGAGCAGGCGCGTACGCGCCATCGCCGCATCGAGCATCGCGCGTACCTCCTCCGGCCGCATTCCCAACTGTCCGGCCAGTGCCTGAGCGCCGTGCTCGGCCAACCCGCGCACACGTTCCTGCCATGAATCGCGGCCGGGAAAGAATTCCGGGCGCGGTTGCAGGGACGGATCCGCTTCTCCCTCCCGCACGATTCCCCGTGGCGCACGGCGCGGCTCCTCCGCGGTGTCGTGCTCCGGAGTTCGGTGAAGGCTGTCGAGAACGGCCCGCTGGTGATCGGATATGGCGATTCCGGCCAGCTCGTCGGCCGTGGCGATATCGGCCACCAGTTCCCGGAACAGCCGCTCCTTTTCGCCGCGGAGCCGGTGCATGATCAGTTCGAGCGGTTTGGTGGCCGTCACGATGTCGCGGTGCATCAGGGCTTGGAACAACCGGTCGGCCTGTGTCGTTTTATCGGTGGAGTGGCGGTCCGCCCAGGCCTGGCCGACGCCGTTGACCACACTGGCGCCGACATATGCCAGGTCCGCGGTACCGGATCCGCCGTCGCCGCGACCGGCGAGCACCCGGTTCGAGGCGGCGCCGGCCTCCGTTACCGCCGCGTCGGGTCCGTGTCCGCGGGCGGTCACCTCGCCGAAAGGCGATCCATGCCATACCGCGAACCACTCGGTGAGCAGTCCGCGCAGCGCCTGGGGGTCGGCGGGGTCGTACACGATGTAGGTGTCCACGTCGGCGTATGCGTCGGGATTCGGCCGCACCACGGTGCCGGCACCCGGAATGCCCGGCAGGATCTGCACGATCTCCCGGCGCGGCGGCAATGTGCCGGGGCGCGCGATGTTCACCTGCACGATGCCCGAGATGTCCAGGCGGATCAGTTCTTCGGCGTATGCGTCGTCGGCCACCGCTTGTTGCAGCACAGCCAGGGCAGCGTCGACCTCTTCCCACGGCGACCGGGCGAGGGTTGCGGCGCGGCCTGCCCATTTGTCGGCGAGGTCGCGCACCCGCGGCTCGTCCGGATGTGCCTCGGCTCGCTGCCGCAGCCGGGCCGCGGCAGCACGGATATCGTCGTAGGTCTGCAGGAGCGAGCGTTCCCAGGCATCGGTGACCGCGCGGGCGGTGGGCCCGGGCTGGAAAGCGCCCGCCCGGCTGTTCAAGGTGCGTTGCTCCTCGGCCGCGTTGCGGATCACGCCGAGGCCATCATTGGTCACGGTGATCGACCCGTTCGTGAGCGCCTGGATCGCGACCGCGGGATCACCGCCGGACAAGGCGATCAGGCCGGGAGCCACATCCTGACCGAGGGCCCGCACCACGCCCCGGCGGACCAGCTCACCTACCGGCACTCCGTGCATCACCCGCTCACGAGCGAGTAGATCGTCGAGGGTGCGGCGCAGTTTCGCCAGCTCGGTCTCCGATACCTGCCGTCGCCACTGTGCCGGCAGCCGGAGCTCGACGAGCCGTTCCCGGTGCTGCTCCCACCGCACTCCGCGCTCGAATGCCAGGCCGCGGTGGTAGCCGGCACCGGCGAAGTACACCAGCGGCAGTTGGTACTCCCGGTTGCTGTTGACCGAGATCGCGGCATAGAGGACCAGCGAACGGCCGTCCTGCAAAGTCGTGCGGATGGTGGCCAGCCGCGCATCGTCGGCCCCTGCCGCCACATCTTTTACCGGGACACCGCACAGCTCGGTCAGACCGGTCTCACCGAGGATTTCGACCCTGACGGCGCGGATCTCATCGTGCTGTTCGGCCCACTCCCGGACCAGGTGGCCGACAGTGGTGAGAACGTTCTCACCGACAGGGAGCGTATTCGGGGATTCGTGGTCCGCCGAGACTGCCAGGAGCGCCAGTACTTCTCGGTGCAGCTCGTACTGAGTTTGGTGCAGCTCGATGGCTTTCCAGCCGAGGGCCGCGCCCAGCCCGGTGGAGGTGTCGTACTGCATCCGCTTCTGCATGGTGTAGAAGGCGTTCTTCCTGTGGTGTGCGCTTGCCGATTCGGCCATCACCTCGCCGGGGATCGCACCGAATTCGGTACCGGCCCGTCCCAGGATCATTGCTGCGGCCAGGGGCTCGACACCGAGCGCGGTGGACAGCGCGAGAGTGGTCGGCGCGTAGAGGACACCGTTGATGATTCCGGGTCGCTTGATCCGGGTCCCTGTTCCCGGCATATCGGCATAGGCGCTACCGACAGTGGACAGCGAATTGGCCAGGGCCGTGAAGAACGTTTGCGCCAACTGTTCGTCGGTGCGGTAGTACAGGTTCGGTGATACGCCGATCGTGAGGTCGAATTCGTTGAGTTTGCCGGTGTCGTGGAAGGTGATGTGCGTTTTCTCCACCGCGCCGACCTCGACCCGGTAGGACACCGTCACGTGCTTCATGAACTGGTTGCCGACCAGCGGGAAGATGAATCTCCCTTCATCTTCCGGCAGCGAGGTGCCCCGTAGCGGCTGCAGGTGGAGCTTCAACAGCCGCTCGTCCGCCATCGACTTCGGCACCAGCAGCCGCCACGTTCCCTCCTCTACCGCACGCCGGAACCCGCGCATCACCTGCTCCGCCCGGTGCCCGAGTTCGGCCCGCTGTTCCTCGGACAGCTGTGCGGTTTCCTCGGCAGGGCTGTACCGCAACGCGCTGCGGCCCAATGCTTCCGCGACCGGATTCAGCAGCTGCGCGGTCCGGTACTGGTCGGCGGTGATCTTCCGCGCGACCGGCGCCATACCACCCGCGGTCGCGGCGTCGTAGAGCTCGGCCAGCATTGTGCGCTGCATTTTCCGGTTGTCCGCCGCGTAGTCGGTGATCATTCCGAAGCCCTGGCGCACGGCTCCGCCGAGCAGCATGCCGGCGACCGGCCACGGCAGGAATCCGATATCGAGGGCGGCCGACAGTCCGGTTCCCGACAGAATTCCGGCGCTCCCCGCGCCTACGGTGATCAGGTTGCCACGCACCGTGGTGCTCGGGGGCGGTTGGCGGGGCACGTACTCCCCGATGAAGCCGCGCAGATGCTCGTCGAGTGCGGTGCGGATCTGTTCCCGGCCGGCGTTCTCGTCGATGACCAGAACGTATTGCTCTCGGTGAATCCACCATCCGCGCACCACCTCTCCGTCCGGCAGCTCGGCGGTGCGCAATTGCACCGTGGGCCCCGCTGTCCAGAAGACGCGGTTGTAGTACCACGACCAGGAGAACACGGTGTCGTTCACAGGACGCAGGGCACGCTGCGGATCCGGCTGCGGAAAGTGGTCGAGGTCATGCCAGAGCTCGGTCACCGGCGGCAGGTCGGTCCATTCGGCTCGGGCCTTGGTAATCGTGCCGTAGGAGTCGGCGAAATCTCCGAGGTTCGCCTCGAGCATCCATTCGGTCGCATAGGCCAGCGACGGATTCGGATGCCGGCCGAAATCACGGTATCCGTCGAGCCAGGCCAGCATCCGCGGGGTGAATCTCGTCAGCCGGTGGTCCTGCCCCGCCCGCAGGTACTGGATACGCTGTTCGGCCTCTTTCCCCGACACCGTGTGCAGCCGGAGGCCGAAGTCCCACCCCACCACCGCGCCGTCGATGATCTGCCGTGCGGTGCCACCGACCAGCCGGCCGATCCGGGCTTCGGCCTCGGCGAGTTTCGTGAACCAATAGCGAACCTGCGCCGTGGTGTCGCCGCTGCCCTCCTCCAGCAGCGCACCGACGGGGGCCTGGAACTCCTCCGCCCACCGCAGGTCGGTCCCCAATGCCTCGTTCAGCTTGCCGACCAGCCACTTGTTGGACGAGATCGCATCGGCCAGCGCCATGAGAGCGGGCAGGTCCGAGGTGAGGCCCGGCCACGGATCCTTTTTGACGCCGCGCCCGAACAGACCGGTCCGGCGACTCCATGGATTCGACGAGGGTGAATTGCGGGACGTATCGGCACCGGCAGCTGTAGCAGGCTCGACAGAGGAGTGATCCGACTGCGGGTCGTGCGGACGTGACCCGATGAACGCGCCAGGCTGTCCGTCGCCGCGTTCCGCGCCGTCCCGTTCGCGTTCGTACTCGTCGTGGTGAAAGCCCACGGGCGCGACCTCGTCGAGTTCGAACCAAAGCGCCTCGTAAATGCCCGAGACGATTCTGTCCGACCGCGGCGCGTGGGCGTTCAGCAACTCGAGCGTCCACTCGGTGGACACGCTTTCGCCTGCACGGGTCACCGTCGCGGACTCCGTCGCCCGGCCGGTTGCTTCGACGCGCAGCACCCGATTGCCCCGGCTGCCGGTCACCTGGGTGAAAAACATGCCTCCCGGTCCGGCATCCAGGAATCGGGTGCCCAGCTCCGACACCAGCAATTCAGCGGTCTCGGCATGCTCGGCCGGCCAATCCTGCAAAAGGTCTCGGATGTGTCGACGAGCCTCGACCACCGATTGCGGCCCGCTGACCATCAGCTGTGCCGGGGGCGGCGCGGGCCGCGGCGTGAACTCGGGCGCAACCTGTGGGACGGAGGCGTCGGGACCACCGGCGTTCGGCAGGTATCCGGGATTCGGTTGCCAGTACCTTGAGAGTTCGTCGGCAACAGCTGCGAATTCGCCATTCCAGGCCGCTGCGGGAATTTCGAAGCAGCCCATGATGCGGTTGCCGCGCACGCCTCCCGGCCAATGCACGGAGACGACGCCCCCGTTCTCGTCCACCACCCCGAAGCCGCCGGGAGCATCGATGACGTAGATACGGTGCACCAATTCGGGGTTCAGTGGAGCGCTGCCCGCTACCGCTTCCCCGTAGACGGCCGCACGGTCCACCCGCACGGTGGTGTAGACGACCTCACCGTCGCGTCGTTGGTTCCTGGGCACGAACCCCGTTCGCCAGATTTCGTTACTGGGTCGTGTGTCGCCACGATATAGCAGACCTCCGCCGACCCGCCAACCCGAGCGAACATAGTCGACACCGAGTTCCTGCCATCTGCCGCGGATCACATCGATGGCGATATCGGGGACAGCCGCCGAGGCGAGCAGAATATCATCCGGTAGTTCCGCGGCCCGCGGATCCCATTGCACGGGTATCGATGGACTGACGAGGATCGACTGCACCACCTGAGCGCCGTCGAGCGGGTTCACGGATTCCTGCATGCCGGGCGATACGACATCGACCTCGCCGGCTTTACCTTCGCGGGACATCGGGTCGCGCTGCCGCGCCGACCACGGGGTGGTGCCGGGCTCGTGGTCCGACGGACCCTGTTGTTCCGAAACCTCGTTCAGTGCTCCGCCGAGTGCGCTGACACGCTCGTTTGCGGCACGGTAGCGGTTGAGCGCGTCCGGCGAGGCGGTCGCGAATTTCCCGACCGGCGCCTCATCGGCCTCGGAACGCGTGGCCGCACGCTCGTCCGCGGCCTGAAACAGGTGAACCAGGAGCTGTAGTCGCTGTGGTGGGACGGCCGAGGTGCGCCGGGCCAAGTCGGTGTGCAGCTCGTCGAGATGGGCCGCGAGGTTCTCGAGCCAGGTCAGATCATCAGCGGTGGCTTCCTGGTTGTGCCGCGCCGCGGTGATTTCGGCCGCTACCGCGGCGCGTACCGTCGCGAGGCGTTCCGGGTCGACCACAGCCCGCAGCGCACCGGAATCCGGAGCGGGCGCCCCGAGTACCGCGCCCGGTACGGGCGGCAACTCCGGTCGCAGAGACGACGACAATGGCCGGACTGTGGAAATACTCAACCGCTCCGCCAGCTCACGGTACTGCTCCCCGAGCCGGTCTCGATAGCGCCGAGACGCTCCCGAGTCCGCATCATCCGTCGGCCTGCTGCCGATTTGGTCGTTCTCGCGCTCGATCGACGTCCTGGCTTCGGTTGCGAGATCGATGAGTTCACCCAACGTCGGCATGGTGTGGACACGGCCGTACCAGTTGAATTGGACTGCGCCGAGAACGGTAAGGACATGCCAAGCGGCCGAGTATGTCCGGCTCCTGTCGGGAACAGCGGTGTTCACCTCGTCCACGAGGCCAACCACGTCATTGAGAACACGGAACGCATCGAGTTGGGCAATCCACGGCCGGAGACGATGGGGGACGTTGTCCATCTGGTCGGAGTTGCCCGGGTCGCGCTGCCAGATGATCGCCGCGTCGTAATCGGACGGACCGTAGACCATGAGGCCGCAGTCGATGACCTTGATAGTGCCGGAGAGCGTGCGGACGATATTGCCCCTGGTCAAATCCCCGTGCAAAAGCTGGAACGGTTGAGATCTGATAGCGGGATGAAATACGTCCAATCCCGTTGTCAACTGCTCGGGGAAACCCAGTCGGTCGAACATCGCACGATACAAGGGGATTGTACGGAGACGTTGATAGCGCTGCTCGTGATAGTCACTCAGCATACGGAAGAAGCCCACCGAATCCTCGGGATAGTCATCGGGAAGCGGTAGCAACTCCTGCGGCACCGGGACCCGGCGGAGCAGCCGGTGAACGGCAACAAGCGCCTCACCCACGCCCCGATCGGCCAGAGTCTGGACGGGCTCACCGTGGATGCGGCGCTGAATCTCGAATACCGGACACCCCTGTTCGTCCAGCTCGACATAGAGGATCTGCTGGAACGGAGATTCGATCCCCTCCGGCATCGCTTGGGCAATCGCCTGCAATGTGCGGTGTTCCTGCGGCCAGAGCGTGAAGTCCACCGGCAGATCATTGTTTACCCGGTAGTTCAACACCGCGAAGTCGCCGAACAGATAAACATCCTTGTATTTGCCTGAGGTCTTCCGGCCGTATCGACGTGCGGTCTCCCGAAGCGCTGCGGCCTCCTCATGCGACATCCGCACACCTGCGGTGCCGCCCAGAACACGGTAAGCGTCGACCGGCTGAAGGTCTCGCCGAACCGGACTCCGATCGAGGAGTTGCTGCTCGGGGACGGCCTCGACTGCCTCCGGGACGGTGAGCTGTTCGGGCCCCGCGTTCGGACCGCGTTTCCGCGGTGCGGAGGCCCGAAGAGGCTGACCAGACGGAGGTTCGGACGGTGGCCTCGCCCCGATGCTGCCGTCGGTGTCCCCGGCCCGATTCCCCGCATTACCCGATGCCGTATCGGCCGGAGGAAGATTCACCACCAAGTCTGGAGTGATTTCGGGGGGCCTCAGAGTGGTGACGAAGTGGTGGAGCACCCATTGCGGGCTGCCGACGACGGGACCGTTGATCTCGACATCGGCGAAGCCGACCGCGACCGCCTCGGCCGGGTCGAGTGTGTTCTTTGTTTCGTCGGTGAACGCTGCCGCGGGCAGGCGCTGTCGCCATTCCTCGAACGGTTCGGTGATCAGGCGGGCGGCGGACAGTGCGGCCCAGGCTTGTCGCAGCGTGCTCTCGGCTTCCTGACTGAGCCGCTGGCCGGCCGCAAGGTCGATCGCGTGCGCGAATTCGTGGATCACATCGTCGCGGTAGGGCTGTCCGCTCCTCGGATGAAAGCCGGTATCGCGGTCTTTCGCATCGTCCTTCAGCGCCCGAGCCCGGTCGGCCACTCGGGACAGGTTCAGCTGCATCCATCCGGCCCGGCGTTCGGCCGCCCGTTCCGACATCGCGGCGTGGATCTGCTCCGAGCCCAGGAAATCGATGGCCAGACCGCGAATATCGGTCAGGTGCGCGGCAGAACCGGGCGCGTACCGGTACCGGGTGAGCAGGTCGGCCAGTGTCTCGAGAATTTCCCGGACCGCGTCGACGGGCACCCTGGGGTGGTCGAAACCGCTGATGGTGAAGTATGGATAGTCGAGAGTGAACTCCTCCACCAACCGTGCCTTGGCCTGCGCGTCGGCGCTCGTTCCGCTGACGTTCGCCACCTCGTCCGGCGTGTGTAGCGCGTGCCGCTCCGCACGAGTCAGCTCGGTCAGCACTCGCTGGTGGAGGTCGGACAGCAGGTCCTTTTGCGCGTCGAAGAAAATCTCTATCCGTGGCCCCAGATGGGCCACCCGTTCCCGCATCGCGGTGATCGCCGACCGCGGGATCGAATGGTTCTGCCACTGCACGCTGTCGTCGGCAATCCGGGTGAACTCGGCAGCGAACGGGCTCGGCGGGGCAGCCTCGGAGTTGATGGCCGCGCGCCCGCCGGTCACCTCGTTGTCGGCACCGATATTCCAGTGGAGCGTGCCGCGCCGGACGCCGGTGACCGCGTCCAACAGTCCGAGCAGCTCACCCGACACCGAATCCAGGTACCCGCGGTCGAGGGGGCCGAGCGCCACGCGCGTTTCGTCCGCCGGGTCTCCGTCGATCGATCCGGGATCGTAAGCTCGCGACAGCTTCTGTGGCAGGACGGTGCCGGCCGTGCGCGCGGGAACAATCTCGCGATACAGCACCGCACTGTCGGCGGAGTCCGGGTACGTGCCGGCGACAGGCGCGCCCATGGCGCCACCGATCTCCGATATCAGCCACTGCTTCGCCGCCTCGCCGGCATCGTCGTAGGTTTCTCGGATGCACTGGTAGCCGTTGCCGAAACGCACTCGCTCGACCGTGACCCCACGCGCCCCCGGCAATGGATCGATGTGCACTACACCGGAATTCAGTCCATCGGTGATGAGCGCAGTGCGAACGTTCGGGTCATGTGGTCTACTCCCGATGGCGTCCCCCGGTCGCGCGCCGATCACATCGGTGGGGCTTTCGCTCAGGACTGCGGTGAGATTGTCGCTGGTCTGCTCGTAAGCGCCGTAGATATCGCCGGAATCCGGATTCGGTTGTCCGTGGATTGTTGCCGCGGTGCCACCGAGCACCGCGCCGGCCTCGTGCGGAAGCGGAACGAGACGACCCGAAGTACGTTCGAAGTGGGCGAAAAAGGCCCGGTCCGGCCGGGGGAACGACTCCCGGAAGAAGGTTTGCCAGGTATCGCGGTCGCGGAGCCGGGCGATGGGCTTGCCGCCCAGGTCGGGGTCGGCGATACGCGGGACGTTGGTGTCGTAGACCAGCAGAGCATCGTTGAGCTGGGTGACATAGAAAGCGTGCGCGATACCGTCGCGCTCGACGACGAAGACCGCACTGTGCCGGGGGTTCTCGGGATCGGCCAGGCTGTCTATCTCACGAGCCAGGCGCTGCTCGAGAGTCCCGTCGGCCACGACGAGTTCGGCGAGCCCGGTGGTGAGGCCGGTGACGAGTGTGTCCCAGCTCGCCGCATCCTTGTGCGGGATGAGCGCATCATCCAATCCGTCGGCCCACGCGGACCGGATGGTCGAACCGGCGCAGGCGACGATGTGGTCGGGCACCGCCTCGCCCGGTTCCGCTGCGGAGTCGCGCAGGAACCTGCCCGTGGTGGCGAACCGTGTGGTAGCGGGCACGCGCGCCGTGTTGCGGCTGTGTGCGGCGGCGATATCACCGGTAGGAGGTGTCGCGTGGTACTCGACCGCGTGCTCGACGGTGTTCCGGCCATTGGCGAAGGTGATGCGGCGGACCGCGACTGTACTCTCGGCGATCACGAGCTGGGTGCCGCGGCCACCTTCCCGGTCCTCGTCTTGTTCGTCGGGTGTCCATTTCGGTAGCTTCGCGGCGACGCCGGCGGCGATGTCATTGGTGATCGCGACGTGTACCTGCCGGTCGTCGCCGGTACCCTGAATCGACAGATCGAGGACTTCCTCCGGAGGGAGGCCCGCCGATGAAGCCTTGCTGTACAGGTGTTTCTTCGCGTTGGTGACCAGTTCGCTCACTGCCAGCAGGATGCTGTCCACCAACTCGCCGGAGATGTTCGGATCGTCCTCGAACAGCCGGCCCTCGACGGCATTGCGGATCCGGCGCACCTCCCGCTGGTACGGCGGTATCTCCGCGGTCTCGGATTCGCCGAACATCTCCATCAAGCGGTCGAGATCGAGTTCTTCCACGGACCTTTCGGCCGGTTGTTCCGCGGCTCGCTCGACCGGACCCGGAGTCCGCCCCAGCCGCCATTCGACCCGTACATAGGAGTTTTCTCCCGTGATATCGACGAGATCCACGTGCAGCGCGTCGGCATCGAGCTCGACCCCGAGCGTTATCGGTCCCTGTCCCCACCGAATCGACGCACCGACGGCCGCGGCGATCTCCCGCACATACGCCGGATCCGACCAACCCTTCAGCAACGCGATGATCTGTCGTTCCACCAGGTCGGCTTGTGCCTCGCTACCGGCGGTGAGGCCATCGAACCGCAAGCCGGTATCCGGTGACGACGGATCGGCCGAGCGCTCCGACGGCCGGCTGCCGATGCTGTCCGGTGTTTCTGTGCGTGCCGGGGTGACCGAATCCGCCGCGGCGGCGCGGCGGCCGGTGGGATCCGCCAGCACGGTCTGCATCACCTCGGTGACCTGACCGAGTAGGTCGGTGGCGGAATCCAGAGACATGCCGAGCCGCCCGGCGACCTCGTCGAGGGGGTTGCCCTCGACGAGATTCAGCACCAATAGATTCCAGGCGGTGCCGGGTTCGGGGAGGCCGGCCAGACCGGCCCGAATGGCCTGTTCCAGCTCGATATCGGCGAATGGGGACCGCGCGGTCTGGTCGCTCACGACCTCGTCGAGTGAGCTGCCGTCGTCCACCACGGACCGGTCGAGTCGCAGTGACCCACCGGAAAGGGTCTGCCGCGCCCACGCGATATCCGTCAGAGGGACACCCAGGGCTTCGGCGATCGCGGAGTCGAGAACGCGATCCTCGTCCAGTTGCAGTGCCTGGGACTGGATGCCCAGTTCGCGATGGACCCTGACGACCAGCGCGCGCTCGGTGCGGCTCAGCCCCGGGTAGGCCGCCTCGTAACGCGCCGAAACCACCGCCCATACCGCTGCCGCCCAGGCGTGTGGGGCGAAGGCACCGGCGGGGGCGTGGTTGGCGATCGCCGACAGGATTTCGATTCGGGCTTGCTGGGTCAGTTCGTCGTGGTCGTCACCAGTGCGCCCCATCTTGCGTACGACGGCTTCGGGAACCCAGGAGAACCGGGCGAAGATTTCGTCCCGGATCATCTTCTCTTCCGGCGAGTCGACGCGCGTAGCGATGTAGCGCCGGAACAGCGCCGCTTCATCCGGATCGGCATCGTCGACGCCGTCGTGCCGGTAGAAGAGGTCGATCGCGGTATCGAGCAAATGCTGCGGAATACCGTTGTCGTCGCGCAGAACGCGCAGTGAGGACAACCGGGGGCGCTGGGTGCGGCCGTGCTCGGAGTGTTTGAGGGCACCGGCACTGAGTCGACCGGAAAACCGTTCCTGACTGCGTCCGAGGTAGTGACGCCAGGCTCGCAACCATTCGTTCACAGTCGAATAGCCGGCCGGAATCGGCGTTTGGACGCTGTCCGGGTCGTACCAGGCCAGCCCCTCGCGATTGAAGAACCATACATTTGCTTCGCGGCCGATATCGTCCGGAAGGTTGTTGGCGCGGACGATATCTCGTACGGTAGCCGGGATCGGATGGGTCTTCAGCGCCTCGAGGCTACTGACCGTGCCGCTACTGAACTGCCCCGCGAACTCGGCCTGGGTTACACCCAGATAGCGTCGCAGAGCGGTCAGCCAGCGGTTCACCCCATGCGGGTCGGCAGGATCGAAATCCGTCGGTCGCGGTAGCAGCCGACCGTCGGGATCATACCAGGCCAGCCCTTCGCCGCCGTAGAACCGGCGCAGCGCTGCGACCGCGATATCGTCCGGTAATCGATTGGCCCGCACAATATCCCGGACTGCACTTGCCTTCGGAATGCGCCGTTCTCTTTCGAAATGCTTGATCAGGGTCGACGGCAGCGGTCCGGAGAACTCTTCTGTGGTGGTACCGAGGTACTTTCGCAGTGCGCCCAGCCATTTGCTGACCGCGTGCGGGTCACCTGGATCATATGTGCTCGGGGACGGTCTGAATTCGCCAGCGGGATCGAATCGGCCGAGTCCTTCACCGTCGAAGAAGCGGAGCAGGGCGGCGCGCGCCACCTTATGTGTGAGGTTGTTCGTGGCCACGACCTCGTAGAGGATCCGCGGGGTCACGGTGGCGGCTCGGCGTTCGATCGCCGCGATGGTCGACGCGTGGACCCCCGCCGCGAAATCGGCCGCGCTCACGGCCAGATGAGCGCGCAGGGCGGTCAGCCAACGGTTGGCGGCGTATCGATCTGCCGGATCGAATTCCACCGGATCGGGCAACGGATTCCGGTTCGGCCGAAGCCACGCCGGCCTCCCTTCTGGAAAAAACCGGCGCAGCGCGGCCTCGGCGACGGATTCCGGGAATCCGTGGGCCGCTATCAGCGCATGCACAGTGGCCGAGTCGGGTTGCGCCGTGCCGAGTTCGACCCGGGCAAGATAGGATTTGTGAACAACCGACCCACTGAATTCCTTTTGCGTGACACCCACGTAATGTCGCAAGGACACCAGCCATTTGTTCACGGCGTGTTGATCCGCTGGTTCGTATGCGCTGGGATCCGGCAGGAAATTGCCCTCGGGATCGAACCGGGCGAGTCCTCTTCCGTCGAAGAATTCGAGCAATACGTTGCGGGCAAGGGCGTCGGGAACCGCTCGGGCGGTCAGCAGCGCGAGCACACCCTGCAGCTTCGGGGTATCGCCACGTTCGTACGCCGACAGTGCCTTTCTGCCGATTGCTTCCGCGGCGAATTCGGCCACACTCAGTTCCCGGTAGTCGCGGTACGCGCGCAGCCACGCGCCGAAACCAGGGAAGTCGGAAGGCTGTGGCGGTCCGGAGCGAGATTCGGCCGGACTGTGCCACGGGGATCGGGCTCGCCCGGCGTTACGTCGGTTCGCGGCATCCGGCGATGACGGCTCGGCCGCACTGTCCGACGGACGGCTGCCGACCCGCGCGGGTTTCTCCTCGATAATTGCATTGATTTCGTCCACAGTGGCGGGTGAAACCGTCACCCGCCGGGAAGCTCGGGAGGTCGCGGCCGCGGGGGACCGCGGCTGGGAGCCGGAGACGAGGTTTCCGTCCCGGTCGAACTCGATGGTTTCGAACAGCCGCTTGTTCACGTGCAGCCGGTTGATGAATACTTCCTGTTCGCGGCGCCACTCATCGAATCCGACGGCCTTGTTCAGCAAGCTGCGGCGATTGCGCAGATCGCGCGGGCCGTAGTCGTTGTCGGTGTGGCGATCGCGTGACGCGGCCAGATCGACGACGACCAGGTTCGGTTCGTCGACCGAGGTGCTGTCGTTGACCAGCAGCACCATATGGTCGTCGGCCTCGGTGCTGGTGCCGTTGGCGTGGGTGTCTTTCCATTTATAGGTCAGGACGGTGATTCCGCCGGGCCGTGTTTTCAGCGATTCCGCCACCTGGTCCAGCGTTCCGGCGTTCCGCAGTTCGGCGCCGAAGATGTCGCGCACATCGTTGCGGCCGTATCCCCCCAGCTTCGTATTGGGTACCTGGAAACGGTCGGCGTTGTCGGGGCACAACACCCGCATCCCGGTCACGGCATTGTTGACACAACTGTTCGGACTGCGCCGATGGAACTGCACAACCAAATCGAACAGGGCCGAAAGAGCCAGATAGCGTGACGCGGCGGCAACGATATCGTCGGCTGTCCCGTGGTCGACGTCGCTGTTCTGCGTGTCGGAATGCTGAGCAGCGGCATCCTGTGCTGCCCCGCCGTGGGTGTCGTGGCCCGCCGGCGCGGAATCCGCCGCAGCCGGCGCAGTATCGTGGTGTACTGCTGGTTCCGCGGTGTTCGTGGCGGCCAGCTGATCGCTCAGTTTTTCGCCGAGGATGTCGCGGGCGATGGCGGGCGTGATGCCGGCAGCGGGGTAGCCCAGAGCTGCCGCGAGGGCGTCCCGCGCTTCGGTCAGCGCGGGATCGAGTATGCGCATACCTTCGGCGCCGTCGATATCCGGGATCGGTATACCGAGTTGTTCGGCGAGCCGGCCCCGTAACTGCCCCAGGTGGATCAATGCGTCTGTGTCGTTGAACATGGCCCGGTCCCGCGCCGCGGCGGGGGCGGTCTCGTCGACATGTTGCCCTAGTGCCTCGGCCGCCGCCGGCGAGATACCGGCCCGGCGCAGTAGCTCGCGAATCGGGTCGTCGGCACCGTCGCGTTCGAGTGCGGTGATCTGGTCCGCGACGGTCGGAGCCGGGATACCCAGCAGGCCGGCCAGGCGTGCGGTCCTGTCCGCAGCTTCATCCGGTCGTAGGAAGTCGACCTCGTCATCACGGCGATACTGTCCGGTGTCGGCCTCGGCGAGGGTGACGGTGGGCATGGCGGTGGAGAAGGCGTGATGCCGGATGAAATCCGCGGTGGAGTGCCGCAGCGCACGTTCTTGCAGTTCGGGCACCAGCTCGCGAACGGATTGGCGTGCCTCGACCACCGCGTCGTGGGTCTGCGGGGTCGGATCGGCGGCATGCGCGGCCACGGCCTGTTCGTAGCTGATTACCGTCTCACGTACTCCGCGCAGGTGCATGGCATTGCGGATCAGCGCGTCTTCGGCCGACATCACCACCTGCGCGCTGCCGAGCTGGCCGTTACGTGCCGTGCGGTTCTTGGCCTGCTCGTGAATGTAGGACTGCTCCGGCGCCTCGGTCATCCAGACATGCATGCCGCCCTGGGCCTTCACCTCATCCGACACCGAGATGTCGACGCCGCGCTGGCCCTGCCGGTTGATCACCAGGATCTTGCCCTGCTCACCGGCCGCGTCGAAAACGTTCTGCAACTGGGCTTCCCAGTCGGCACCCCAGCCGATGATCCGCTCGGCGTCGACCGCTTCGATCGCCTCGCGCGGCACCCCCGCGCGCACCAGCGCCTCTACCTGTCGGGCGACCAGGTCGTCTCGGTGACACAGAATCTCTTGGAACCGTCCCGTACCCTCTTTCCGCATCTCGCTCGCGTACTCGGCGATCGTGCGCAGCTTGGCATGGGTGCTTTCGACCACATCGTGCTGGCCTTCCACCAGCCGATGCGTTTGTGACCGTCCGACCTCGTACGCCGGCTCCAGACCGTAGATTTTCTCCAGCACGGGGTTGAGGTCGGTGAGCGTACCGGACGCACCGGTCACCTCATCGAAGAAGGAACCTTCTCCGACGCGGTAGATTTCCACCGAGTCGATACGTTTGGCGGATTCCGCATCCGCGCGCACCACGATCCGATGGTCCTCGGCCTGTTCTCCGCGTGCCTCGGCCGCGCGGAATTCCTTCGCCTCGATGGCCTGTGCGAGGCTCGCCTTTCCCGGCTCCGCGCTCCACCGGGATTCGCTCGAGGTTTTCGGATTCCGTTGCAGCCCGTGCTCGGCCTGATCGATGATGACGATCTTGCCCGCATCCATTTTGTAGTGGACGCCATTACGAACCAGAAATTCGGCATTGGCCGCCATTTCCAACCGGGAAGCGCCCATTCCCTCCAGCCAGTTCCGGCCGTTCGGCAGCGCCTCGACCTTTGCCCGCCCCGCGGCTGTGAGTTCGGGCTGACCGTCGTACCAGTACTTGAATTCCGGTGTGCCGTCGGCGTGCACGCCGATTTCCTCGGCGATTCTCCGGAGGCCGAAATCTTTGTGCGACAGTGACCCGTCCGCCAGCGCCTTGGTGAGGAAATCGTGCGCGTCGAACACCTGCCGGGCGGTTTCCTCCGGAGCCGCCTGCTCGGGACCTTCGGACCGCAGGAACTGCCGTTCGCCGCGGTCGATGATGCCGTCCATCTCGTCGATCAGCGCATGCCGTGGTGGCTTGATGCCGGCATTGCACAAATGCCCGACGGTTTCGCCGGTCGCGACCACGATCGCCGGCCGGCCCTCCTGGATCGGTCCGAAGCCGTTCTCCTGATCGGCGCGGAACACGTCGATCCCGAAGTCGGTCATCATCTTTTGATGCGTGGAGTCGGACAACAACTTCTCGTATGTGACGACTTCCCGATTGGCCAGCCCATCGGTCGTCGTCACGAGCAGAACCGAGCCATGGTGTACCGCACGTTGTATCGCGGCCGCCATGAATACCAGCGATTTGCCTTCGCCGGGCTTCATTTCCACCGGCCGCGATTTCATCGCGTAGACGGCTTCGGCCTGCTCGACCCGCAGCACCATGCCGCCCGGCACCGCGTCACTGATCGTGCCGCGCCGGATGATCTCCACCGTCGCCAGCAGCGATTGGTGTTCATCGCCGCTGTGCAGTCCGGCCTTCAGTACGTCGTCCGGAAGGTTGGACAGGCGTTGACTTTCCGGTACCTGGTCGGCGGAGGCCTGGTGGAAGTCGATCAGCAGATCGACCGCCCGGTCGCGGTCGCTACGGGGCATTCCGGCGGCTTCGGCGAGGCTGTCGTGATCGGCATCCCGAACACTCTGCTCGTCGCGCGCGGATGACGAATGTTCGCCCGCAGTGGGCGCGTCGGGGCCGTCCGTCTCGGGCCGGGTCGAGCCTTCAGGTCTCAGCTGCTCGGACTGCTCGGCGGTCGCATCCCGCGGCGCGGTCGCATGCTCGTCGCCCCCCGGCGATCCGTGTTCGGCACGGTCGCCCGGCGACCCGGTATCGCTCCCGGCGACCGGATCGGGTCGTGCCGATGCCTCGTTACCGGCGCTGTCCGCGACCGCGGTGTCCGGTCCGGCCTGTCCGGGAACCTCGCTGCCCGGCGGCGCGTCCGTCGGGATCTTCGGCGGCGGCGCGGTTTCACCCACCGCCTCGACCGACCGCGGCACGGGCGCCCGCCCAGCAGTGCCGTGCTTGTCCGCCGGCGGCCGATCGGCCGATGGGCTCGTCTCCGATCGCGGCCGAGCCGCGGCGGCGTCGGCCAAGGCACCGGCAGTGGCCTGCGACCCCGGCGCTCTTCCGCCTGCTCCCTCCGGCGCTCTACCGGCGGCTTCCGCGGGCGTTCGGCTACCGGTCGCGGTGGATGTACCACCACCGGCGCCGTCGGGCACCGCCGATGCCTGCTGCTCATTCTGTGATCGTGGCTGCGCGGCCGCCGCCTCGGTGGGATGCCCGCCACGCTCACCTGTGGTCTCCGCAGCCGGTTTCCACGTCTGTGTCGCGGACTCCCACGCCCGTTTCGAATCCGCCGATATATCGATCGGTTGCCGCGGCGCCGTGGTATTCGCGTCCGGCCCTACCGAGATCGCATCGGGCGGCGTGAACGGTGCGCCGCCGTCGACCGCCGGCGGACGGGCGGTCTGGGCATAGACGCCCCCCGAGAACGCACCGTTGAGCAGTGGCCCCAGCACCTCCGTGTAATGCTGCGGCCAGCCGGCAACCGCGAACGCCGCCCCCATGCCTCCGATGGCGCCCGCCGTACCGTGCACCAAACCCATGGCCACACGACTGGTCGCGATCTGCGGGAACACCATCGGCGCGAACCGGCCCGCGAGCATGCCGGCGACCGCTCCGCCCGCGCCGGACACGGCGGCCACCTCGATCGACTTCAGATCGATGCCCGTGGGGTTGGAACCGTCCTCCCCGATGATCTCGGTCGTTCTGTCCCCGGTGGCGACCTGTAGCGCTTGCACACCCACTTCGACACCCACGGGCAGCGCGACCGCTGTACCCATCCACTTGGCGAACTGCATCGGCCCCATACCGCTCAGCTGGGCAGCTGCCCTGGCACCACCCTCTTGAATGGCCCGCTGTAGGTTGGCCCGCATCACGGCGACCTCGGCGCGTCCCTTGACCAGCGTGGATTCGACTGCCGGCGCGGCCGCAACCTGACCGGCCGGGCCCCCCGCCGCGGCGGTGGCCAGCAAACCGTAGATCCGCCACGCCAGGTGGATGCCGAACGTGAACATCACGCACAGCCACTTCTCCGCGTCGTTGGCCGCCGCCTGCGCCTGATCGGCCAGAGCGTTCACATCGTTGCCGAGCTGAGCCGCGCCCTGCCGATAGGAACTCAACGCTTCACGCAGCTGTTCGGCCGTCTCGCCCACGGAATCCTCCTGCGTCAGCAGGCTGTCGAGATCGGCCGCATGGCCCTCCATTTCCAGACTGTGGGCACGCAGCTCGGCTGCCATCCGGCGCATCCCCGAAATGTCGGCGCCGGGAAGCTCCCCGCCGAAGACCACCAACTCGATCGGAGTCCGCAGGAACTCGGGCAGGGTTTCGAAGGCGTTGCGCAGCTGCACCACCGGGCTGAACAGCGAACCGTCCATCGCCGCGACCTACCCCAGGCGCGTCGCCGCAGCGACCAGCACCGCATGCAGCAGTCGTGCCTGAATGCCGGCCTTCTCGCCGTGCTTCACCACCTCGGCGAACGCGACACCGAGCGCCACGTCCACCTGGAATCGGTCTCGTTCCGTGCCATCACCGGACAATTCGGCACGCCACTCCCGGTAGCCGCGCACCACCTCGGACAGCGCAGGGCGCGGACGCGGCTGGGTGTCGAGGTATTCCGAGATCAGGACGCGTTGTGCCCGCCGGCACGCGACTCCACCACCGGCGGCATCCAGTGCCCGGCCGAATGCTCGCAAGGTGGCCGTGTAGATATCCGGCTGTGCTGTCACACCCGATTCCGCGGTGTCGGGGGCGTCCCGCGGGGGTGCGGGTTCCTTCGGCGGTCGGGCAGGTTCCCGCGGCTGTTGTGCGGCGTGCCGGTCGAGCGTTATCGACCGGACAGCACCCTCGATATCCGGCGACGAACAATCCCATCGCACTGTGCTGCGCTCATCACCGAGCTCGGCGATCGCGACGAGCCCGAGCACGATCATCGGGTAGTCGGTGAGGACCCGGTCCACCGCGGTCACGAACTCCTGTACCGGCGCGAGCTGAAGATCGGGGTCATCGAAACCCGCCACCTCGACGCCGTGCCGCTCGGCCAATGCGCGGGCCAGCCGTTCGATTTCCGGATCGGCTGTCGACCGCTCGCGGCCGTCGCGCCGATCGCGATCGCGCTCGCGGCCGTCGTCACCGGCCCGCGCGTTCGGTCGTGGTGGGGGACCGGGTCGTGGATCCGCCTCCGCGTTTGCGGGCCTTCCGGCGTTGCCGGGGGAGCCGGGCACTCCGGGATTACCGGTCGTGCGGGGCGGCGGCTCGGTCTGCGGGGCGGCGGTCCGTGCCGCGGGTCCCGAGACGGGGCTGCCGGACGGTGCTCCCGAGGTCCAGGGCGTATTACGCGAATCGGATGGGGCTGCAACGGGTGGGGGCGAGATCGCGGAAGACGGTTGCGGCGCGGCCGATCCGGGCCCTCGGCCGGGGGCGCCGGTCGCAGCGTTGCTCGGCGGACCTGGTTCGGGCCCGGAACGACTCCACGGCGACTCGGACCGTGGTCCGTTGTCTGTCGCCTGCCCCGGGGATCCGTCCGGTGCCGGTGCGCTACCGGGCCGGTTGTACCCATCGGCCGGGAGTGGATCGGTGCTCTGTGGCCCGCCGGCAGGATACAGCGGCGAATTCTGCTCCGGCGTCGCCATGGCCTGATCGGACGGGTTCGGCCGGGGTTCATCGGCCGGCGATGGTGAACCGGCCGTACCCACCGGGGTCGGTTCGGCGATACCGGCAGGTTCCGCGCCCGCATCCTGGGCAGCTCCGGCCACCTGCGCGGCGCTGCCGCTGTCCTGTGCACCGAAGCTGTTCGCGGCGCTGGTGATTCCCGCCGCGCTACTACGCATTCCGTCAGCCATGGCCTGCACGGTGGAAACAACGTGTTCGGCGCGCGGCGTGAACTGTTCGGCGAAGGTACGGCCCATATAGTCGTCGCCGAAACTGCCTTCCGCCTGCTGCAAGCAGTACTGCAGCCCGGCGTGCGTCTGCTGCACGAGATCGGCGATCTCGGCCAGTCGCGCGCCGCGCTCGCGCAGACCATCCAGGTCCAGTCGCAGTTCGCCGCTCATCGCCCACCTCGGCCGGCGAGCCTCGGTCCGCCGGTACGCAGCCGGAACCGGCGCTCGAAATCGGTGATGAACGCCGACAGCGGCACCGATGAGCTCGACCGCTCCACGACACCGTCGTCGGCCACATAGAAGACCGCACGATCGAGCGCGATCTCCCCCTCGGGCACCGGTGATCGCACCATCCAGCCCACGCTGATCCGCTCGGCCCGCAGCGTCGAGAGCGGGAATCCGGTCGTGTCGTAACCCCGGCTGCGGACGTGATCACCGACGAGGGTCAACGCCTCCGCTTCCCGGATCCCGGCGATATCGCCGGCGACCAGATCGGCGAGCACGAACTGGAACAGGGCGCCGTCGATATCGGCGTCGGCGTCCGCACCGACAACTTCCACAATCGCCGCGCGGGTCACGCCCGCGGCCTGCGCGGCCGACACCAGAGGTTCAACGGCATCCGGCGACGGGCCGTCCAACACACTCGCGACCACTTTCGCCACCGCGCCGGCCGTCCACACGGCGGGCAATGCCGGCGCGCATTCCACCATCGGAGCCGATTCGCCGCGATACCACTGTCCCTGATCCCACCAGTAACAAAACGACAGCATGCCGGTCATCACGCGTGGGTTCAGTACCGGGTCGGCCACCCAATCCGGCGCTCCGGCGAATATTTTCGGCATTGCGCCGAGACCGTTGTAGGCGGATTCCAACACCGGCGCCTCCCAGACACCGCCCGACAGCACCGCCCGGTCGCCGGGTAACAGCGTCAACGTCGAACCGCTGTGACCCGAACTTTCGAAGATGCCGACCGAGGGGCCGATCCGCGGGCCTCGTTCCGATCCGGCCGCCACAAAGGCCGCGGCCAGCACCGCCCACCGGGCCCACACCACCGCCAGATCCGGCAGCTCGCCGGTCACCGGCACTGCCCGCACACCCGCACTCAGATCCGCGCGCACACCGTCCGCGGCCGCGCGCGGTGACCTCGATTGGGATTCGCCGCGCCCGAGGTAGGCGGCCAGCCACACGGGCAGCCGGTTACGCGGATACCGTTCCAGATCGGCCAGATACGCCTGCGGCGCAAACAGTTGCTCCCCGGGAAAAGGCTCGGCGCCCCGATCGGTGACGACCTCGACCCCCTGGGTATCGGCGTGCACAACCAACCGCCACCACGGCTCGTCCTCGACGACAGCGGACAGATCCCGATGCAGGCGCACCAACTCCCACACCGCATCCGACACCTGGCACCGGATCGGGTGATCGCCGTCCTCGGCGAGGAACAGGGCAGATTCGGCGACCACGGTCATCGCGAACGCGGCCTCCCACCGGGGGCACCCGTCCGGCGCGAGCTCACGCAGCCGGGCGACGATCCGATCGGTCAGGTCCGCAAGTTCCGGGTTTCCGGACCTGATCACAGCACACTCCCGCCTCGGCGAATCCTGTCCCGCAAGCCGGCCGGTGAACATCGACCCGGAGGGGTTTGCGCGATCGTCGGGCTTGCACGTCAGGATGACACTCGGACGAAAGCATTTCGCAACCCGGAGTTCAGCCGCAACCGGCTTCTTGCCAGCCATGGCAAGGGTCCCGAGGTTCGTCTCGGCGACTTTTTACACAACACGAACGATATGGGCCGAGCAAGGCCCTGGGCGGCCACAGCGATCGCTGAGTTCGGTGTGGGGATTCAGCGGTCCAGTACGGACAGCATTCCCGACACCGCCGCCGGCCAGGTGAACTGTTCGGCGCGCTGACGGGCCGCACCCCGCCGCTGCGCGGGTGGCCGGGCCAGCACAGCGGTGACCGCGTCCGCGAAGGCCGCGGGATCGTCGGCGGCCACCGCGCCGCAATCGGCGGTGACGATATCGGCCAGCGCCGAGGACTGGCTCGCCACCACCGGCGTGCCCGCGGCCAGCGCTTCGAGCGCCGCGAGTCCGAACGTTTCGTGCGGTCCGGGGGCGAGCGAGATGTCCGCGGTGGCCAGCAGGGTCGCGACCTGTGTCCGGTCACTGATGAACCCGGTGAAATGCACCGCGGGCAGCCCGCCGGGCAGAGGGGGCAGCGACCGGGCCCGCCGTTCCAGCGCGTCGCGTCGCGGGCCGTCACCGGCGACCACCAGTCGCGCGTCCACTCCGGCCCGCCGCAGCTCGCCGATCGCCTCGATACTGCGGTCGGCCCGTTTCTCCACCGACAGCCGGCCGCAGTGCACCAGCAGCGGCTGACCCGGCACCCCGAGATCGGCGCGCAGCCCGCGGTCGTGCCGGTTCGGGCTGAACAGATCCAGATCGACGCCCAGCGGCACCATTTCCACATTCGGCGCGCCGATCCGCCGGAACTCGGCCTGCGCGAATTCGGTGGTGCAGACGACCATGTCGTATTCGGCGGCCGTGCGGCGATTGGCGATATCGGCGCAGTGCCGGGCGTAGCGGTCCGGCATGATCTGCCCGAGCAGCCGGTCCAGCCGTTCGTGGGAGATCATCACGCCGGTCACGTCCCGGCGGCGGGCCCAGCGCCCGAAACCGCGCAGGGTCAGCCGGTCGGAGACCTCGAGGACGTCGGGGCGCAGGCCGGTCAGCGTATCGGCGACCCGGCGCGGATCGGCGGCGCGGTAACCACCGGTCCACGGGATCTTGACGGCGGGCAGGGTTATCCGCAGGACCCCGGTCGGCAGTGACTCCTCGGCGCGCCGGGGGCCGGGAACGATCAGGACGACCTCGTGCCCGGCCGCGACGTATCCCTCACCGAGATGGTGCAGTGCCGTACGCAGGCCCCCTGAGCGCGGGCCGTAGAAGTTCGCCAGTTGCACTATGCGCACGCCGCCGATCGTGACGCGGGCCGGGTGCCCGCCGGAACCGGGCCGCTGAACTCGCGGTTAACGACGGGTTTTATTTGAACTGCGGGCCGCTACGGAGCGGGATTGTGCCCGGAACGGGGCAGATCGAGGTTCAGCGGGATCCGGCCCACGCTGAGATGTTCACTGAGCTTTTCGGCGGGCAGCGGCCGGGCGATGAGAAACCCTTGCGCCCGGTAGCAGCCCAGGCCCACCAGGGTGCGGGCGGCGACCGGGGTTTCCACACCCTCGCCGACCACGCCGAGCCCGAACGACCCCGCCAGGCCGATGATCGATTTCACGATGGCCAGATCGTCGGTGCTGGCACCGAGCCGCTGCACGAATCCGCGGTCGATCTTCACCGCGTCCACCGGGAGCGCCTTCAGATGCGACAGCGAGGAGTAACCAGTGCCGAAATCGTCGATGGCGATCTGGACGCCCATCCGTTTGAGTCCCCGCAGTGTGACCTGGGTGCGGGCCAGATCCTGCACCACCACGTGTTCGGTGATCTCCAGGCAGATGGAGCTGCCGTCGATCCCGAACTGCCGCAGGATGTCCTCGATCCGCTCCACGAAGTCCAGGCTCACCAACTGCACCGGGGACACGTTGATCCGCATGACCATATTGCTCGCCAGCCCCTGGCGCCGCCATTGCGCGAACTGCGCACAGGCGGTGCGGATAACCCAGCGGCCCAGCTCACCGGCCAGATTGGTGGCCTCGGCGACGGTGACGAACGCGCCGGGCGGCAGCAGTCCGCGGGTCGGGTGCAGCCAGCGCACCAGGGCTTCCATGGCGACGATCCGGCCGGTGCGCAGATCGACCTCGGGCTGGTAGTGCAGGATCAGCGACCCGTCGGCGACGGCGCTGCGCAGGTTGAGCTCCACATCGTCCTGGAGCTCGAACTGGGCGCGCATCGCGTCGGTGAACAAGGCGACCCCGTTCCCGCCGCCGGATTTGGCCGACAGCAGGGCGTGATCGGCGCGGCGCATGATGTCGGCGACTGTGGTCTCACCCGGAATACCGACGGCGACCCCCACGCTGGCGCCGCGGCTCACCGATTCACCCCCCACGGTGACCCGGCGGCTGACGAGTTCCTGGATCCGGATCGCCTCGTGTTCGGCGGCCACGGTGTCCATGGGTTTGGCGGGCACGATCACGAACTCGTCGCCGCCGAGGCGGGCGATCATATCGTGCGGATCGAGATTGTCCTGCAGCCGTTCGGACAGGGTGCGGATGAACTTGTCCCCGGCGGTATGGCCCAGGAAATCATTGAGCGCTTTGAGGCGGTCGAGGTCGAGGAAGAAGGCCGCCACCGGGCCGGGACTGCCGGGCTGTAACCGCTGTTCCATATGTTCGAGCAGAGCGCGGCGGTTCGACAGACCGGTCAGATCGTCGTGCAGGGCGATGAACCGCAGCTGCTCCTCGGCCTCCACCCGCGCCTGCAGTTGCGCGAAGAGGGTGGCGATGGCCTTGAGGACATTGAGTTCGCGGTTGCTCCAGTCCCGGTCGCCGACCTTGACGAAACCGAGCAGCCCGGTGGATTTACCGCGCGATACCAGCGGGACCGCCGCGGAACTGATATCGCCGAGCCCGGACGCGGAGTGCACGGTCTGCTGATAGTCGGCGGCGCTGGCCGGGACCAGAAAGGGTTCGGTGGCGTGCTCGAGCGATCGGAACACCGAATCGGCCTGGTCGAAGTACACGACCTCCAGCGGATCCGGGTCGGGTTTGTCCTGGCGCGGCGGCCACTCGGCCACCAGCACCGTCGACCGGTTCTTCGGATCGTTGTGCCGCAGGTAGCTGAAGTCCACGTCGAAGTAGTCGATCAGCATGGCCAGGACCTGCTCGGTGGCCGACACCATGGTCGCCGAATCGACGCCCATCAGCTCCGCGGCGACCTCAGTCACCAGCGAGTCGAGTGTCCGCCGAGGCACCTGATCTCCGATCACACTAGCCGCGGGGCTCCGCGCCCGATACCGGGCGACGTCTGCTCCGCACGCTGGCAGCTGCCGCGTAACTCAGGCGTAGTACCAGCGCCACGCTTTCCTGTTCCGGCACTTCCAGTAGTTCAAGGAAACGACCCTGAAGTGTGCACAGTCTACTTGCGTAAGCCGGGGAAAGGGCATCCAGTTCGGTACGGGTTTGCGAAAACAGGAAGACCGGGGACATCGGCTGTACCGCCAGCCCCACCCGTTGCGCCTGGATCCACAGCCGCTGTACGGCCGCCCCGGCGCGGGCGTAGCCGGTCAACCCGCCGCCCTCGGTCCCGGATTCCCGGCGGAAGGTCACCGCTACCACGGCGGAGCTGGAACGTACCCGGTCCCGGGCGTAATCGCCGAGCGCGGCACCGGCCGACCAGTTGTGCAACTGGGCCATCACATCGGCGCGTCGCCCGATCTCCAGGGCCGCGCGTTCGTCGGGGGCGAGTTCGAGCGAACGGATATCGATCCCGTCGGAGAGGTCGTCGGTGGGCCGGCGCATCTCCGCGAACATCTCCCGGTGCAGTTGCGGAGTGAGGTAGCGGACCCGGTCCGCTTCGGCGAGCAGGGCGGCGGCCGTGCGCAGGCCGGGCGGCTCGGTGACGGCCCGCATCCGCGCGCCTTCCGCGGCGGCCGCCGCGGCGAGATCGGCGAGCACGGACTCGGGGATCCGGCCGCCGTAGCCGAGCCGGCGGTTGGTCTCCCGGTCGAGCGCGTACGGGTAGTCGGCGGCCAGCGCCGCATCCGTGCCGGTGCCGATATGCAGTACCGCGGCCAGCGGTGTGCCCGGTGCTTCGACGAATTCGTGGGGGCCGAGCAGCTCATTGGCCGCTGCCGCGACGCGGGCGTTGTACAACGCGGCGCCCACCGCGACGGCGCTGCCCCGGTACCCGATATCCATCGCGGTGGTGTACCGGGTCTCCAGCGCGATCCTGATCTCGCCGGGTGCGGTGTGCAGCGACCAGGGCTGGATATTGCCACCCGAGGGTGCCCGCTGCGCGCAGGCGAGGATCCGGCCGACGGGTGTCGCGGCCGGCCGGCCGGGTTCGGTATCGGTTTCGGGGGGATCGTCGACGAGGTCGAGATCCGGATCGGTGAGCGTATCGAGCGCGTATTCGATATCGAGCCTGGTCCGGCCCGACCGCAGCGGCCGGCCCAGCCCGATCCGGCGCACCGCCGTCGCGACACCCGCCGCGCCGAGCATCACGTCCCCACCCAGCTGCGGCCAGCTGTTCAGGGTTTCGCCCACCTCGACCAGGCTGCCCGCCATCCGCGCCGAAAGGTCCCGCGCGCCGAGCAGCCCGACGACATAGGGCGCTTTGTCCCGGGTGGACAGGCCGCGGAGCTGGGTGACCGCCGTATCGCCGAGCAGGCCGTGGAAGGGCGGGCGGTCCGGCTCCAGATCGAACCGTTCCACGTCCACCAGGCCGCGGTCGCTGGTCTCCATGATCAGCGGCAGTTTCCGGCGCCGGGCCGCTTCCCGCACGAGCAGTTTGATGTCGAGGGAGTCGCATTCCTCCACCACGAGCCCCACGCCGTCGACGAAATCGTCGACGGAATCGGTGTCCACTCCGCCGCCGCGGACCTCCACCGGCAGGTAGGGATCGAGTTCGGCGATCCGGCGGGCCGCGACGATCGCCTTGTTCACGCCGATATCGAACAGGGTCGCGGGGACCCGGTTGAGGTTGGACAGTTCGAGCTCGTCGAAATCGGCGAGGCGCAGTGCGCCGCACGCCCCCTCCTGGGCCAGCGTGTAGGCGATGGCGTGCCCCACGCTTTGGCCGACGACCCCGACCGTGAGGGTTGCCAGCCGCTCCTGTTCGGCGCGGGTGAGCTTGTTGCGGTTGCGGTCGAGCCGGATGGCGCGGAAGGTCCGCGGACCCGGCAGGACCACGACACTGCGCCGCCACGGGTAGTACACCCAGCGGTCGTCCGCCGGGCCTTCGCCGGTTTCCGGCGGGTCGTTGAGCCGGCCGAATTCGGCGGCCAGCAAACCGCGCAGATCGTTGAATTCGATATATGACGTGCCGCGCAGGCCGGCCAGGGCCCGTTCGTCGTCCGGATCGCCCGGATCGAGGACCAGCGGCCGATATTCCACCCCCAGATCTGCTTCACCGACCATAAGCCCAGCATTCCTCCCCACTGTGGCGCAGGGGCCGGATGGGCCGCCGCGACTTGGGTTCAGCTAATCCCATTGCGCGAAGTTCACCACGCATCAGAAGATACTGCAACTTATCGGCAAATATATGATACGTCCGGGTGTCCCACCAGATCGGGACGGTGCGGTAGCGCTCGTCCGGGTAGGGGACCGGCGGAATCGCCTCGGCGACCACGCCCCCGGTGGCGCGATGCCGTTCGGCGGTGAACGAGGCGACGGTGGCGAATCCGTAGCGGGCGCCCAGCAGGTGGGGGGCGTGCGCGATACAGCGGGAGAGCGCGGCGGTGAGATCGCCCCGGCACGCCGCGTCGCGGCCGACCCAGAGTGCCCGGGATTCGACGACGCCGCGCGGGATACGCCGGGCCATCATGCGGCCGAGATCCGTCGCGCCGGGCCGCCCGGCCCAGGGCCGCAGCGAGGACACGTCCGAGACCCAGGTGTAGGGGCCTTGGACGCGGAGGCCGCCGACCACCTCGCCGGCGCTGTCGGTGGCGGCGAAGAACAGCGCCGTGGTGGAGCCGTCCGCCATCGTGTCGAAGTCCAGCGCCTGTTCGTTGCCGAAATGCCGGTAGGTCTCCCAGGCACCGGTCAGGTAGCGCTGCCAGAGCTCGGGGGAGCGGTCGGGGGTGGTGGCGCAGATGTCATAGCCGGAGACGTTGTCGCGAAATCCCGCAGTGCGGCCCTTGCACGGGTGGTCTTCCTGGCCGACTGCGATCGTTTCGACAGTCATGCAGTTCCTACTCTTTCGCCGTGCGCGCAGGAGGCACACGGGATTGTTGTCCAGCAGCTCGTCGACGCCCCGGCTCGTCGGCGTGCCCAGTGCAGTATCCGTCATATGAACACAATTGACCAGAACTCTGGCTAATCTTCCGAAAACGTTTCCGAGATCACGCTGTTATTGCAGGTCAGGCCGATTGATTCAAGAATGATCAATTACCAGCAGACCGGTTGGTTCCGATTTGGTTAACACCCCGCAACGAAACGTCGGGGTGGCGGCTACGCGCTGATGGAAATGAACAGCTCCACTGACTCCGAGCCGTGCCAGATCTCGATCTCTTCGCGATAGGCACGGGTGATCTCGGCCGAGGCCGTCGCGTCGTCGACCTGTGCCCAGACATCTTCTACCGGATCGTGATAATCGCCGTTGGGAACGAACCGTGCGTAGACGCCCCGCGGCACCCGGACCAGGACGTCACCCACCTGGGCGGCCTCCGGTTCGGGGTATTCGAAACACACCAGCGCGTTGTAGGTTCCGGTCGGCGTGCGGACGTACACGGTGTACATGGGCCGTTCCGAATCGGCCGATCCGGCCAGTCCGGCGGCCCGTTCCCGCAACCGGTCCTTGAGGAACTCGATGAGTTCGCTGTTGCTCACTTTGAAACTGGGGCGGACCTTCGGGAACACCAGGCCGGCGTACAGCGCTTGCCCGCGCACCACGATCGTGTAGCTCATCGCGGCTCGACCGCCAGATACATATCGATCTTGTACGCGTGCGGATAGAACTCGAAATCGCCGGTGAACGTCCGGCTGATCTGGTGTTGTTCCTCGGCGTAGGCGATCTGGGCCCACAGGCTGGTCAGGATCTGCGGGAAATTGCCCACCGAGGAGAACTTCGCGTACGTGCCGCGGGGCAGCCGGGCCACCAGATGTCCGCGGGTGACCTCGTCGAACGAACTGCACCGATAGCCGACGATCTGGGTGTTGTAGGTGCCCAGATCGTGCGAGTAGTCGGTGTACGCGGTGGCCAGCGGCCCCCCGAGTTCGTGATGCAGCACCGACGACCAGGCTCCCTCGAGGTCGCGGTCGCGTAGTTCACCGAGCGCACGTTTGGGGCTGCGAACCGGAAGACCGGCCACCCACGTCTCGTCCCGCTCGACGATTTCAAACTGCATGGAACGACTCTTTCGAGATGTCTCCTGGTGGACAAGCCGACCGGATGGTCGGCCGGATTCGCCATGCTATCAACCGGCGGCCGCCGCGGTGGTCCACCCGCCACGCCGAGGCCGTCGATCGGAGCGTCGCGCCGCAAACCCACCATCATGTACCGGAACTGGTGAAGTCGCCATCGGGGAGCAATTGCCGAGTAATTCGATCAGCATGTTCCGAATAGCGGACCGCGCAGGAAAATTGGGATATTCTAGCCGTATTCTCAACCCTGGGTACGTCATCCGATATTGTTTCGTAATTCACTGGTGCGGGCATGTTCGGCCACTACCAGTTCAGCTGAACTTCATTCGGCGTCATTACCAATGCCAGCATGATCGGCAGAGCAGCACCCTGGCGGCGCCGCATTCTGAGTTTTCTCGCGGCGCTGGGTGTGTTCACCGTTGTCCCGGGCGGTCTCGGGGCGGTGGCGCTCGCGCAGGACGGGTCGGGGGCCACCGGAGTGAGCCGGATGGACGGGGTCGCCTGGATGAATATCCGGGATTCCGCCGGCGTGGGTCTCGCCGATTACACCTTCGTCAGCGACCGCGGCGGACTGCTCGATCCCGGCGCAACGATCCTGTGGACGCTGATCGGCGTCGAATTCGTCGGATACATGATCATCGTGACCACCGCGATCTGGTTCATCGGCTATACCCTGAGTTTCGCCTGGCTCGACCTGTTCGCCGACGCGCTGCGCGGTACGGCCGATGCCTTCGCCGCCCAGATCGCGACACCCGCCGTCCTGATCACGGCCGCGGCCATCGGCGCGTTCTTCGTGGCCTGGTTCACGGTCCGCGGATTCCACAGCCGGGCCGTTGTCCAGACGCTGACCATGCTCGCCGTGGCGGTCCTGGGCCCGCTCTTCCTGGCCGCGCCTCTGGCTGGTGCGCTCGGCTCGGACGGGCTGCTCGCCCGCGGGCGTGACGCCGGTATCGCTATCGCCGCCGGTCTGAACGGATCGGCCGCGGCGGATCCGGATATGCAGCTATCAGCCCTGCAGACCCAGCTGGCCGACAACTTCGCGCGCCGGCCGGTGCAAGTGTGGAACTTCGGGCATATCGTCGACGACCGGTCCGCCTGTGCCGCCGCATGGTCGGCGGGGATGACGGCCGGTGATACCGAGGAGACTCGGCGCGCACTCGATACCTGTGGTGACCCCGCGGCCGCGGCAGCGACTCAGCCGAAGGTCGGCCAGCTCGGGACGGGTCTGGTGCTCCTGGTCTCGGCGGCGATCCTGCTGTTGTTCGCGGTCATCCTCTCGATTCGGCTGATCCGGGCCGCGCTCGATGCCGTCTACCAGGGGTTCATGGCGATATTCGGGTTCGCCGCCGGCGGTTTCGTCTACGGGCCCACCCAGACTTTCCTGATTCGCAACCTGGTGAATTCGGGTATCGCCGCGGCCCGGATGTGCGCATACACCCTCTTCGTCGGTGTCTATCTGCTGTTCCTCGGCAATCTGTTCCAGCAGGCCCGCGGGCAGGTGGTAGCGGTGATCGTGATCGCCGCGGTGGTGCAGATCGTGGCGATCCTGCAGATGGGCCGATTGTCCAAGAGCCTCACCCGCGGCTCGGACTGGGCGGCCAACCGGTTCGCGCTCGCTGTCCAGGGCGCGCCGGCGGGGTCGGGCGGAAGCGCGCTCGGAATGGGCGGCGGCGCCGGTAAGGGTTCCGGCGGTGGTTCCGGGATGGGATCGATCGCGGCGCTGGCCGCCCTCAACACCGTCAACACCTCACCGCTCACCGCCTGGTTGGCGGCCGGAACGCTGAATCCGCTGTACCCGCTGGCCTTCGGTAAGGCACGCAGCGACCGGGCGAATATCGCATCCGCGGCCAGCCGGCTGGAAGGGCATCAATGGCGTGCCCTCGGCCGGCAGAACTGGCGGCTGCTGGCGCGCCAGGAAGCCGACGCGTGGGGTGGTATCGATACCGAACTCGGGCTCAACCGCGCGCTGAAATACCTCGACAACAACCGGGTGCCCGCCGAAATGCTGCCGGCCGTCCTGATCGACGCCGGTGCGAGCCACGAGCGTATCCACCACCACATGCGAGCCCGCCAGACCCGTAACGACACCCGCATGCGCAATCCGTACGGATTCCCGCCGTTGCAGA